>DASVEG010000206.1:0-37408 GCA_036380695.1 Acidimicrobiales bacterium
GTCCATTCGAGGCCGACTGGACGATTTCGTCGCCGGGCCGGGGCGGCACAGCAGGGGCGAGCGGCACCGCTGGGTCAGCGACGGCAGGCTGATCGCCTACGTCGACCTCGAGCAGCGGGACGGCAGCTGGCTCGTGCGGTCGTGGACCGCGTGCAACGCGATCGTCGTCCCCGACAGCGAGCTGGACATCCGGTGACCCCCCGTCGCGTGCGGCGATCACTGGTCGTGCTGTCGGTGGTCCTGGGGGCGACGGTCGGAGCGCCGCCCGGCGGCTACGGCCATGCGTGGGATGGTCTGTATCGGAGGCGATGGCCCGTGGAGGCACGCCCGGTCGTGTGGCGCGTCAGCCCGGGAGTCGACGCCGCGAAGGCGGACGTCGTGCCCTTCATCGTCAAGGGTGCAGAGGAGTGGAACGCCATCGGGTCGACGATGCGGTTCCAGTTCGCGGGCGTGGCCGAGAACGCCGCGTTCGACTGCGAGAGCACCGCGGTCCGACCGAGCCTGGTACGAGCGCGCGACCTCCCGAACATCTCAGGTCATGACGTCCTCGCGCAGACGCAGATTTGCCCACCGGTCGGGCCACCCCGCGCGTTCATCATGGAGTTCGACACCAAGGAGCACTGGTATGGCGGCGTGCTCGATCCGCCCGAGGGTGCGATCGACGTGTGGGCGGTCAGCTCCCACGAGTTCGGGCACGCCACCGGCTGGGGGAAGCCGAGGTGGTGCACCCCGGTGGGAAGGTCGAGGCGAGCAAGGGATGGCTCGTCTACGGCACGCTCGCGTTGTACGGCTCGGACGCGGCCGACTGGGACCTCCTCGAGTACGCGCAGCGGCACAGCATCTTCCCTGGCGACGGGACGGCGCGGCAATGGTTCGACGCGGCCACGTTCTCGGCCTACCAGCAGTTGGGCAGGCGCACCGCGTGCCGGATGATCGACGCCGCCGTCGAACAGGCAGAGAAGCGTGCGCGTGAAGAACAACCGTCAAGGAGTTGACCGCGCCATCTTTTTGGTCACATGACGCCGCTTGTGGTTTCGGTTTTACGCCATAGCAGCGGAAGGCACGCTCGCGCTGTCGAGCAAAGACAGGTCACGGCGGTTACCATTCTTGATCGTCGTTGCGAGCTGGGGGGTTGGCGATGGAAACCGATGTAGATGTAGACGCCACGGGGCGCCGGTTCTGGTGGGTCCTGCCCGCCGTACTCCTGCTCGTCGGCGGCGGGTTCTTCGCGGCGCGGATGCTGCTCGCGGAGGAGACGCCGCGAGCGGTGGCGCACGAAGGCGCGCCGCCCGCCTACCCCCCGGAGGAAATTCAATGCGGCCCGGGAGACCTGGGCCAAAGAACCATCATCGACTACGGAGAGCCGACAGGTGCAGGACCGCAGTCCGCACGGGAAGCCCTCTCGTGGTTTCTCGAGCACGGCCAGTCCATTCGAGGCCGACTGGACGATTTCGTCGCCGGGCCGGGGCGGCACAGCAGGGGCGAGCGGCACCGCTGGGTCAGCGACGGCAAGCTGATCGCCTACGTCGACCTCGAGCAGCGGGACGGCAGCTGGCTCGTGCGGTCGTGGACCGCGTGCAACGCGATCGTCGTCCCCGACAGCGAGCTGGACATCCGATGACCCCCCGTCGCGTGCGGCGATCACTGGTCGTGCTGTCGGTGGTCCTCGGCGCGACGGTCGGAGCGCCGCCCGGCGGCTACGGCCATGCGTGGGATGGTCTGTATGACGTGCGGTGGCCGGTGGAGGCGCGCCCGGTCATCTGGCGGGTCAGCCCGGGAGTCGACGCCGCGAAGGCGGACGTCGTGCCCTTCATCGTCAAGGGTGCAGAGGAGTGGAACGCCATCGGGTCGACGATGCGTTTCCAGTTCGCGGGCGTGGCCGAGAACGCCGCGTTCGACTGTGAGAGCACCGCGGTCCAACCGAGCTTGGTCCGCGCGATTGATATCCCTGAGAGTCCCGGCGGGGACGTCCTCGCGCGAACACGAATTTGCCCTCCGAGCGGACCGCCCCGCGCGTTCATCATGGAGTTCGATACCAAGAACGCGTGGTACGCCGGAGCGGTCGATCCGCCCGAGGGTGCGATCGACGTGTGTGGCGGTCAGCTCCCACGAGTTCGGGCACGCCACCGGCTGGGGGAAGCATTACGACGACGACTTCGCCGTGGACATCTGCGACGAGGACAACCTCAAGAAGCACACGATGTGCGCCGGCATCGCGGCGAGCAACCAGCGGATGCGGACCCTCGAAGACCACGACGTCCACACGTTCAAGAACTCTTACCCGCGGCCCGCGGTGCCCGGTCCTGGCGGCGGCGAGATCCAACCGCCAGGCTGCCTCACCTGCTTCTGAGGACGCCGGCCGCGTAGCACCCGTACGCTGAACGCCGATGCGCACCAGCGTGACCAGGTCGTTCACTTTCGAGGCGGCCCACCAGCTCCCCTGGCACACGGGCAAGTGCCGGCGGCTGCACGGGCACTCGTATCGCGTCGAGGTCACCGTCGAGGGGCCGCTCGACGAGAACGGCATCGTCGTCGACTTCGCCGACATCAAGGACGTCGTCGAGCGCGACGTCATCACGCGCTACGACCACCGCTACCTGAACGACCTCCTCGACAACCCGACCGCCGAGGTCATCGCCCACGAGATCTGGAAGACCATCGAGGCAGCCGACCTACCGGTCGCGCGCATCCGGCTGTGGGAGACGCCGGACAGCTGGGTCGACGTCCGGCGATGACGCGCCGGTCGCTCGTCGTGCTCTCGGGCGGGCTCGACTCCACCGTCTGCGCCGCGCTCGCGGCGCGTGACGGGTCGCTCGCGCTGGCGCTGACGTTCGACTACGGCCAGCGCCACTCGATCGAGCTCGAACGGGCCGACGCCGTCGCCCGGCACTTCGGCGTCGAGCACCTCGTCGTGCGCCTCGACGCATCGCAATGGGGCGGCTCGGCGTTGACCGACGAGTCGATCGACGTGCCGACCGGCGGCGCGGCCGACGGCGCGATCCCCGTCACGTACGTGCCGGCCCGCAACCTCATCTTCCTCGCGGTCGCGGTCGGGATCGCCGAGGCGCGCAACCTCGACGACGCCGTCATCGGGGTGAACGCGCTCGACTACAGCGGCTACCCCGACTGCCGCCCCGAGTTCGTCCGCTCGTTCGCGGCGACGGCGGCGCTCGCGCTGCGCCGCGGCGTCGAGGGACGACCGGTCGAGATCGCAACCCCGCTCATCGACATGACCAAGGCCGACATCGTCCGGCTCGGCCACGAGCTCGGGGCTCCCCTCGGCCTCACGTGGTCGTGCTATCGCGGCGGGCCGCGACCGTGCGTCGACTGCGACGCGTGCGCGCTCCGCGCCAAGGGCTTCGCCGAGGCCGGGCTCCCCGACCCCTCGCTCGCGTGACCGGCCCGTGACGCCGCACCCGCCGCAGTCGCGGGGGTCGATGCCGCAGTCGCGCTTTTTCGCACTACCACCGCGCATGGCGCGGACTACTGCGAAAAAGCGGCGGGGGTCGATGCAGTCGCGGGGGTCGATGCGGTGGCCGACCGGCGTGGCGGCAGCGTGACGTCAGAGGCCGGCGCGGCGACGGAGGGCGGCGAGCTCGTCGTGTCGGAGGTGTTCGGGCCGACATGGCAGGGCGAGGGGCCATCGCTCGGCACGCGCGCCGGGTTCGTCCGCCTTGGCCGCTGCAACCTCGCGTGCACGTGGTGCGACACGCCCTACACGTGGGACTGGGCCCGCTACGACCCGACCCTCGAGCTCGTGCGCCGCTCGGTCGACGACATCGCCCGCGACGTCGAGGCCATGCGCGTCCCGCTCGTCGTGATCACCGGGGGCGAGCCGCTGATCCAGCAGCGCCACCTCGTCCCCCTGCTCGAGCGACTGCGCGACGGCGGTCACCGCATAGAGATCGAGACGGCGGGAACGCTCGCGGCCAACGCCCGAGTGGTCGACCTCGCCGATCGCTTCAACGTGTCGCCGAAGCTCGCCAACTCGGGCAACGCCGAGGAGCTGCGCCTGCGCGCGGGCGCGCTCGCTTCGTTCGTCGAGAGCGGCAAGGCGTCGTTCAAGTTCGTGGTGCGCGAAGTGACCGAGCTCGACGAGATCGCCGGCATCGTGGCCACCAACGCGATCCCGACGGCCGACGTCTGGGTGATGCCAGAGGGCACCGACGCAACGACGCTCGCCGACCGATCGCGCGCACTGGCCGACGCCGTGCTCGCGCGCGGGTGGAACATGACGACGCGGCTGCACGTCCTGCTATGGGGCGACGAGCGCGGCCGCTGACGGCCGGCGATTCGCGTTACGAGACGGCTTCGAAGCCCGGGCGCGCGGCGCCGGGGTCGATGACGCCGTTGCGCGCGAGGAGCAGCTGGAGGTCGTGCGGGCTGCTCGCGTGCATCATCGCCGTCGGCAGGTCGACGAGGCGCTCGGTGCACAGCCGCGCCAGCGACTGGTCGAACGTCGTCATGCCGTAGAACTCGCCCGCCGCGATGATCTCGACGAGATCGTGATGACGGTCGGGGTCGAGGATGCACTGCTGCACCCGCCCGTTCGAGATCATCACCTCGACGGCAGGCACCCGCCCGTCGCCGAAGGCCTTCGGGATCAAGCGCTGGCCGATGACGCCGCGGAGGGTCGAGGCGAGGCTCACGCGGATCTGGTGGTGCTGATGGGGCGGGAAGAAGTCGATGATGCGGCTGACGGTCTCCGCCGCGTCGGTCGTGTGCAGCGTCGACAGCACGAGGTGACCGGTCTCCGCCGCGTGCAGCGCGGCCGACACGGTGTCGGTGTCGCGCATCTCACCGACGAGGATGACGTCTGGGTCCTGGCGCATCGCCGAACGCATCGCCGTGACGTAGTCGTGGGTGTCGAGCCCGATCTCGCGCTGCGACACCTCCGCCAGCTCCGGCTTGTGCATGACCTCGATCGGATCCTCGATCGTCACCACGTGGCACTCGCGCGTGCGGTTGATGTGGTCGATCATCGCCGCGAGCGTCGTCGTCTTGCCGCAGCCCGTCGGGCCGGTGACGAGCACGAGGCCGCGGGGCTCGTCGGAGAGTCGACGCACCGCATCCGGCAGGCAGAGATCCGAGAACGACGGGATGCGGGTGACGACGTGACGGCACGTGATCGCCACGGACCCCGTCTGGCGGTACGCGTGGACGCGGAACCGGCCGAGCTCGGCGTGTTGTGCGGAGAAGTCGACCTCGCGGCCGCTGTCGAACCGCTCGGTCGCCTCGCGGGAGATGATCGTGCGCGTGATCTCCTCGGTCTCGGCCGGCGAGAGGGGGAGCTCGCCGGGGACCTTGCGCAGCCGGCCGTTCACGCGGATGCGCGGACCGGAACCCGCCTGCAGGTGGAGGTCGGACCCTTCCCACTCGACGAGGAGCGCGAGCAGGCGTTCCAGCCGCGGGTGCATCGCGTGCGCGCGCTCGGTTGTCTCGTGCGTGCCTTGCATTGGCCCGGCCTCCATCCGTTGGGCGTGCCCTGTGTATCGCCGTCCGGTCCGCGATCCCTAAGACCCGGTGCGGCAAATGGCACGCGCGGGCGGTGACACCGAGTAGTCCTTCCGGTGACCTGCGCGTCATTTCAGGATCACCCGTAAACCCCGGTTCTCCACAGGTCGATCCGTGAGCATGGAGGGGGTGGCCGTCAGGCGCCACGTCGATACGGACACGCTCACGCTGGTGCGCGCTTCCGCTGCCGCGTTCGCGACAGGTGCGGCCCTTCGTGCCGCGGGCGCGCCGGCCGCGCTCGTCGCCGGGGTCGCCGTCTTCGCCGGCACGCTGGCCGCCGCCGCCGTCGTCTCGCACGCCCGGACGCGCGTCCGTCGCAGCAACGGCCTCGCGTCCGACGCCGCGGTGGTGCTCGGCGCGGCCGGCTTGTTCGCGGCGACCACGCCCGGCGAATCGCGCGCTTCGGCGATCGCCGGCTGCGCGCTCGCGCTCGCCGCGGGGCTGGCTGCGCTCGCCTTCGCGGTCCGGCGTGGCACGCGCCGCTCCGTCGCCCTTCTCACGACCGGCGGCGCCGCGCTCGTCGGCGCATCCGCCGCTCTGATCGCGCCGTCCGGTCGCGCCGTCACCGCGGTCCCGCTCGCGACGGCCGGCGTCGTCGCCATGGTCGTCGCCCTCCGCTGGCGGCGAGCCGCGGCGCGGCTCGCGCCCGTCGCGCTGTGCGCCCTCGGCGTGGTGGTGCCCGCCGCCGCCTACGCAGCCGGTGCCGACGTTCCCCTCGGCGGAGCCGCAGCCTTCGCCGCCGTCGTGGTCGGGCTCGTCGTCCGCCGCACACGGCGTCGCGCCGCGGCCGAGGCGTCTTTCGCGGACGACCTGGCGGCCGAGGAGGAGCGGACCGACGACCTCTTCCACGCCCTCGTCGCCCACTCGACCGACGTCATCACCCTGATCGACGCCAACGGCTACATCCTCTACCAGAGCCTCTCCGCCGCGGCCCTCCTCGGTACCGACCCCGAAGCGGTGAAGGGCAGGACGGTGGAGACGTTGGTGCACGACGAGGACCGCGCCGTCCTCCTCAACCTCCTCGATCCGCAGCGCCTCCTGGTCACCGGCACGGTCGCACTGGAGCTGCGGCTCATGCGCGCCGACGGCACGTGGTGCGTCACGGAGACCACGATCTCGAATCAGCTCGCGAACCGGTCGGTCCGCGGGCTCGTGCTGACCAGCCGTGACATCGGCGAGCGCAAGGACCTCGAGGAACAGCTGCGGGTGCGTGCGTTCTGCGACACCCTCACCGGGCTGGGCAACCGCGCCCTCTTCCGCGACCGGCTCGAGCACGCCGTCGCGCGTGTCCGGCGCTACCGCACCGGCTTGGCGCTGATGTTCATCGACCTCGACGGCTTCAAGCTCGTCAACGACACGCTCGGCCACGACGTCGGCGACCGCCTCCTCGTCGAGGTGGCGAAGCGGCTGCTGGAGAACGTGCGGGCGACCGACACTGTCGCCCGTATGGGTGGCGACGAATTCGCGGTCATCCTCGAGAACCCCGACGACGTGCGCGGCGCGATGCAGGTGGGCGCCCGGGTGCTCGCATCCCTGCAGACGCCCATCGTCGTCGACGGCATGCCGTTGCGCGTGAGCTGCAGCATCGGCCTCGACTCCACCGGCGGGCCGCGCGCCTCGTCGGCCGACGAGCTGCTGCGCAACGCGGACCTCGCCATGTATCGCGCGAAGGCGCAGGGCAAGAACCAGGTGGCGATGTTCGAGTCGGGGATGCGCGACGCCGCGCTCACCCGGGTGCGGCTCGAGAAGGAGCTGCGCCTCGCGATCGACAACGACGAGCTCGTCCTCCACTACCAGCCGGTCGTCGACCTCGCGTCTGGTCGCCTCACCGGCGTCGAGGCACTGGTGCGCTGGCAGCACCCCGAACGCGGGCTCGTCCCGCCGTCGGAGTTCGTCACCGTCGCCGAGGAGAGCGGCCTCATCGTCGAGCTCGGCCGTTGGGCGCTCATGCGGGCGTGCGAGGAGATGGCGGCGTTGTCGAACCGGCTGGGGGTCCACGACTTCTGGGTGTCCGTGAACGTCGCGACGCGCCAGTTGCTGCAGCCAGGCCTCGTGCAGTCGGTGCGGGCCGCGCTCAACCGGTCGAATCTCGGCGCCGACCGCCTCGTGCTCGAGATCACCGAGGGTGCGTTGCTCAACGACCCCCGTGCGTGCTCGAGCCTGCTCCACCAGCTGCGGGCGCTCGGCGTGCGGCTCGCGATCGACGACTTCGGCACCGGCTACAGCTCGCTCAGCCGCTTGCGCAGCTTCGCCGTCGACAAGCTGAAGATCGACCGCTCGTTCATCCAAGAGATCACCCACGCCCACGACCGCGCGCCGATCGTCGCCGCGGTCATGGCCATGGCGCACAGCCTCGGCCTCACCGCGGTCGCGGAGGGCGTCGAGACCGAGGACCAGCTCGCCTGCCTCCACGCCCACGGGTGCGAGGAGGTGCAGGGTTACCTGTTCTCGCGCCCGGTGATCGTCGAGGAGCTGGTCCCGTTCCTCACCGCGAAGGACTCGCTCCTCCTGTCGCGCGGGATCTCGTTCCGCCCGCCGTCGCACGACTCGCCGTTCTCACAGCTCGTGCGGGAGGCCGCCGGCCCCGCGGGCTCGCACCCCGACCTCACCCGCCAGCTCCTCGGCGAGCTCGCGCGCCAGCTCGGCGCCTCCACCGCGTTCCTGGCCCGGCCGGCCGCGAAGGGCGACCGCGAAGTCGTCGGTCTCACCTCGCTGCACACGCCCATCGAGATCCCCGAGGGGCTCGCGTACAAGGCGGGCGAGACGGGGACGTTCCGCGTGCTCGTCGGCGACGAGGTCCCCCACGAGCTGTCGTCGCGAGGCATCGGGTCGCTGACGCTGGTGCCTGCGTTCGGCGGCGAGTCCGCGGCTGAGGTCATCCTCGCCGTCGCCGACCGCAACCAGGGCCCCCTGCCCGAGCAACACATCGTCCTCATGGAACTGCTGACCCGCGTCCTCGCCGAGGGCGGCGCGGTCGAGGCCATGGGCGCCGCCCTCGTCACCGCCTGAACCGCCCGCCCCGGCGCGCGTTTGCGCACCTTGATCGTCTCTTTCGGGGTATCGGTCCACAAAGCGATTTCGTCGCTACGGTGACGGGCCATGGGCGAGCGCCGTCGTATCTCCTCCGGGTCGCCGTACGAACCGACGATCGGGTTCAGCCGCGCCGTTCGCGTCGGCGACCGCGTCGTCGTGTCGGGGACCGCGCCCATCTGGGCCGACGGGTCGTGCGACCCCGACCCCGAGGCGCAGGCCGCGCGTTGTCTCGAGATCATCGTGAACGCGTTGGGGGAGGCGGGCGGGAGCGCAGCCGACGTCGTGCGCACCCGCATGTTCCTCACCGACGCGGCCGATGCGGACGCGGTCGGCCGGGCCCACGGCGCGGTGTTCGGCGACGTGCGGCCCGCGGCGACGATGGTGGTCGTCGCCGCACTGCTGCGTCCGGAGTGGAAGGTCGAGATCGAGGCAGAGGCCGTGATCGCATGAACGGCCCCCGCACGATCGAACGGTTGACGACGCCGGCACTGCTCCTCGACGCGTCGATGTTCGACAGCAACATCCGGGCGATGAGCGAGCACCTCCCCGACGACAGGTTGCGCCCGCACGTGAAGGCGCACAAGTGCAGCGAGATCGCGCGCATGCAACAGGTCGAGGGACGCCACGACCGGTTCACCTGCGCGACCGTGCGCGAGGTCGAGGTGCTCGCGGCCCAGGGCATCGGCACCGACCTCCTGCTCGCCAACGAGGTCGTCGGCGAAGCGGCCAGCCGGCTCGGCCGCATCTCCGACGCCCACGGCGTGCGGGTGACGGCCGCGGTCGACTCCGAAGCGACGGTCTACGCGGCCGCCGACGGCGGGGTGCGCGACGTGCTGGTCGACGTCAACGTCGGGCTCCCCCGCTGCGGTTGCGACCCCGAGGACGCGGGCCGGATCGCAGACCTGGCCCGGTCGAACGGGTTGAACGTGCGCGGCGTGATGGGGTACGAGGGCCACGTCGTCGGCCTCCCCGAACGCGAGGAGCGCGTCGCCAAGGTGGCCGAGGCGATGGAACTGCTCGTGCGCGCCGCGGAGCTGGTCGGGGCCGACGAGGGGATCGTGAGCGCGGGCGGCACGGGCACCTACGACATCAACCCGTGGGCGACCGAGATCCAGGCCGGGTCGTACGTGTTGATGGACACGCACTACGACAAGCTCAACCTGCCGTTCGGCCACGCCCTGTTCGTGCTGGCCACGGTGATCAGCGTCGCACCGAACGGCAAGTACGCCGTCGCCGACTGCGGCCTCAAGGCGCTGGGGATGGACCACGGCAACCCGACGATCAAGGGTGCTCGCGTGTGGTTCTGCTCCGACGAGCACGTGACGTTCGCGCCCGCGGAACCGGTGCGGGTCGGCGACCGCTTGCGCGTGCTGCCCGCCCACATCGACCCGACGATGGCGTACCACTCCGAGGTCCACGTCATCACCCACACCGACCAGATCATCGAGACCTGGCCCATCGACATGCGCGGCTGGTAGCGGCCCCGCTCCTCCGAACCCGTTCTGGGTGCAGCACGAAGAGTTGGGCGGCGTCAGAGCGACCGGAGCATGGCGGCGAGGGCGGTGAAGGCGCGGCCGCGGTGCGAGATGGCGTGCTTCTCCTCGGCGGTCATCTCCGCGAACGTGCGGCCGTCGCCGTCGTCGGGGACGAAGAGGGGGTCGTAGCCGAACCCGTTCGTCCCGCGGGCCTCCAACGCGATGTGGCCGTCGACGGCGCCGGACGCGACGAGCTCAGGCGGGTCGCCGCCGTCGCCGCGGGGCCAACGGACGAGCGCGACGGTCCTGAACCGGGCGCGCCGGCGTGCGGGTTCGACCGCGTCGAGCGACGCGAGCAGCTTCGCGACGTTGTCCGCGTACGTGGCCGCCGGGCCGGCGAACCGCGCGGAGTACACGCCGGGCGCGCCGCCGAGCGCGTCCACCTCCAGCCCGGTGTCGTCGGCGACCGCGGGCTCGCCCGTTGCGTCCGCGATCGCGGCCGCCTTGATCCGCGCGTTGTCCTCCAGTGTTTCGCCGTTCTCCTCGATCTCCCCGACCTCCCGTGGCCTGGGCACGAGCTCGACCGCGTCGCCGAGCAGCGCCGCGATCTCCGCGGCCTTGTCGGCGTTGTCGGTCGCGAGGACGACGCGGATCAAGGGCCGACGCGCGGCACGGGCGGCTCGGCCACCGTGACCGCCTGCATCTCGAGGATCTCCGCGATGCCGTGCTCGGCGAGGCCGAGCAGATCGTCGAGCTCGTTGCGGGAGAACGGGAGCCCCTCCGCGGTGCCCTGCACCTCGATGAAGCGCCCGGACGAGGTCATCACCACGTTCATGTCGACCTCGGCCCGCACGTCTTCGCTGTACTCGAGGTCGAGGAGCGCGATGCCGTCGATGATGCCGACCGACACCGCCGCGCACGCCTCTCGCAGCGGGTGCTGCTTGACGACGCCGCGCTGCATCAGTCGGGTGCATGCGTCGTGCAGCGCCACGTACGCGCCGCAGATCGACGCCGTGCGCGTCCCTCCGTCGGCCTGGAGGACGTCGCAATCGAGGACAAGCTGGCGTTCGCCCAGCAGCGCCATGTCGCACACCGCCCGCAGCGAGCGTCCGATGAGTCGCTGGATCTCCTGGGTGCGACCGGACTGCTTGCCCTTCGCGGCCTCGCGGCTCACCCGTTCGGGCGACGACCCCGGCAGCATCGAGTACTCCGCGGTGACCCAGCCGCTCCCCCGCCCGCGCATCCACCGCGGCACGTCCTCGTCGATGGAAGCCGTGCACAGCACGCGCGTGCGCCCCATCTCGACGAGCACCGACCCGGCCGCGAACTCGGTGTAGTCGCGCGTGAAGCGCACCGTCCTGAGCTGCTCGGGGTCGCGACCGTCCCGCCGCTTCGTGGTCGAGCTCATACGTCGTACTCCTCGTTCTCCTCGGCGACGCCGACAGGGCTGCCGAACGTGTCGGTTGCGTCCTGCATCGTCCTGGCGCGGTCGTTGCCCGGCTCCAGGTGGGTGAGCACCAGTCGCTCGACCCCGGCCGCCCTCGCCATCGCGCCCGCCTGCCGGCCGCTCAGGTGTTGCACGGTCCCCTCGTACTCGCGATCGAAGGTCGCTTCGCACAACGCGAGGTGGATGCCGTCGCCGAGCTTGGAGAACGACCATGCAGGCCCGGTGTCCGCGGAGAACGCGAGCGACCGGCCGCCACCGTCAACCCGGACCGCGAGCGTCTCCGGAGGATGGTCGGTACGGGAGAAACGCACGGACAGGGTGCCGACCTCGGCGCGATCGCCGTCGGACACGACGTTCCACTGGAACGGCTCGTCGTCGTAGTACACGTGCTGGCGGACGCTCGCCGGCCCGTAGACCGGCACGCGTTCGCGGCCGAAGTAGTAGCGGCAGGCGACGAAGAAGCCGTTGATGTCCGACCAGTGATCGGGGTGTTCGTGCGTGAGGACGACCGCGTCGACGTCGGTGATGGGGACGTGGCGCTGGAGATTGGCGAGCGTGCCCGACCCGGCGTCGACCCAGAGCGTCGTCTGGCCGTCGCGGACGAGGTAGCCGCTCGTGGCCATGCCCGGCCCCGGGTAGCTCCCGCACGCGCCGAGCACGGTGACGGTCATGGCCATGTGTGGGACTCCACGTCGTCGAGCTCGGGCCCGAGAAGGCGCTGCCCGAGGTCGCGGAACCAGTCGACGTCGCCCGTCGAGATCCACCGGTGCGCACCCTTGCCCGCGGAGCGCCGGCCGAGGCCCGTCTCCTCGAGCAGCGCCCGCACTTCGAACGCGGTCTCGTCGGCGGACGACACCAGCACGCAACCGCGGCCCATCACGTCCGCGATCACCCGCGCCAGGTACGGGTAGTGCGTGCAGCCGAGCAGCAACGTGTCGACGTCCGCTTCCTTCACCGGCGCGAGCAGCCGCTCGGCGAGCACGCGCACCTGATCGCTGTCGGTGTCGCCGCGTTCGACGAACTCGACGAACCCCGGGCACGCCGCGCAGGTCAGCTCCACCTGCGCGCGGTGCGAACGGACCGCCCGCTGGTATGCGCCGGACGCGATGGTGCCGACGGTGCCGATGACACCGACGCGTCCCGACGTCGTCACCGCGACGGCGGCGCGAACGCCGGGGTTGATCACGCCCACGATGGGGACGTCGAACTCGAACTGCAACAGCTCCAGCGCGGCTGCCGACGCGGTGTTGCACGCGACGACGACCAGCTTCACGTCGTGGCGCTCGATGAGCAGCTGCGTGATCTCCCTGCTGAACTCGCGCACCTCGTCGAGCGAGCGCGGACCGTAGGGATAGCGGCCGGTGTCGCCGACGTAGACGAGGTCTTCGGCGGGAAGCAGGTCGATCAGCGCGCGTGCGACGGTCAACCCGCCGAAGCCGCTGTCGAACATCCCGACGGGGCGATCGTCCATGCGTGGCCCACGGTAGTGGCCGCCGTCGTCGTCGCTAGGCGATCAGGTCGGGCGTCACGTCGGCCACCGACGCGCAGCCGGCGAGCGCCATCGCCAGCTCGAGCTCGGCGGCGAGCGCGGCCAGCACCTCGCGCACCCCGTCGCGCCCGCCGACCGCGAGGCCCCACACCACGGGCCGCCCGATCATGACCGCTGCGGCGCCCAGCGCGAGCGCCTTCAGCACGTCGGTGCCCCGCCGGACGCCGCCGTCGACGTACACCTCGGCTCGCGTACCGACGGCGTCCACCACGTCTGACAGCGCGGCCGCCGTCGCGATCGTGCCGTCGAGCTGCCGGCCACCGTGGTTCGACACCCACACCGCGGCGGCGCCCGCTTCGAGGCATCGCACCGCGTCGTCGCCGCGCAGCACGCCCTTCACGACGACGGGCAGCCCGAAGCGGTCGCGCAACCAGGCGATGTCGTCGAACGTGAGGCCAGGGTCCTGGTCGGCAAGGTTGCCAGGACGGTCGAGCGACTCGATCGTGCCGAGGTTCGACGGCAGGACGAACCGATTCCGGACGTCGCGCATTCGCCTGCCGAGGACGGGCGTGTCGCCGGTGAGCACGAGCGCCCCGCACCCCGACGCGACGGCGCGCCCGACCAAGCGGTCGGTCGTCTCGCGGTCGCGCAGCACGTACACCTGGAACCACCAGGGCGCGCCCTCGAGCGCGCCGGCGACGTCCTCGATGGGCGCGGTCGAGCGCGTCGACATCGTGAACAGCGCGCCCGCGTCGGCCGCGCCAGACGCGGTCGCGGGTTCGCCGTCGTCGTGCGCCATCCGGTGGAACGCGGTCGGGGCGACGACGATCGGATGGGCAAGCGGGACGCCGAGCACCGTCGTCGCGGTCGTCACCGTGCGGACGTCGCGCAAGACCCGCGGGCGGAGGCGGATGCGGTCCCAGGCCGTGCGGTTGTCGTCGAGCGTGATCTCGTCGAACGAGCCGCCTGCGATGTAGTCGTAGACGTCGGCCGGCAGCAGGGCGCGAGCGCGTTGCTCCAGCTCGTCGAGGTCCATCAGGACGGCATCAGAAGTAGATGATGCCCCTGGCCCGCTCGGTGACCTTGTCGATGTCGTCGGTCCACGCGCCGGTCGAGAGGTACTTCCAGCCGGCGTCCGCGACGACGAACACGATCACGCCCTCGTCGATCGCCTCGGCGCACTTGACCGCGCCCTGGAACACCGCTCCCGACGAGATGCCGGCGAAGATGCCTGCGTCGACGAGGCGGCGCGCACCCTCGATCGACTCCTTCGGGCCGACGATCTTCTTTCGGGACAGGAGGTCGTAGCCGCCGCCGTCGGTGAACACGGGCGGCACGAACCCCTCGTCGAAGTTCTTGAGGCCGTCGACCATCTCCCCGATGGGAGGCTCGATGGCCCAGATCTGCACGTCTGGCTTCTGCTCCTTGAGGAACCGGCCGACGCCGACGAGCGTGCCCGCGGTGCCGAGGCCGGCGACGAAGTGCGTGATCTCGGGGCAATCGCGGAGGATCTCCGGGCCGGTGCCCTCGTAGTGCGCCTTCGGGTTGGCGGGGTTGGCGTACTGCCAGGGGAACCACCAGTCGGGGTTCTCCTCCGCCAGCCGCTGCGCCATCCGCATGGCACCGTTCGAGCCCTCCGAGCCCGGCGACGAGATGATCTCGACGCCCCACACCTCGAGCATCTGGCGGCGCTCCGGCGAGACGTTCTCGGGGAGGACGATCTTCAGCGGGTGCTTCTTGACGCGAGCCACGAGGGCGAGGCCGATGCCGGTGTTGCCGGACGACGACTCGAGGATGGTCTGGCCGGGCTTGAGATCGCCGTTCTTCAGCGCCTCCTCGACCATCGAGAGCGCGACGCGGTCTTTCACCGACCCGCCGGGGTTCTGGCCCTCGAGCTTGGCGAAGATCTTGACGCGCGGGTTGGGGCTCAACTCGCTGATGTCGACCAGCGGCGTGTTGCCGACGAGGTCGAGCACGGAGTCGAAGCGGGTCATGCCTGCGTTCAGCCGCCGGCGACGGCAGGCAGGATCGAGATCGTCTCCGCGCCGCTGAGCTTCGTGTCGAGCTTGTCGAGGTACCGGATGTCGTCGTCGTCGACGTAGACGTTCACGAACCGGTGCAACACGCCCTCGTCGGTGATGACTTGGCCGCGCAGTTGCGGGAACTGCAGCACGAGGTCTTCGAGGGCGGCGCGGACGGTGTCACCGTTCGCCTTGACCGTGGCCAGGCCGCCCGCGTGCTGGCGCAGGACGGTGGGCAGGCGGACGTCGACGGGCACAGGCGGAGCCTCCGGAAAGTTGACTGCGTAGCTCGGCAATCCTACGCGTCGACCACAACAATGGGCTCTTCCACGATGTTCCCGCCGTCGATCAGGTAGGAGCGGACCATCGGGGCGTCGTCGCGAAGACTGACGATCACGTAATGCCAACCGGCGAGCATGGGGTTGTCGGCCTTGGCGACGTCGGTGGGCGATGGGTATGGGTCGGTGTGGGTGTGGGAGTGGGCGACGCCGACCACGTCGAGGCCGAGGGGCGGGAGGATCTCGTCCGCCTTGCGCCAACCGTCTGGACCGATCGCATAGGTGCGGCTGGACGCGTCGGCGTTGCGGCACGGGATGAACACGTCGACGGTGGTGGCGGGCGCGGTCGCGCGGCCGGCGGCGCCGGGCGCCGCGCGACCGCCCAGCAGGCCGCACGCCTCGAGGGGCAAGCCGTCGTAGCAGTGGCCGATCATCGCGGCGAACGCGGTGGCGCTGATCCGTAGCACTGTGCGCACCATAGGGACGTGGCCAAGACGTCGTCCAAGCCCAAGGCGCCAGGGAGAATCGCCACCAACCGCAAGGCGCGGCACGACTACGAGATCCTCGAGACCTACGAGTGCGGCATCCAGCTCGCGGGCTCGGAGGTGAAGTCGCTCCGCGACGCGAAGGTGCAGATGCGCGAGTCGTTCGCGCGGGTCGACGACGGCGAGGTGTGGGTGCACTCGATGCACATCGCGCCCTACGTGTTCTCCCAGGGATGGGGTGCAGTCGACCCCGACCGGAGGCGCAAGCTGCTGCTCCATCGCCGCGAGATCGACGAGTTGCGGGAGCGCACGACGCAAGAAGGGCTCACGCTCATCCCCCTGTCGATCTACTTCAAGGACGGCAAGGTCAAGGTCGAGCTCGGGCTGGCGAGGGGCCGCAAGCACTACGACAAGCGCGCCGCGATCGCCAAGCGCGACTACGAGCGGGAGGCCGAACGCTCCGTCGGCCGCCACGCCAAGGGCCACGCCGACTGACGTCGGGCGGTCGGGTCCGGTTTTTGGGCGCGCTCAGTCCGGTATTTCGGACTGAGCGCGCCCAAATTCCCGGGCGGCGCGATCGCTAGCAGACGCCGATGTCGTTGGGCCCGAAGACCGTGGTGCCGTTGAGCGTGATCGTCAGGCCGCTGTAGCACGCGGGCCCGCTACCGACGCCGCCCGGGACCACGCCGACCTCGGCGAGGACGGTCGTGCTCTGGATGCGCGGCTGCACCGACACGACGATGCCCGTCGGCGTCACGTGCACGTTGCAGTCGAAGGCGGCGACGCCGTCGCCGTCGGTGAGGCAGTTCAGCTGGCCGGCTTCGACGGACACGATCAAGCGTCCGCCGATGACCGACGTCGCCCCGCTGCCCTCCTTGTCGGTGCTGTAGCAGACCTGGAAGTACGTCGGTCCGCCCGTGTACAGCTCGGCGTTGAGCGTGATCGGGTCTCCGATGAGATGGATCTCGCTGTTCGGAGGACTGTTGTCGCTACACAGGTGCGACTGCTCGTGGCTGGCGCGAGCAGGCAATGAGAGCCCTGCGACCAGGGTGGCCGCGCAGGCGAGGACAAGAAGAACACGGCGCACGTGTTCGACCCCCTTTGTGAGCGCGCTGCTCCGGAACACGTGGGCTCCGGCGCCCGCCGAGGACTTCCCGCCGGCGACGCGCGTCTCCTGTACGACGCCCGCGTCCGCCCGTGTCACGGTTTTGTCGCGCGAGGGGTCCGGTACACTGGTCCGGCTGTTCCTTGACAAGGGGGTGCCTGGTTTCGACTTCGGTCGTCTGCGCCAGGAGAAGCGAGCCGTGGTCTCCGGAGTCCACGTAAAAGAGCCGGAACCAACACAGACGCCAAGTCTGAACTCACACTCGCTGCTTAGGTAGCGACGCTCTTCCGGTCTCAGCCCTGCGGGCCGGGTAAGAGCGCCATCTAGCGGGGCTTACTCCTTCGGCCGGGTCAGCGGGTCGTTGGAGGACACCAAAGCTGACTGGGGCCGCCGGCAGTTGCCGGTGCCGGTCGGCGGCCCGAGATCTTCCACCGGCTGCGCTCGGAGAAGGCCTGGTAAGGAGCTGAAGGACGGGGGTTCGATTCCCCCCACCTCCACTTGGAATCCCCTGCAAGAACCGGCTCGCCCCTGCTCCGCTCGGGCGAGCCGACTTGTGGGGCACGGAAGATTGGTACGACGCGCTGCCGGCCGTAGACGCGAACCTCGTAAACGAGGCTGCGCACGGTCGCCTTGCGCACCGGATCGGCGCCGTGAGTCAACGCGTGCGCGAGGTGAGGTCGACGGCGTGCCCGCCGGCTTGATCCCAACCGGAGTAGACGGTCTGTCGCC
Source organism: Acidimicrobiales bacterium (assembly GCA_036380695.1). Lineage (GTDB taxonomy): Bacteria > Actinomycetota > Acidimicrobiia > Acidimicrobiales > CADCTF01 > DASVEG01. Next base: position 17,577 of record DASVEG010000206.1, read on the forward strand.
GGCGCACCGCGGATCCGCGCCGCGCTGCGCGTGGAACTTGTCGGCTCCTCCGTCATACGAGAGGCCCTACCTCGCGTTAGTCGGCTTGATCGAGCACCCGCCGGCGGGCGCCCACTGCGTCCAATGCTCGCTGAAGGTTCGTGCGCTCACGGGAAAGCGCAGGACGGTCCGTTGCCACGCATGCCGCCAGGGTTGCGCGTGTGGCGAACGCTGTCGCCTGCAATGCCTCGCCGAGTGAGCGGTCTGGCGAGGCGGCCACCTCGGCGACCCACTCGTCGAAGTCGCCGACCGCTCGACGCACTGCGTCGGCCTGGGTCTCGCAGTCGCCATCGTCCAGGGTTGCTCGAGCGGCCGCAGTGAACCTGTCGAGACGGCTACGACGTTGCCGCAGCCAGTCCTTCGCTACCGCGACTTCAGGAGGCAACGGCGCGTCGGCAGCGGCCGTCGCCGCGCTTCCGTCAATCCGCTCCTCCTGCGCGGAGCGGCGACCCTTGTCGCCCGAGCACGCGGAGGCCAGAACGGCAACGGCGACGAGCAACCCAAACCTCACGCACATCCCTCCACGAGCTCGAGGGCGTCCGGAGTGCCGACGGCCCAGTAGCGGACGACACCGTCCCGCACCCCGAACTGATAGCCGATGCCGTCTTGGAAGAACCGGATCTCTGTGTTGCGCTCGTCGTAGTGATTCGGCCGCTCGTGACGCGTCCCCTCGACGCCCGACAGCGTGGCCTCGGGCGACCCGACCTGGACGTCGTGCGGCGTCCGTAGCCGGGTCGTCCCGACTGAGCACCTGGCAAACGCGCCGCTGGTATAGCCAGGAAGGGCAAGCCACCCGCCCTTCGTCCACTGTGCCGCGCTCACGGCGTCGTCGATGTCGATCCCGAGACAGTCATAGATCGTGTCTTTGAAGCCGATGTCGTTTCCGCCGAATGAAGCGGTGATCGCGTCGAAGACGTCAACCCGCGAGCCGTCGACTGCCTCACGGAGTTGCGTCTTCGGCCGGTCCTTCTGTGACTCTTCGTCGAAGTTGAACGTCTTCGCGCCCGTGCACGCCGCGAACCACGCTGGCTCGGCGCCCCATCCCCTGGCTACCTGGACGCCCCACGCCGTTGACTGACCATCCCGGCCGAGTGCTCGCTGACAGCCCTGTTCGCCGGGATCGACGGAGGGCAGACCCTCACCCGCCGAAAAGCTGTCGCCGAACACGCCGACCTTGAGGTCCGCAGCAGCACTCGACACGGGTGGCGATTCAATTGCGAGCTGGGCCACCACCGCAGCGAGCAACACGAGGACGGCATGGCTCGGGCGGCGCACTACTCCTCTCTACCGCGTTCGGACGCCTCGTCCTAGGCACCGGCCGCGATCGCAAGTCACCCTCACCACCGTGATCAACCCCGGGCCCGATCCGTCGTCATGCGGACGTTCCCGGGGTTGGGGCGCCGCCGACGCCGCGGTGAGGCTTCCGTTCGGGCTAGACGGAAATGAGCAATCCGCGCCATATACGGCACCGCTTGTTCGCGTCACCGTGTCCATGGCCACCCCCGATCCAACTGGCCCCGCGACTGGAGACCTCGCAATGCGCAGCCCTCGAATCATCGTCGTGATAGCGCTGCTCTCCGGCTGGACCATCCTCGCTGCTCCATCGGCCGGCGGAACCGAACCGTCGTCCGCTCCGCAGCTCTCAGCAGAAGTCTTGGACGGCGACGTCTGTGAGTTCGAGGCGCGCATCCCGATGCCCGCTGGCGAGTCTGGCCTGCTTGGTGCGATCCAGATCGACCCGGAGTCGTGCGAGGTCACCGAGGCCAGCTGGGATCTTCTCGAAGGTGCTGCCTTGACGGCGTATCAGAACGAATTGGCCGCCGATCCCAGTGATCCGCTTGCCACCAACCCGAGCTACGGCACCTCAGGATCCGGCGGCGGTTCGTGCTTCACCAAGCGGACCGAGAACAACATCACCGACCCGCCCGGGATCAAGCTGACGCGGATACACACGAGCTTGTCGTGGTGTTACAACTTCGTCAACGGGATCATCACCTCGTTCAACGGAAGCGGAGGGACGAGCCACCACACCGAGACCGTGGGCCCGTTCACGAACCCGCTCGGGTCCGGCTGGAGACTCCTATCGAGCAGCCACGGCGTCGTCACCGGCGGCGCAGGCGAGCAGTACGTCGGAACACGCGGCGAAGGGGACTGGGATTACAAGGGAACCTTCGACCCCTCCGGCACGCTTTACAGGAACTTTCACGGCAGCACGATCGTCGCGAACACCTACGGGGCGGGCGTCTGGTGGTGCGAGCTATCCGTGCGCATGGATCATCGGCCTGCGCTGCTCTGGACGTGGAATCCCTACTGCGGATCGTGATCCGCGGCAGTGCTGGGATCGAAGTCCTGCCCGCCGGGGTCGGTGATCAGGCCACTGGTCGCATGGGCGCCCGCCGGCGTACCCAACCCGGCTAGGAGCGAGACACGCCGCGGGTGCAACGGCACCGCTTTTGGCCACAAAGTGGGCTCACAGCCCAGTTGGTGGCCAAAAGCGAGAGACGGCGGAGGCGGCCGTGGCCCGAGAAACGAGACGGCCAGACCGGACGCTCGCGCACCGTGACGCAGTCCCGGTCGTCCACAAGCCTGGTGAGGGCCAGAATCCGGCGGTGCGCACATTCGAAAAGCGTCGCCCGCCCGCGACGCCCGGTTCGATTCCCGACGTGCTCGGCATGTTCACGTCGGAGGTGGCGGTTCTACGAGGAGATCGCGCCCCTCGTCGGCGTGCGGGTCCCACGGTGCGCGCATGCGTCGCGGTCGCCTGAGGGCACGCATCTCGTCATCGAAGACCTCTCGGCTGGACGCAGGGCGGCGACCCGGCCGTCGTCGCGACCCATTTCGCACGCTGCACGACCGGTGGGAGGGAACGGCACTCGAGCGGTGGCCGCGGTTGCGTCGCCCTGGCGCGGCGGCCGACCTCATCGGCGCCCTCTACGACCGCACGTGGCCGGCCATCGCCGGTCGCGCCGACGTCAGGCCGGCGCCACGAGCGCTCGGCGAGCGGCTGGTGGGCGCCGTGGCGGAAGCGGAACGAGCGCAGGACTCGGCCGGCCCGCCGACCCTCTGCCACGGCGACGTCTCCGCGCGACGTGTTCACGAACCCCGCTACCGACGAGCTGCCGTTCGTCGACTGGGAGGATGTGCGCGCCGCGCCCGGCCTCAGCGACGACAACGGGCGGGGTCAGCGCGGTGAGTCGAGCGATCGCAACGCCGCGATCGCGACCGCGTACACGCCGACCGCGAGCACGAGGACGACGCGGAAACCGAAGGTCATCGCGACGACGGTCGTGAGCGTCGCACCCACGACGGACGCGAACCCGTTGACGGCCCACGACCAGGCGACGTACTCACGAGGGTGCACGTCCATGGCCGCGACGGTGCGCAACCCCAGCGGCATGAACATCCCGAGGCACACGCCCAACGGCGCGACGATCGCCACGGCCACGATCACGCGCAGCCACAACGGCGAGCCCAACATCGCGGCGGTCATCGACGGCACGACGAAGAGCGAGAACGCGGCGATCGCCGCCACAGCAGCACCGACGAACACGACCACGCGCGACGCGCGCCCCCCGAACCTCTCGCTCGCCAGGGCGCCGAAACCCGTCGACAGCAGCATCGACGCCAGCGTGACCGTCAGCGAGTACGTCGGGTAGCCGAGGAACAGCGTGAGCCGCTGGATCAACGTGATCTCGAAGAACATGAAGCCGAGCCCCAACGCACCGAAGTACGTCGCGGACGTTCGCTTGCGGGGCAGCTCACGCCACACGTCACGGATGAGCACGAACGGGGCGAGCAGGAACAGCGCGGCGAGCATGGCGGCGATGGCGAGCAGCAACAGCAGGACACGCTCGCCCGCGGCGACTTCGAGGTCGGCGTGGTCGATCGGCTCGCCGATGTCGCGCACGACGTCGGCGAACGGGCTGAAGTGCCAGAAGAACGGCGAGTCGTCGCGTACCGGAGACACGTCGAACGGGTGCTCGTCGAGCCACTTCCCCATCGCGGTGCGAGGCGTCGTCAGCACCGCGCTCACCGCGCCGTCCTCGACACCCAACGAAGACGCGTGCCGCAGGCGTGCGCCCTCCACCAACGCGACCTGCTCGGCGAACCGACCCACCTCGCCGTCGGTGAACGGCTCGACCTTGACGAGGATGGTCGACACGCTCGCCGCCCCGAAGTCGGTCGGGGACGTCGACACCAGCACGTGGCTCGTAGGGTCGCCGACGCCGAGGTGCTCGAGCGCGGCCCGCGCGGTGCTCACGTATCGAGCGGTGCGGTTTGGTTTCTCCTCGTAGTCGACCTCGCCGAACTGCGCGGCGAGCACGCCACCCGCGGCGAGCCGTTCGAGGCTCTCGATGATCGCCTCCTGCGTGTACAGGTAGCTCTCCGAGAGGACGAAGGCGCTCGCGCTCGCCGCGCTCGCCGCCGCGTAACTGTCCGGCGCGGGGAACCACACGAGGTCGTACGACTCGTCGCTGCGGGCGAGGAACGACCGGCCGTCGGCGAGCGTGTAGTCGACGCTCGGGTGGTCGGCGACGTTGCCCGCGTACCCGGCGTATCGGTCGGTCAGCAGCGAGTACGTCACCGGGTTGAGCTCCACCGCGTCGACGTGCTCCGCACCGAAGTACAGGGACGCCAGGATCTCGTGCCCGCCCGCGGCACCCACGATCATCACGTCTCGCGGCGCACGGCCAGGAGGCGCGAACGGAAGGCTCCGCACGTCGGACGCGAACCGACCGAGGCTCTCGACGTTGCCGTCGAACGGATAGATCGCGGAGCCGGGAAGACCGTCGTGGTACAGCAGCACGCGGTCGAACAACTCGAGGGCGTCGACCCGGAAGATCGGGCTCCACGCCGAGTACGCAGGCTCGCTCGCTCCGAGCTCTTGCTTCAAACGGTCGACGGTCGGGTCGGGTCGCGCCGCGGGGACGACCAGCGCGGCGGCGACGCCTGCGCACACCGCGACGGCGACGAGGATTCCAGCGGGGCCGGCCGACCGGCGGCGGCGAAGGGCCACCACCAGGGCGGTCGACGCGAGGACGAGGCCTGCGAGGAACACGCTCGCGGACGCGCCGGCGCGATCGAGCAACGGCACGACGAGCGCGCATGCGAGCGCGGCGCCCGCAAGGTCCGCGAAGTACAACCGGCCGAGCCGGTGCGGCTGCCTCGCGAAGAGCGTGGCGACGATCACGCCGATCGACACGAACGAGGCGAACAACGCCGCGCAGACGACGAGCAACAGCCCTGCGTTCGCGGCGGACGCTGCACTCCCGTAGTCCCAGATCCGGCGCGTCGCGATCGGCGTCGACGCGACGACCGCGTAGCCGGCAACGACGCTCACCGCTCCGATGCCGGCGCCCCACACGACGATCGTGTCGGTCGCCGCGGAACGGAGGCGGCGCGACACCGCCAGCACCACACCGCCGCACCCGATGCCGAGCAGCGCGAGCCCGAGAACGAAGTACGTGTAGTAGTAGAAGAGCTTGAACGAGATCACCCGCGTGTACGCGATCTCGAGCAGGAGCCCGGCGAAGCTCACGAGCAGGATCTCGAGATGCCAGCCGCGCCGGTCGCCACCGGCCGCGTCGGTCGAGGGAGCGGTGGTGTCGGCAGGCACGGGCGGGCGCATGGTAGGGCCGGAGGGATTGCCCAACCACACCACTAGGCTCCGCTGCGTGAGCGTGCTCCGGCGGAACAACGTGAACATGACCGGCGATCCGGCCGGCCAACCGATCCTGTTCGCGCACGGGTTCGGGTGCGACCAGAACATGTGGCGGTTCGTCGCGCCGGCGTTCGAGGGCGACCATCGCGTCGTGCTGTTCGACCTCACCGGCTCCGGCAACTCCGACCTCGCCGCCTTCGACGAGGAGAAGTACTCGTCGCTCGAGGGTTACGCAGCCGACGTGATCGAGATCTGCGACGAGCTCGACCTTCGCGACGTCGTCTTCGTCGGCCATTCGGTCAGTTCGATGATCGGCGTGCTCGCGGCGCGGGAGCGCCCCGAGCTGTTCTCGAAGCTCGTGCTCGTTGGCCCCTCGCCGCGGTACATCGACGACGACGGCTACGTCGGCGGGTTCGCGGCGACCGACATCGAGGAGCTGCTCGACTCGCTCGACAGCAACTACCTCGGGTGGTCGAGCCAGATGGCACCGGTGATCATGGGCAACGCCGATCGGCCCGAGCTCGGCGAGGAGCTGACCAACAGCTTCTGCCGCACCGACCCGAAGATCGCGCGGCACTTCGCGCGGGTCACGTTCCTGTCCGACAACCGCCGCGACCTCGCGGAGATCCGCATCCCCACGCTCGTGCTCCAGTGCTCGCAGGACGCGATCGCGCCGGTGGCGGTCGGCGAGTACGTGCACGCGTCGATCCCGACGAGCCAATTCGTGATCCTCGACGCGACCGGGCACTGCCCGAACCTCAGCGCGCCGGAGGAGACGGTCACCGCGATCAAGGCGTTCCTCTGAGCGAGGCGGCCGCCACCGCGTTCCTCCAAGCGCTGCTCGAGGACAGCGCGGAGGATCTGTACGAGCACGCGCCCTGCGGCTACCTCTCGACGACCGCGGATGGGACGATCGTCAAGATCAACCAGACGTTCCTCTCCTGGACCGGGCACCACCGCGACGACGTCCTCGGGCGGCGCTTCCCCGACCTCCTCACCGCGGGCGGGCGGATCTACCACGAGACGCATTACGCGCCACTGCTGCGCATGCAGGGCAACGTGCGCGAGATCGCGCTCGACGTCGTGCGGGCCGACGGTACGCGCCTGCCGGTGCTCGTGAATTCCGCGCTCAAGGCCGACGAGAGCGGCGAGCCCGTCGTCGTCCGCATCGCACTGTTCGACGCGACCGACCGGCGCGAGTACGAGCGCGAGCTACTGCGCGCGTTGGCGAGAGCGGAGGAATCGGAGGCCCGCGCCACCGAGCTGGCCGCGACGTTGCAGGCGAGCCTCATCCCGCCGGCGCCTCCTGCGATCCCCGGGCTCGACGTCGGGGCGGTCTATCGCCCTGCGGGGCGCGGCGACGAGGTGGGCGGCGACTTCTACGACGTGTTCGAGACCGGTCGCGGCGAGTGGGCGGTGTTCGTCGGCGACGTGTGCGGCAAGGGCATCGAGGCCGCGGCGGTGACCGCGCTGGCGAGGTACACGCTCCGCGCCGCCGCGGTGCGGACGCGGCGACCGAAGCTGATCCTCTCGTTGCTCAACGACGCCGTCCTCCGCGAGCGCACCGAGCGGTTCTGCACGGTCATATACGGCCGGCTGCGCATCGGCAGCGGCTCGGCCCGGGTCACGCTCGCGTCCGGCGGCCATCCGCTGCCCGTCGTCGTGTCCCGCGACGGGCCGGCCGTGGTGGCCGGCAGGCCGGGCGATCTCGTCGGGGTCCTCGAGTCGTTTGGCGCGCCGGAGTGGACGGTGGCCTTGGTCTCCGGCGATGCGCTCGTCCTCTACACCGACGGCGTCACGGAAGCGCGCGGGCGAACCGGGTTCTTCGGCACCGAGCGCCTGCTTGCGGTCGCGTCGCAGCACGCGGGGCGCCCGGCCACCGAGCTCGCGAACGCGATCGTCGACACGGTCGTGGCGTTCCAAGACGGCCTGCCGCGTGACGACATCGCCGTGGTCGTCGTCGCCATCCCGTAGCCAGCGGCTCGGAGTAAGGATGGGGCCCGTGGCTGCCCGTCCCTCCCCCACGCTGATGCTCGTCCGCGGGTTGTTCAGGCGGTGCCCGAACTGCGGCGGGGGCAAGCTGTTCCGCGGCTGGGTCGTCATGAAGGACCGCTGCGGCCGGTGCGGCCTCCGGTTCGAACGCGAGGCAGGGTTCTTCCTCGGCGCCTACGTCGTGAACTTCGGGCTGGTGCTCGTCCTGCTCGCCGCGTTCATCCTCATCGGCGTGATCGCCACGCAACCCGACCCACCCGTCGTCGCGCTGACGCTCATCGGGATGTTCGGGTCGGCCGCCATCGCCGTGTTCTTCTATCCGATGAGCAAGACGTTCTGGTCGGCGATCGACCTGATCATGACGCCGCTCGCCGACGAGGAACGGGTCGAGAACGAGGCGGCCCGCATCGTCACCGAGGCGGCAAACCGTCCGGCACGCGGAGGATGAGCAACGCCATGTCGTCGCGCGGGTGACCACCCTCGAAGGCGAGGACGGCACGGTCGACGGCATCGGCCAGTTGCTCGGCTGACCCACCGGCGGCGCCGGCGAGCGCGGTGTGCAGCAGCCGAGGCGCGAACGCTCCGTCGGGCGAGCGCACCTCGACGAAGCCGTCGGTATAGAGGACGAACGCGTCGCCTGGGCGCAGCGTCTCTTCGACCTCGGTGATCTCGATCTCCTCGAACAAACCGATCACCGTGCCGGGCGTGCCGATCTCCTCCACCGCACCGTTCGCTCGGACGACGAGCGGCAGCGGATGCCCGCCGCACGCGAGCGTCACGCGCGCGCTCGCGTCGAGGGGTTCGACGACGGCATGGACGATGGTGCAGAAGCGCTCGTCGGTGTCGGCCTCGAGGATGGCCCGGTTCAACAGGTGCAGCACTTGCCATGGGGCGCCCTCTATCGCCGCGGCGCGCACGGTGTACCGGGCCAACGCGGTGAGCGAGGCGGCGGCGATCCCCTTGCCGCACACGTCGCCCATCACGACACCCCACCGCCCGTCGCCCGCGGGGAAGACGTCGAAGAAGTCGCCACCCACCTCGACGTCGCCCGCCGAGTGGTAGCGCTGCGCCACCTCGAGCCCCTGCAACGTCGGCTTCACCGGCGGGAGGAGGCTCTGTTGCAACGTGCGCGCGACCTCGGTGCGCGCCTGGTGCGCGAGCGAGTTCTCGATGGCCACCGCGGCCCGCGCCGCGACGTCTTCCACGAACGCCAGGTCGTACGACGTGTAACGGCTCACGTCGTGCGAACCGAGCGACAACACACCGACCACGCGGCCGGACGACGCCAGCGGGACGACGACGACCGACGCGAGCTCGAGCGCGCGCAGCTGGCGCAGGTGGTCTTCGTCGTACGCGATCTGCGCCCACGCGTCGTCGGCGACCGCAGGCAACACGATCGGCGCGCCGGTGACGAGGACCTGCCCCAGCAGGCGCGGCTGGCGCGACGTGCGGCTGCTTGCTTCCACGAGCGCGGGTTCCCTCGCGGGGTCACGGTGCGCGGCGCCGACGAGACGGAGGTCGTCGTCCTCGACGAGGTGAATGGTGCACGCATCCGCGATCTCTCTCACCGCGAGTTGCGACAAGCGCGACAGCGTGTCGCGGTAGTCGAGCGACGAGCCGAGCACCCTGCTGGCTTCGGCGAGGAAGGCCATGCGTTCGCGTGCGAGCTCGGCGAGAGCGCGGGCGGTCCGCTCGGCCTCGTACAGGCGCACGCGTTCGAGGGCGAGCGACGCCTGGCGGCCCAGCGCGAGCACGAAGTCGCGATCGGCGTCGGTGAACACGCGCTCGACGGCCCACCCGAGCGCGATGCCGCCGAGCAGCCGGTCGTCGATCGCCAGCGGCGCGCTCGCGTACGAGCGGCAGACGCCATCGATGCCCGCGAGGAGCGGGTAGCGGTCGTCGCGATCGGCGATCGAATGCACGAGCACGATGTCGCGTCTGCGGAGCGCCTCGGCGATGGGCAAAGGTGCGTCGAGCGGGACGGTGGCGAACTTCTCCATCGCGCCCGGCTCGAACCCGGCCGAGTGCACGAGGACGAGATGGTCGACATCGCCCCCGTTATCGTCGCCGCGATCGTTGCCGTCGCGATCGTTGGCGTCGGTGCCGGTGGCCGACTCGGTCACCAGCAGCGCCGCTCCCGCCGCGCCCAGCCCGGCGGCGCCGTGCGTCACGACGATCTCCGCGACCCGCTCCCGCGTCGTCGCCTCCGCGAGCCGTGCGGTGACCACCTGCAGTCGCGCGAGGCGTTCGACGGCCTCCTCCACCGCCAGCCGCGCCGACTTCTCCGCTTCGAGGAGGCGTACGCGCTCCTGTTCGTTGCGGCGCCATTCGGTGACGTCGACCACCGTCGCGCCGACCCACACGAGCGACCCGCGGAGCCGCACCGGGTAGTAGCTGATGAGCCAGTGGTGGGTCGAGCCGGGGTCGGACGCGGACGTCGTCGCCACGTGGCGGTCGGCGATGACCTCGCCCGTTTCGAACACCGCGGCCACGTCCTCCAAGACCGACGACGGCCACCCCGCCAGCACCTCGGCGATCGCCCGCCCCACGTGACGCTCGGCTGCAACACCGTCGGTCGTCGCCATGGTCTTGTTGACGCGGACGAACCGCAACGCTCGATCGAAGAACGCCATCCCGACAGGGACGCTGTCGAGAAGCGTCGCGAGGAGGCGGTTGGCCTCCTCCGCCTCGACCCGCCCGGCGTCGCCAGCGGCGTCGAGCCCGATGCTCGCCGCCAGCTCTTCTGCGGCCGCGCCGAGCGCCAGCAGACCGCCGTCGTACGGCACGGCGACGAACCAGGTGTTCACGCGGCCGCCGTCCGGTCGGGTCACGGGGAAGCGTCCCGTCCACGGCTCGCCGGAGGCGACCTTGCCGACGAGGTCGAGCGCTGCGCCGGTGTCGCCTGCAGCCACGGCGAGCGAGATGGCCGGCTCACCGACGACGTCCTCGGCGGCCGCGCCGAGCAGCTTCGCCGCGGCTTCGTTGACATAACGAAAGAGCCCGTCGGCATCGATCGTCACCACCGCGAGGGGGAGTCCCTCGAGGATCAGGAGGGCCTCCACGCCGCCCGGCATCGGGAGCCCCGACGTGGCCACGTTCGGCATGGTATGCGCAACCACTGGGGACCGGTTACGGGCGTTACCGTGCGCCATGCCTTCGTCCCCTGTGGGTGTGACCATGGCCCCGGTGATGGCCCTCGGGGTCGACGGTGCGCTCGGTCTCGCGCGCGATGCCGACCGGCTCGGGTACTCCTCGTTCTGGACGGCCGAGGTGACCGGCCCCGAGGCGTTCGCCGTCCTCGGCGCGGTGGCCGCGACGACGCACCTTGGCGTCGGCACCGGGGTGCTCGCGCTGCAGCTGCGAACGCCGCCGCTGTTGGCGATGGCCGGCGCGACGCTGCAGGCGATGGCGCCCGACCGCGACGTGCTCATCGGGATCGGCATCTCGTCGCCGGTCGTCGCCGGGCGGTGGCACGGCGCGGGTTACGGCGAGCGCCCGCTCGCGCAGGTGCGCGAGTTCGTCGCCCTGCTGCGGCTGTGCCTCTCGGGCGAGAAGGTCGACTTCGCCGGCGACTTCTACACGGTCAAGGGTTTCCGCCTCGGCGTGCGGCTGGGCGACCGCCGGCCGAAGGTCGTCGTCGGCGCCCTCAACGAAGGCATGCTGCGCCTCGCGGGCGAGGTGGCCGACGGCGTCCTCCTCAATTACCTGCCGTCGTCGCACGTGCCGTGGTCGGTCAGCCAGGTCCGCGCCGGCGAGCAAGGGTCCGGCCGCGCGAGCGGGTCGTGCCGCGTGTACGCGTACGTGCACGCCGGGGTGGGCGACCGGGCGGACGCCGACAAGCCCGGCCGGTTCGACCTCTTCTCCTACGCCGTCGTGGACGCGTACGCGCGCAACTTCGAGCGCGCCGGCTATGGCGACGCGGTCGCCGCGGTCCGCGAACGCCACGCGGCCGGCGACCGCGAAGGCGCGCTCGCCGCAGTCACCGACGTCTGGATCGACGGCATCGACTTCGTCGGCGACGAAGCCGCGGTCCGCGCCTATCTCGACGCTTACGTGTCCGCTGGCGTCGACGAGCCCATCGTCTTCCCGTTGCCATGGGGCCCAGACCGGGCCGCGGTCGTCCAGAAGACCATCGAGACCCTGGCGCCGACGTGAGCTGAAAGCCGGGCCGGGTGGCGCCGTGAGCGAAGCCCTTGCGCCGAAGGCCCGAGCCGAAGGCGAGGTCGGCATGCGAGCGGCGGCGCCACCTGGCCCGGCGGCACGGAAGTAAAAGCCGGCGGAGGTGCCGCGCCCCGCCGCCGAATGCCCGAGTAACTAGTCAAAACGGGCCATGGCACATCCGCACCTACGTCCCGTTTACTTGTCGATGTGAAGTTCGCCCGTCCCGTCGCGCGCCGCGACAGGTCACTGTCCGCGGTAGCGGCGTCGATCGTCGACGGCATGCGCGACGGGCTGGCCATCCACGACGCCAAGGGTGAGCTCGTCGAGTGGAACGGTGCGGCGGCGCAAATCACGGGATGGAACACCATCGAAGAAGCGGCCCCACGCTTCCCGCCCGACGTCGGCGACGGCCTGGTCGACCTCGGCGGCGGGCTGTGGGTCGACGTCCGTCACGTCCGGGTGCCGGCTCGCGGCGGCGCGGTCACGGTCACGTTGTTCACGGACGCGCGCCACACCGTCGAGCTGCACGAGGCCTACGCCAGCCTCGAGAACGTCGCGACCACCGACCCGCTCACAGGTCTCCCCAACCGCGTCCTCGCCGAGGACCGACTGCGGTTGTCCGTGCACTTGGCACGCCGCGACGCCCGGCCGGTCGGGTTGCTGTTCGTCGACCTCGACCGGTTCAAGCTCGTCAACGACACCCTCGGCCACAGCGCGGGCGACTCGGTGCTGCGGGAGGTGGCGTCGCGGCTGCGGAGGGCGATCCGAGACAGTGACACCGCGGCTCGCGTCGGCGGCGACGAGTTCGTCGTCATCCTCCACACGATCACGCACGCGGCCGACGCGGAGCGGGTGGGCCGGGAGATCCTCGCCGGGTTCGAGTCGCCCTTCCTGCTCGGCGACCAAGAGGTGTACCTCGCCGCGAGCGTTGGCGTTGCCGTGTTCCCCGATCATGCCGACGACGCGGGCGCGCTGTTGCAGGCCGCGGATCTCGCGAACGCGAGGGCGAAGTCGGAAGGCGGCAACGCGTTCCGCTCGTACGCGCCCGTGATGAGCGAGCACATGCGCGAGCGCATCGTCGTCGGTGCGGAGCTGCACCGGGCGCTGGCACGCGACGAGCTCGAGGTCCACTACCAGCCGCAGGTCGACATCGACACCGCGACGGTCGTCGGGTGCGAGGCGCTGGTGCGCTGGCGACACCCCGAGCGTGGCCTCGTCGCGCCGGCGGTGTTCCTTTCCGTCGCGGAGGAGAACGGCTCTATCGTCGAGATCGACCGCCTCGTCGCCACCACCGCGTGCCGCCAGCTACGCGCGTGGGACGACGCGGGGCTCAAGCTGCCGATGGTGTCGGTGAACTTCTCGGCCCGCACGTTCCTCACCGAGAACGTGGTCGACCTCGTGACCGACGCACTGGCCGCGAGTGGGATCGACCCCGGCCGGCTCGAGGTGGAGGTGAGCGAACACGTCGTCGCCGACCAGGAGGGCGCAGGCCGGAAGATGGCCGAGCTCAAGGAGCTGGGCGTGCAGATCGCGATCGACGATTTCGGAATCGGTTACTCGTCGCTCGGGCACCTGAAGCGGTTCCGGTTCGACACGATCAAGCTCGACCGGTCGTTCGTCGCCGACGTCACCGGCCAGCCCAGCCCCGCCGACATCGCCGTGCTCCGCGCCGTCGTCACCATGGCGAGCGATCTCGGGCTGCGGTGCGTGGCCGAAGGCGTCGAGACGGCCGCGCAACGCAAGGTCCTCCGGTTCCTGCGCTGCCATCTCGTGCAGGGCTACCTGTACGGCGTTCCGGCCCCGGCGGGCGAGATCCCCGCGCTGCTTGCGGCCGTTTCACCGCGTATCGCGCTCTCCGCCGGTTAGCGACCCCTTCCCGCCGGGAACGTACCCGGCATGCGTACACGCAGTGTTGAGTCCCGTAGAGACCGGATGGCGCTGGCCCACGACGCCGGGTTCGGAGCGCTGTCGTTCGGGAGCGTGATCGCCGGTGTTCTCGTCGCGTACGGCGCCTTTGCCGTGCTCGCGGCGATCGCCGGGGGCGTGCTCACCGCCATGGGCGTCGACTCGAACGACATCGCCCGCAACGACTGGCGCGACCTCGGCATCGGCAGCGGGATCGCCGTGTGCGCGGTGCTCCTCGTCTCCTACGTGTTCGGTGGGTACGTCGCCGGTCGCATGTCGCGCCGCGCCGGCGCGCTGAACGGGTTGTTCGTCTTCATCGTGAGCCTGCTCGTCGCCGCGGGCGTCGGGACCGCGGTCGGCATGCAGACCGACGGCGAGGCCGTTGCCGATAACCTCCGCAGCCTCGGCGTGCCCACGTCTGGCGAGGAATGGGTGGCCATCGGCACCATCGCCGGCATCGCGGCGGTCGCCTGCATGCTGCTCGGCGCCATCCTCGGCGGCATGGCGGGCGAGCGCTGGCACGGCAAGCTCATCGCGCGAGCCCTCGACCCGTCGATCGGCCAGGACATCGACCTGCGCGAGCGCGACGGCCGCGTGTCGACGCTCGACGAGGATCGCAGTGAGACCCGCGACCGCACGCTCGTCGCCAGCGGCCGCCGCATCGACGGCGACCACTTCGCGGGCACCGACAACGGCACGACCGGCGTGCGCGACGACACGTTCGACCGTGACTCCCGCGACGGTGACGTCGACTGGGACGGCGCCAACCGCAGCCGCACGTTCACCGACACGTCCACCACCCTCGACGACGACCTCGGCCGCCACCGCAAGTAACCCGCCGGCCGGTCCCAACCTTCGTTCCGGAGGCAATAGAGGCGGTACCACCGCCTCTATTGCCTCCGGTTCGCGTCGCGGACCCAGTCAGAGGTACCGGAGGGGGTCGACGGGGTTGCCGGCGACGCGGACCTCGAAGTGGAGGTGGGGGCCGGTCGAGTAACCGGTCGACCCGACGTAGCCGACCGTCTGGCCGCGCGCGACCGTCTGGCCTTCCTTCACCGCGATGCGGCTCTGGTGGGCGTACAGCGTCGCCAGGGTGCCGCCGTGGTCGACGATGACCGTGAGCCCGTAGCCGCTGCGGTCGCCGGCCCAGATCACCTCGCCTGCCGAGGCCGACCGGATGGGCGTGCCGGACGACGAACCGAAGTCGACGCCGGTGTGCACCCGAACCGTCCCGAAGATCGGATGGCGGCGCGGGCCGAAGCCCGACGTCACCGGGCCGTCGACCGGGCGCCCGAGCACGCCGCTGCCCGGCGCGGGGGCCTTTCCGGTCTGGCGGGCACGGAGGAACGCGCCGATCGCGTCGCTCTCCTTCTTCAGCGCCGCGATCTGCGCTTCGAAGTCCTTGACCCGCTTGCGGACCTCGGACAGGAGGGACTGCTCGCTCGCCTCCTCCGCCGCGACCTGCCGGCGGACCTCCGCCTGCTCGGCCCGCGCCGCCACCAGTTCCTCGCGGTGGCCGGCGACGACCTCCCGACTCGCCGTCACCTGCTCGCGTGCGGTGGTGAGGCCCGCTTGCTCCGACTCGATCCTCGCCCTGAGGGCGCGGTACTGGCGGACGGTGGAACGCTGCGTGCTGACGCTCGTCTCGAGGTAGCTGCCCGTCTGCGCGACGTCGCGGAACGAGTCCGCCTTCAACAGGGCGGACGCCGCGTACAGGCGGGGGTTGCGGATGTACGCGTCGACGGCGCGGTCGACCAGCTCGCTCTTCGCAGCCACGAGCCCGGCCTCGGTGTCCGCGAGCTTCGCCGACGCCCTCCGCAGGTCGCCCTCGACGGCGCCGAGCTCGGCGGTCGCCGTGGCGAGGTCGGCTTCCACCCGGGCGATGTCGTCGTCCAGCGCAGACAGGCGCGCGTCGAGCGTGCGCCGCCGCGCGGCCGTCGCGTCGAGCCGTTCGAGGACGTCGGTCTCTTCGCCCGACGCCTCCTCCACCTGCTCCTTGAGCGTGCGGAGGCGCTTGTCGATGTCCTGCTTGCGCTCCGTCGCCTCGCTCGTCGACCGGGGCGGCTTGGCGGTGGTCGTGGTGGTTTTCGGGGGCGCGGCCGCGGCCGGAGCCGCCGTCAGCACCACCACCGCACAGAGTGCGGCCAGCCAACCCCGCACGTTCACACGTTCAACAGTAGCAACACCCACCCCACGCCGAGGCCCGCGCCGGCGACACTCCGCAGCCTCGTGCGTACGCTGACCCGACCGGACCACGGCGGGCCGGCGCACGGCGGGCCGGCGCACGGCGGAACGGAGGCACGGCGGTGGTTGGATGGCAGCGCTTCGGCGGGGATCGCGACCGCATCAAGGGGCCGGTGGCAGCGGCGAACCACGCCGACACGCGACTCGAGGTGGTCGCCCGCGCCGCGGACGACTCGGTGTGGCACAAGACGCAGAGCTGGCCGGAGCCGTGGACCGGATGGGGTCACTTCGTCACGCCGAAGGACCGCCTGCGCACCGTCGTCCTCGCGACCAACGCAGACGGCCGCCTCGAGGCGTTCGGCACTGCGGCGGACGACTCGATCTGGCACAACTGGCAGGTCGCCCCCAACGCCGGCTGGGCCGGGTGGCACATCAGGGGCGACATCCGCGATCGCCTGCGGACGATCGAGGTGGCGCGCAACGCGGACGGCCGGCTGGAGGCATTCGGCGTCGCGGGCGACGACACGATCTGGCACAGCTGGCAGCACTCCCCCGGAGGCGCGTGGGCCGGGTGGACGCGGCTCGGGGCGGTGGCCGACCGCTTGCGCCTCGTCGTCCCCATCGCGAACGCGGACGGCCGGCTGGAGGCATTCGGCGTCGCGGGCGACAACACGCCCTGGCACAACTGGCAGGTGTCGCCCGGCGGTGCCTGGGCGGGCTGGACGCGGTTCGGCGCCGCGCAGGACCGGCTGACGACGCTGACGCCCGCCCGGAACGCGGACGGCCGCCTCGAGGTCGCGGGCCTCGCGCCGGACGGGTCGATCTGGCACAAGTGGCAGGTGTCCCCGGGAGGCGCGTGGCCGGGCTGGACCGTCCTGGGCCGCACGACCGACCGGCTGGCGCGCGTCCGCCTGGCGCGCAACGACGACGGGCGGCTCACCGCCGTCGGCACCGCGGGCGACGACACGATCTGGGAGAACTCGCAAACCTCGCCCGGAGGAACGTGGACGGGGTGGAGGCGTCTCGGCAACGACAACGACAGGCTTCGCACCGTCGACGTCGGCCGCGCGAACGACGGCCGCCTCGTCGCGTTCGGCGTCGCCGGCGACGACACGCCGTGGGAGTGCCCCCAGGTGTCGCCCGGCAACTGGCCAGGCGCGCTCGACGCGACCCTGTCCGGCACCGCGACAATCCGGATCGACCACCCACGTGTCGCCCGGCCGCTGACCGCGCCGATCACCGTTGGCTTGCGCTTCGACGCTGCGCACACCTCGTTCGTCGTGGCATCCGTGCCGCCGATCGTGACGACCGTTCCCGACTCGAACGACACGATCACGACGTCGATGAGCCGCTCTGGGCCCGGCACCTTCGATCCCGCGTCAGGCACCCTCGCGGTCACGATCGATCTCGACTTCGACCACTCGGGGTTCCCGCTCGCGGCAGAGGAGCACGCGTCGTTCCCGTTGACGACAGGAACCGCGACACCGCCGCGCGGGGTGCTCGCTGCGGTCACGGGCACGCCGCTGAACCGCTCGACGGGCGCGATCCGCGTCGTCGCCGCGACGAGCATGGGCGGCGGATTTCTCAGCGCGGCCGACGTGACCCTCTCGATATCGGGCACCCTTCGCCCGACGCCGTAAGCGGCTACACGTCGAGGAAGCGACTCACCGCGACGGCCGAGCCGATGGCGCCGACGATGGCGCCCATGAAGAGGATGAACATGCCGGTGCCGAGCACGTCGGACGACGACACGACGAACTGCTCGATCAGCTGGTTGCCCTCGACCGCGTTCTCGATGAGACCGCGCGACACGGCGAGCACGATGAACGCGAACGCCGCGCCCGCGAGCCCCTGGATCATCCCTTCGAGCATGAACGGCACGCGGATGAACCAGTTGGTCGCGCCCACGAGCTTCATCACCGCCACCTCGCGGCGGCGGGCGAAGATCGCCATGCGGATCGTGTTCAGGATCAGGAGCGCGGCCGACAGGAGCAGCACGGCGGCGATGGCGAAGAACCCGCGCTGGACGAACGTCGTGACCTTGATGAGCGTCTCGACCGTCTCCTTGGCGTAGACGACCTCCTTCACCCCCTCCCGCTTCTGGAACCGCTCGCCCACAGATTCGGCCAGCTCGGGCTGGCGGGGGACGACGCGGAACGACGGGGGCAGGTCCTTCGCCGTCACGCTCTCGACCATGTCGGGCGAGTTCGCGAACATCGTCTTGAACTCTTCGTACGCGGCCTCCTGGTCGACGTAGTCGACGCGCCGCACCTCCGGCATGGCGTTGAGCTCGGCGTGGATGCCGTCGCGCTGGGTCTGCGCGATGTCGGCGTTGAGGAAGACGTTCAGCTCGACGCCGCCGCGCCACTGGATCGTCGCCTTCGACACGCCCTGCTTCAACATCAGCGCGCCGCCCACGAGCGACAGCGACACCGCGACGGTGAGGATCGCGGCCGTCGTCATGAGCAGGTTGCGGCGGAGGTTGGTTGCGGTCTCGCGGATGACGTAGTCGACGGAGATGGCCATGGCGGGTTCAGTCTTCTCCTCGGCGGAAGGTCAACGTGGCGATGCGGTACGCATGGACGCACACCGCGGCGAGCAGGGCGACCGTCACGACGGCCGCGACGACGAGCGCCACGACCAGCAGGGTGGTGTCGGGGGCGGGGAGCGACAGGCGCCGCCGCGCCTGAGCCTCGTCCCACGTGTCTGCGACGATCGCGCTGATGAACGCGACGCCCATGAACGCGACGGTGGTCACGATGGTGAGGAGCGCCTGCCTGCGCCAGAGCGCGCGCGAGCGATCGACGGTTGTCGGCTGCATCAGCTGCCT
The DNA here is from genome assembly GCA_036380695.1 of Acidimicrobiales bacterium. GTDB lineage: Bacteria > Actinomycetota > Acidimicrobiia > Acidimicrobiales > CADCTF01 > DASVEG01. The sequence goes on from DASVEG010000206.1 coordinate 36,350, forward strand.
GCGTCCGCGATGCCGTAGACGCCGCGGGCCTGGTCGCGCACCACGGTGCCGCGATCGAGCTCGATCACGCGGCGGCGCATGGAGTCGACGATCCCCTGGTCGTGGGTTGCCATCACGACCGTCGTGCCCGTGCGGTTGATGCGGTCGAGCAGGCGCATGATCCCGACCGACGTGTTGGGGTCGAGGTTGCCCGTCGGCTCGTCGGCCAGGAGGATCAGCGGCCGGTTGACGAAGGCGCGCGCGATGCACACGCGTTGCTGCTCGCCGCCCGACAGCTCGCTCGGCAGGTTCTCGAGTTTCTTCGACAGACCGACGAGGTCGAGGATCTGCGGCACCTGCGACTTGATCACGTGCTTCGGCCGGCCGATGACCTCGAGCGCGAACGCGACGTTCTCGTACACGGTCTTCGTCGGCAGCAGGTTGAAGTTCTGGAAGATCACGCCGATGTTGCGGCGGAGGTAGGGCACCTTCCAGTGGTGCAGGGCGCCGATCTCCTTCCCGGCGACCCAAATGCGGCCCGAGTCCGGTTCTTCCTCCTTCGTCATCAAACGGAGGAAGGTCGACTTGCCGGACCCGGAGGGCCCGACGAGGAACACGAACTCGCCCTTCGCGATGTCGACGGAGACATCCCGAAGCGCGACGGTCGAGCCCTTGTACGACTTGGTGACGTGCTCAAGACGGATCATTTGGGAAATGGGAGAAGTCGGGATTCCATGGGTAACCCGGCGTCGTGCGTCGAGGCTACCAACACTCGGTTGCGGAAGGGAATCATCCTCGGGCCGTCGAAGTTGAAACCGTGGCCACGCCGAGCGGTTGGAGCACCCGGCAGCGCGCGATCTCCGGCCTCGTTCTCGGCCTCCTCGCCGCCCTCTGGTGGCCCGTCCTCTCCCCCGCCGGCGCGGCGTCGGTCTCGCCGGACGCGGAGCGGCGGTTCGTCGAGCTGGCGGGCGCCGAACGCGCCGCGGCGGGGCTTCCGGCGTACGCGACGCAGGGCGATCTCGCCGAGGTCGCTCGCGCCCAGGCCACGCGCATGGCCGCCGAGGGCCGGCTGTACCACAA
>DASVEG010000207.1:0-4092 GCA_036380695.1 Acidimicrobiales bacterium
GCGGCGCGACGCCCGTCGAGACGGTGTGGTCGGCGTCGCCCGCGCTGCCGATGTTGCCCACGTTGCCGATCGCGGTGGCGTACACGACGAACGCCTCGAGGTCGATCGAGCCCCGCAGCGCCGACCTGGCGAGGATCGCCATCGCGAGGACGCTCCCCGCAGGACCGACTGCGGCGACCAGGGCGACCCGGAGTGGGCGGCCGCGCATGCGGACCCACACCGGCGCCATCGCGTCGTCCCAGCTCGCGTGCTGGCGGCCGCGCAGCCACGACTGCAACCCGAAGGCACGGACTTCCTTCGCCGGCCCCGGCAGGAGCGCCGCGTCGCGGAACCAGGCCGATCGGCGATGGATCTGGCCGGTGTCGAAGAACGCCGCGGTGACGTCGTCGTAGCGGCGGCGCCACATCCGCCGCGTCACGAGGATCGTCGCCACGAGCAGGCACGCGAGCCACCACCGGAAGCCGAGGAGGATGACGAACGCTCCGGCACCGGCGAGCCGCATCGACCAGAGGTTCACCAGCTGGGCGAGCGCGTTGCCCGGCGTCGACCCGGTGACGATGCCGGAGGCCTTGGCCACGTCGTCCTGCGTCGTCGGGTCCTCGAGGTGGCCGATGCCGGGCGGGCCCAGCACCGCGAGCATGAGGCGCTCGCTGATGTCGCGATCGACGCGCCGTCCGAGGCAGTTCGTGAGGAAGCTCAGGCCGGGCATGACCGCGAGCTGCACCGCGTAGAGGCCGCCCATCACGGCCAGCGCGGTCAGCAGTCGCCGGCCGCTCGACGAGTCGAGGCCGCCCTCGACCGCGCCGGGGATCGCGCCCACGAGGCGCCCGGACGCGAGCGTGAAGAGAGGCGTGAGCGACGCGCCGAGGAGGACCGAGGCGAGCGCGGCCGCAGTCAGCGGGCGGTGGACGCGTGGCGCCAAGCGGACGAGCTGGACCCGCGGGCCGGTGGCGAGCTTGGTAACCCAGGCGCGCGGCTGCGGGCGCCACGCCTTCGCGGACTCGAGCAACTCGACGAACGCGCGGGCGCGGCGCGGCCAACCCCCGTCTTCGGTAGCCCCACGCACGCCGATAAGTGTTTCGCTGTCGGACGCCCGCTGTCCTGCGCTTTTCCGGTGTGACACCCGTCGCCAGCCTCGTTCTGGGTGCAGAAATGCGCCCCGGGAGCGCATTTCTGCACCCAGAACGCGACCGCGGATCACCGAAGGTGTCTCACCCGGTTGGCACCATGGGCCCATGACGACAGCCGCTCCCTCCGCACCGCCGGCCGCCCCTGGCTCGGTCGAGGCGACGGCGGCGCGCCTGGCCGCCCTCCTCACGGGCTCCGCCACCGCGATGTCCGACGCCGGCGGCCGTGGCGACCTGGAGTTCGAGCCGGTGATCGGCCTGCGGCGTCTCGGCCGTGGCGAACCCCCGGTCGAGACGTGGGCGGTCGACGGCGGGCAGATCACGGTGGCCGACGCGCGGTGCCTCGTCGTCACGGCGATCCGGGCCGCGCGGGTCAGGTTCCGCGACGGCGAGTGTTCCCTGGAGGAAGAGGGCGACGTGCGCGTGCACGTGCTCGGGCCCGGTGAGCACGACGCCGCGAGAGCGTCGCTCGGCTTGGCAGGCGTGCTCGCGTCCGACTGCGCGGTCGACGCCAACCTCGTGCGCGACCGGTGGGAGTGGGAGGCGGTCGAGCGGTCGATCGAAGACGCCGTGCCGGGCGCCCTCGTGCTCGTCGACGGCGACCTCCAACCCGACTGGCGCATCCCGTCGTCGTTCCTCAGCCGCCTGCTCGACCGCGCCGCCGAGCGCGGTGTCGTCCTCGCCGCCGTCACGAAGCACTCCTCCCTCGCCCGTGGCGGCGCGCCGCTCCTCGGTCAGCTCGAGCTCGAAGCCGCAACGCTCTACGGCACGCGGGCCACGTGGTGGGCGTCGATCGGCACGGTCCGGCGCGACGTCGGGCCGGCCGGGAGCGGCATCCAGGTCGTCGCCGCGCGCCTCGACCCCGACGCGCCCTTCGCGTTCCGGATCGACCTGCCAGGCGACGCCGACGCCGAGGCCGTCCTGTCGTCGTTGGTCGCCGTCAGCGACGACGCCGCGTTCCCGGGCTACCCGTACCCGCTGGCCGTCGCCGACCGGCTCGCCGCCTGCCCTGGCTGGGTCAGGTCGGAGGTCAGGATGCAGCTCGACGACCTCCTCGACCGCGCCGGCGTCCCACCCGAGGTCCGCGATCGGGCGTTCGCGGACCGCCATGCTCTGATGGAGCGCTCATGACGAGCCCCAGCGGGTCGACCCGCGGCCGGCTGTTCGGCAAGAACGTCCTCGAGGGCGAGTTCCGCGCCGCGCCGGACGAAGACCTCTTCCTCGGCGAGTTGCTCGTCGGCGTCGACGACGCCACCGGCCGCCGCTACCTGTTCCGGATCGTCGACGTCACCTACGGCACCGAGCACCGCGAGCCGGGGTGGGCGGAGCGGGTGGCGGGCACCTTGCTCTCCGACGACACCCGCGGCGAGTCCGGGTCGCACGCGCTCTACGACCAGGCCCGCCGCACGTACCGCATCGCCAAGTGCCGTTGCCTCGGCTACCTCACCCCGGACGGCAACGACTTCCGGAAGCCGAAGTCACTGCCGACGCAGTTCTCTCGGGTGATCGCTCCCGAGGCCGCCGACTTCGCCTTCCTCCGCAGCCGCATGGGCGACCTTCCCGTCGGGCGCCTGCGCAGCGGCGAGTCCGAGGTCGACTTCGAGGTCGGCATCCCCGGCTCCTCGCTCGCCTCCCACGTCGGGATCTTCGCCACCACCGGCATGGGCAAGTCGAACCTCATGCAGGTGCTCGCCGGCGGTGTGCTGCAGGCCAACGGTCGCTACGGGTTGCTCATCGTCGACCCCCACGGCGAGTACCGCACGTCGCTCTCGCGCCACCCGTGGGCCGGCGAGCGCCTGCGCATCTACGCAGCGCGTCGCCTGCCCGGCACGTCCACGTTGCGGGTGTCGCTCGCGGAGCTGACCGTCGACGACCTCCGCACCGCGTACGAATGGACCCGCCCACAGGAAGAGGCGCTGTTCGAGCTCGAGCGGTTCTACGGGCGCACCGCGGGCGAGGGGCTGGCGTGGTTGCTCCCGTTCTCGCAGCTCGACGACCTCGCTCCCTTCCGCGAGATCGACCTCAACGGCCGCGTCGCGCTCAACACCCTCCAGGTCGTGCACCGCCGAGCACGCCGGATCATCGAGCTCGAGTGCGTCGCGCCCGACCCCGCGGTGAGCGTCGGCGGCGCCATCGTGCGCGACCTCACCGAGGGCAAGGTCGTGCTCGTCGACGTGGGTGGGCTCCAGTCGACCGAGGAAGTGCTCGTCTCGTCGTTCCTGACCCGGCGCGTGCTCGAGACGTGGTCGGACGCGTACCTGTCCGACCCCGGCCGCCACGAGCGGCTGCCGATCGTCGCCATCTGCCTCGAGGAAGCCCAGCGCGTGCTGGCGTCGAACCGCGACCGCGAGTCGAACGTGTTCCCCCGGGTCGCCCGCGAGGGCCGCAAGTTCAAGGTCGGCCTCGTCGCCGTCACCCAGCAGCCGAAGCTGCTCGACGACGAGTTGCTCAGCCAGTTCAACACCTTCTTCATCCTCGGCCTCGCCGACGAGAAGGATCGCAACATCCTGCGGGCGTCCTCCAAGCAAGACCTCGCCGCGCTCGGCCCCGAGATCCAGACCCTCATGCCGGGCGAGTGCCTCATCGCCAACCTGTCGGCGCCGTTCGCCCTCCCCGCGAAGGTGCATCTGTGGTCCGACGCCTGCCGCTCCGTCGAACCACCCCCCGCACCCAGGGTCACCGCCGCCCCCAACGTCGCCGCCCTCGTCGACTGACCCGCGCCGCCGGCCGCTGGCCGCTGGCCGCTGGCGGGTGCGGGCGGCGCGCGCGTCGCGGGTGGGCGGCGGAGGCCCCTTGCCCGCGGCCCCTTGCCCGCTTTTTCGCACTAGTCCGCGCCATGCGCGGCGGTAGTGCGAACAAGCGGGAGGCGCGGACGCGGGGGCGCGGGGCGCGGGGCGGGTGCGCGGGGGCGCGGGGCGGGCGCGCCGGGCGGGCGCGCCGGGGCGCGGGGCGCGGGGCGGGGGCG
>DASVEG010000208.1:0-14365 GCA_036380695.1 Acidimicrobiales bacterium
TACTGCGGAGGTGAACCAGGTCGTGCAGGAGGCGATTGCGTCCGACATGTTCCGCAAGTCGTACGGCGAGGTGTTCGCCGGCGACGAGGAGTGGAACGCGCTCGAGGTGCCCACCGGCGACCGGTTCGAGTGGGCGCCTGCGTCGACGTACGTGCGCAAGCCGCCCTACTTCGACGGCATGCCCGTCGACCCCACGCCTCCCACCGACGTCATGGGCGCGCGGGTGCTCGCGGTCTTGGGTGACTCCGTCACGACCGACCACATCTCGCCTGCGGGCTCGATCCGCAAGGACTCACCCGCGGCGCGGTGGCTGAACGACTGGAACGTCGAGCAGCGCGACTTCAACTCGTACGGGTCGAGGCGGGGCAACCACGAGGTGATGATCCGCGGGACGTTCGCCAACATCCGCATCCGCAACCGGATGGTGCCCGACGTCGAGGGCGGGTACGCGGTGCACCTCCCCGACGGCGAGCAAGGTTCGATCTACGAGGTGGCGTCGCGATACCAGGCCGACGGTGTGCCGCTCGTCGTGCTCGCGGGCAAGGAGTACGGCTCGGGGTCGTCGCGTGACTGGGCGGCAAAGGGCACGGCGTTGTTGGGCGTGCGCGCCGTCATCGCCGAGTCGTACGAGCGCATCCACCGGTCGAACCTGATCGGGATGGGCGTGTTGCCGCTGCAGTTCCAGCCGGGTGAGTCCGCCGAGTCGCTCGGGCTGACCGGCCGGGAGGTGCTCGACGTCGTCGGCGTCTCGTCGTTCGCGACCGCGGGGTCGGTGGTGCCCGACGAGCTCACCGTGCGGGTCGACGGGGGAGCGGGCACCTTCCACGTGAGGGTGCGCATCGACACCCCCAAGGAAGCCGACTACTACCGCCACGGCGGCATCCTCCCCTACGTCCTGCGCCAGCTGCGGGACTCGTAAGCGACGACCCGCGGCCGGCCGGCCCACCCAGCCACCCCACCTGCGCGCTTTTTCGCAGTTGTCCGCGCCAGAACACCGTGAACTGGGAGATAGCGCGCGGGCGGCGCGCGTGCGGCGCGGCGGCGAGCGTACGGCGCGGCGGCGCGGCGGCGCGGCGGCGCGCGGCGCGCTAGGTCGCGTAGAGCTTGCGCTCGGCGGCGTCGACCTCTTGCTGCGCCTGCGACTGGGCCCACTGCGCCACCCGGGCGCGTTCGGCCGCAGCCTTGGCGCGTCCGTTGGCGCTGACGAGGGCGTCCTGCAGCCGGCTGACCTCGGCGCGGGTAGCGGCCGCTTCCCTCGCCGCGGACTGCGCTTCCTCGGCCGCCTGCTCGAGCGCGGCGCGCTTCTCGGCGACCGCCGCTTCCAGCGCCTCTCGCTCGCGAGCGGGGCCGTCGTCGTCGCCGGCCGTCGTTGCGGCGCTCGAGTCCCCTTCGCCACGCCTTGCAGCCCGTGCGGCGCGACGCTCGTCGCGCCGCTTCTTCTCTGCTGCGGTCTCGGGCGCGCCGTCACCGGCGTCGGCGGCGTCGGGCACCACCGACAGCTCGGGGATCTCGCCGAAGCCCGACGGTGCCGGGAGCTCCTTCGTGAGCCGCCCCGCACCCACGAGCTCGGCTGCGTCTTCGTCGACGACGGCGGCATCGAGCGTGGCGGTGATGGCGTCGCGCTGCGCGTCGCCGGACGCGCCGAGAAGCTTGACCGCTTTGCCGGCGAGGGCGTTGACCGCCTTGCGCCGCTCGGCCGACAGCTCCTTCACCGCAGTGCCTCCGGCGCGTCCGGACATCATCGCCCGCTGGGCCTTCCGCAGCCGTTCGCCGAGGTCGAGGAGGTCGTCGAGGGCCTTGCGGTGCTTGCGCGCGAGTTGGTTGACGGCCCACGCCGCGGTCGTCGGCTTGCGGAGCCCCTTCACCGTGGCCGCGCCGTCCTTGTCGCCCGCCGCCTTGAGCTCCTTGGCCAGCGAGTCGCGCGCGGCGATGAACTCGTCTGGCGCGGCCCCGTACAGGCGGTCGATGTCGGTGTCGAGGTCACGGCCAGTAGCGATGGGCGACAGGGTACGCGCGACCCGCGCTCCGACCGGCGAGGACGGCCCGCCGCGTCCGGTAACGTGACGTGCTCTGGCGGCGTGGCCGAGTGGCTTAGGCAAGGGCCTGCAAAGCCCTGTACACCGGTTCGATTCCGGTCGCCGCCTCTAAGACGTTCGTCGTGGTCCAGCTCGCCCCGGCGGTCGATGCCTCTCCCGTACCGTTCTCCCGTGAGCGACGTGGCTCCGCATCTCCGACCGGCTCTCGATGCGCTCCGGCACGTCTTCGCCGGGGGCGTTCCCGACGAGGAGTATCTGGCGCTGCTGGCCGCGCTCGACGAGTCGTTCTCGAACCGTGGTCGTGCCGAAGTCGTTCCTGCGCTGACCGGCCGCCATCCGATCGACGTGGACAACGATCATGCCAACGCGGTATCGAGCCACCGTCCGCCCGCCGAGCTCGTCGAGGCCATCGCACGGCGGCTACGCGCGGTCGGTCTCCTCGCCGACGACGGCTGACGGGTGGCAGAGCCGAGCGCCCCACGAGCCGACGGCACGCACTACGCCGTCGGCAGGTCGAGGAGCGCGACGAGCTTGTTCGGCGCGACGAGGCAGTAGCTGTCGGTGACCAGCTCGCGGGCCTCGTCCCAGTCGGTTTCCTCGGTGACGCAAAGCCGACCTTCCACCGGTTCTTCGGGATCTCGAAGAACGGGTCGCCCATCGCGAGGAGCATCTCGCGCTCGTCGTCGCTCGCGCGGATGACGAGGACCGGCCGCGGCTCGTCGGTCGATGCGCTCGACGCCACGAGCAGGCAGAACGACCGGCGCCGGACCTCGAAGTTGCCGCGCCCACCCCTCCGCATGCGCGGTGGTTTCGGGCAACGCGAGACAGATCTCCCGAACCGCGCCGAGATTCGCCTCGGGGCTCGCCGGCGCACCCCCACGCACGAGGCGACCGTAGACCCATGCGACCGCAGACACGCCGTCCCCCGTTGGTTTGGGGCGGCGAGTGGGCGGGGATCTGCCTGGGATGGCCGCTTCCGTCGCAGAACGTGTCCGAGATCGCACCGAGCGTGGGCCGTGGCTGCAGCGGATCGCGCGGGCGGGGTTGGTCGCGCGCGCGGCGCTGCACCTGGTGGTGGCCTACCTCACGTGGCGGATCGCGTTCGGCGACCGGTCGGAGGAGGCAGACCAGCAGGGCGCGCTGGCGACGGTGGTTCGCCAACCGACCGGCCGCGCCCTCGTCGCGCTGCTTGCCGCCGGCTTCCTCGCCTACGCGTTGTGGCGACTCGTGCAGGCGGTGCTCGACCCCGAAGACCGGGCGGACGGGGCGAAGGGCGCGGCGCTCCGCGCCAGCTTCGTGTTCCGGTCGGCCCTGTACGGCTTCCTCACCGTGCTCGCGCTGTCCTTTGCCCTGCGAGGTGAGCGGGCGGGGGAGGGCGGCGACAAGCGGCAGGAGCTCACGCATCGTGTCCTCTCGATGCCGTTCGGACGTTGGGTGGTGCTCGCCGTCGGGATCGGGCTGATCGCGATGGGCGTGTACAACGCGTGGCGCGGCCTGAGCGGGAAGTACAAGCGCGACCTCAAGTCGTACGAGATCGACCGGCGTGAGCAGGACGCCATCTCGGTGGCGGCCGTGATCGGGTACTGCGCCCGGGCGATCGCGTTCGGACTGGTCGGCTCGTTCCTCGTGCGGGCCGCGTGGCGTTTCTCGCCGGACGAGCCCGTGGGGTTGGACGCCTCGCTGAAGCGCCTCGCCGACGAGTCCTACGGCCCATGGCTCCTCCTCGCGGTAGCGATCGGCCTTGCCGGCTACGGGCTGTACGAACTGGCATTGGCCCGGTACAAGCGAGTGCTCGGCTCGTAAGCGTCGCATCCAAAGCAAGCAACGACTTGCTTTAGATAACACGCGGTTGTAGAAACAAAGCGTGTTGGCGAAAGTAACGGAGCACGTGCCGTCGGGGCGGAGCGTGACGCGTCTCGGCGCGTCGATCCTCGCGATTGGCGTGGCGCTCGACGTGCCCCCGCACGTTCTCCCACACGCGTCCCTCGAAACGCTCGCGCTGGCCGGCCACCTCGTCGTCCTCGCCGGAATGGCGATCGTGCTGCTTGGCCTGGCTCTGGTCGCGACGTCGTTTCCCTCACCCAAGCCTCGGAGGCCTACGTGATCCTCGCTGCCGCGCCCCAACTGCTCGACCACCCCATCGGCGACTTCATCAACGAGTTCCCGTGGGGGTTCTTCCTGGTCGTGCACGTCGCGCTCTTCGCCCTCGGTGCGTTCTTCGCCTACCGCTCGTTCGACGCAGGCGTGAACGTGCTCGGTTCGGGCTTCGCCCTCTTCGCCATCGCGGAGGCGGTGTACGCCACGTACCACGTCAACATCACCCTGTTCCTCTTCGCGCACACGATCGCCGAAGTCCTCGACGGTCTCGCGTTCGTGCTCGTCTTCGCCACCGCCGCGCGGCACGCCATCGTCCGGCCGTCGCCCGCGAGGTCGGCCGCCAAGCGCACCGGGCTGGCGACGCGATGACGCCCCGCACCAGGACGCTCGCCGCCGCACTCGCCGTGGTCTCACTCCTCGCACTCGGCGCGTGCGGCGGCGGCGGCAAGGACGGCGCTGCCGAAGGCTCGGACGCGAGCGGCACGGCGAGCGGCGAGGACGCTCCGTTCGAGGTGGACGGCGAGCCGGTCGCGACCGACAAGGTGACGTTGCCGCGTAGCTACACGTTCGAGCCGGCGGTGATCACGGTCAAGCCAGGCACGACGGTCACCTGGGAGAACAAGGACGACTTCCCGCACAACGTGAAGCTGATGGACGACGGCGAGGTGCAAGACCTCCGTGTCGGCGCCACCACCACGATCACGTTCGACGAGGAAGGCACCTTCTACTACCAGTGCACCCTGCACCCCACGCAGATGAAGGGGAAGGTCGTCGTCGAGCCGTGACGGTGCCGTTTCCTCGTCACCGGCGCCCGACGCGACCTCGCAGCTCGAGCGTCGGCCGGGGCCGGGGCTCGGTTCCCCGGAGGTCGAGCCGGATGCGGCACTCCGCTTTGCGGGGGTCGTAGGCGACGAGCCCGGTCACCTTCACATCGGAGTGTTCGGTGAGTCCTTCGGCGATCCCGAGGTGGAGGGCGCACACCGTGTGGCGGTCGGCCAGCGCCACCGACGCGAAGGGGCAGGTGTGCAACACGACCTCCGCCCCGCTCCGGACTGCTCGCACCTCGGGATCGAACCCCTGCCTCGCCATCGCGGCGCCGAGATCGGCGACGGCGTCGCCGGATGGCTCTGCCACGCGGAACTGCGGCGCCGCGCCCCGGCCGACGTCCACCGCCGCGCGCCCGCTCCGGATGATCTCGACCAGCAGGCGGCCGAGCCTCTCGTATGGGCCGCTCGTCCCCCACCGTCCGCCGACCGCGGGATGGATCTCGTACTCCAGCCGCGGCCGGCCCCTGCTCGGCGGCGGACTCGTCCTCCCGACGACGAGACCTGCGGCGACGAGCTTGGCCAGATGCTGACGGATCGCGTTGTGGTTGAGCGGGAACTCGCGGTTCAAGTCGGCCACGCCGACCGGCGCCCGCGCTGCCGCGATGCTGCGGAAGATCGCGTGGCGCGTGGGATCCCCGAGCGCCCTCGCCTGCTGCTGCACGTTGCCGTCCATCGCCCTCCGCCCCTCGTGGTCGCCGGCGATCAGCGTCTCTCCTCGGGGCGCCTGCTCCGGTGCGACGCCTCGATGCGGGCGGCCGCCGCGGCTGCGCCCGTCATGAAGCCGAAGCCACCTCCACCGAAGAACCCCACGAAGCCGCCGAGACCGAGCGCCGCGCCAGGCTCCATGCCGGAGAGCGACCCCGCCACGCCGACGACGCCGATGACGGCACCGAATCCCAGCAGCGCGCCGATCACCGCTCCTCGCCCGACATACGCGTCGTCGGCCAGGGCGTCGTCGATGCTGCGTTCGCGCTCCGGGTCGGCCACGAGGTGGAGCTGGGGCGGCTTCGCGGGGAGGCCAGGCGTAGGCGACGGCACGCGGTTGGCTTCGGCCATGGCACTCCTCCGAGGTCGAGTATCTCTAGTGTCTACTAGAAGAAAGCCGAACGCCCCAAGCCGTCACGTCTCGCGCAGCAACGGGTCGCGCGGGATCCAGAAGAGCCGCGCCGGCGCGGGCAGCAGGTTGCGCCAGCCGCGCACGGGCACGGTGGTGGCAAGTGCCGCGTCCCCGGCCCGCACGACGGGCGTCTCGGCACCGAGGTCGATCTGGACGAGGCCGGACGCGACGACGACGAGCTCCGGCCCCTTGTGCGGCGCCGGCGGTTCGCCGCTGTCGCCCGGTCCGAGGCTGACGAGATAGGCGCGCAGGCCGGCAAGGGGATCGTCGAGCAACGCGATCAGCCCGCGACGCGAGGAGCTGCGGTCGCGCCGGGCGATGACGTAACCCGGGTCGGGGGCGGTCCCGAGCAGCTCGTCGATACTGATCCCGAAGCCCTCCGCTATGGCGACGACGGTGTCGAGCCCAAGGCCGCGATGGCCGGCTTCCGCCTGGGAGACCGCGCTCGGCGACACGCCCGCGGCGCGGGCCACCTCGGACTGGCTCAGGCCTCGCGCGCTGCGCAACTGTCTGAGCCCTTCGGCGAGGCGTCCGAGGGCACGCTCGTGATCGACGCGGATCCGGCCGTCGTCCACGCGCAGCCGGAAGATACGGCCCTGGACGCCGTGACGACCTTCGGCCTTCAGGACGCGCAAGTGGCCGTCGGACACGTCGAGGACACACTGCGTCACGCTCCTCACGCCGTCGAGGATCGGACGCGACGGCGCACCCGAGCGCCAGTAACAGATCGCGCCGGCGTCGAAGAGCTGCGGGCAGATGCGCGTGAACAAGCCGAGGGCGCGAGGCCCCCGCAGGCGTCGCACGTACGCGTCGAGGTTGTCGATGACCACGAGCGCACCCGGTGAGCCGCGGTCGAGCACTGCTCGCTCGAGGACGACGGGGTCGGCGTGCGATTGCCCGCGGCGCGCGTCGAGGATCGTGACGCCCGCGCCCGTTCGCTGCTTCACGAAGGCGGGCGGGTCGTCCGTCGTGACGAAGACCTTGGCGGGCGCGGACCGGTTCGCGCGGAACAGCCGGCGCTGGAGCTCGTGATGGACGGAGTCGTCGCCGCCCGTCCACACCACGTTGTCACCGGCGATGAGCCCACCGAGCACGGCGTCGAGATCGTCGATACCGCTGCTCACACGTTCCATGACCCTCGCTGCCGTTCTGTTAGCAGTGCTGTCGAAGCGACCCTATTCCTCGCAGCGAGGTGTTCGCTGACCTCACCATGACCATGGCTCGCGAAGACCGGGGCACGTCCGTCCGCCTCGGCGAGGACGCCGTCGAGCTGCTGCGCTCGTTGCTGCTGTGTCAGCTCGCGGAATACGCCGACCGCGCGGCCGAGTCGCATGCGGTCGCGGAACCTCTCGCAGGTCAACCGGACGTCGCCAGCTGGCTCGAGCGCGAGATGGCCGCGGCGGCCGCGAACCACTTCGACGCGGTCGTGCACGAGGCGCGAGCAGCGTTGCAGCGAATCGACGGCGGCGCGTACGGCGCGTGCGAGCGATGCGGGGTCGCGATCCCGTACGAGCGACTCGTCGCGCTCCCGCACGCACGCCGGTGCGTCAGCTGTCCCGATCCCGCAGCGCGGTCGCCGTTCTGAGTGCGCGTGCGTCAGTCTCGGGCCACGCTCCCCCCCAGCGGGCACGAGATCGCCGGCTCCGGCGGCGGGCGCCTCGCACCAAGGCGCGCCGCTGGAGCCGGCAAGGCCGACACGCCGCCGCGCCGCCGGCATCTTCTATCCACCAGCAACGCTCGTGTTAGTACCATGGGGGCATGACAGCGAGCTTCGAGGACCAGGTCGCGGGTATCGCCGCGCTCAACGACACCGTCCGTCGCGCTCTGTACCTCTTCGTCGCCAACAGCCCGGACCCGGTGAGTCGCGAGCAAGCCGCCGAGGGCGTCGGCGTGCAGCGCGCCCTGGCCGCGTTCCACCTCGACAAGCTCGCGGACGAGGGCTTGGTCGACTTCGAATTCAAGCGTCTCACTGGTCGCACCGGCCCCGGCGCCGGTCGGCCGTCGAAGCTCTACCGGCGATCGGGCCGCCAGATCGCCGTGTCGTTGCCGAAGCGGGAGTACGACCTCGCTGGGGCTCTTCTCGCCCGTGCGATCGACGCGGCGGAGAGGAGCGGCCGGACCGTCCGCAACGAACTGAAGCGGTCGTCCCGCGAGTTCGGTCGGAGCCTCGGCGAAGAAGCGAGGGGTCGGGCCGGGAAGCGTGCGTCGCGGGCGAAGCAGCGGGATGCGCTGCTGGAGGTGCTCCGTGAACACGGCTTCGAGCCGCGCCCGAACGGGCGTGACGTCGTGCTCGCCAACTGTCCGTTCCATGCGCTCGCGCAGCAGTTCACCGATCTGGTGTGCGGCATGAACCTGCACCTGATGGAGGGGGCGCGCAGCGCGCTCGCCGTCGGCGAGCAGGATCTACAGCCACGTCTCGAGCCCGAGGTCGGTCAGTGCTGCGTGAAGTTCTGCGCGGCCAGCTGACCGTCGCCACTCTTTCGGTCAGAGGCTGAGGAAGTCGATCTCGATGCGAGCGTCTCCGCTCAACGCGACGGCATGCACGACCTCGGGAGGGATGCCGCGGTCCTCGCCCGACGCAAGCTCGTACCTCGTCGACGGATCCGTCCCCATCGCAATCGCGACGGAACCGGCGAGCACGCGAAGCCGGGCCCACGTTCGAGGTGCCACGCGGTGATCGCGTAACAACCCGCGCGGGACGGAGCGGTCGTCGAAGGGTCCCGCCGTCCTGACCACGTGCAGGCCGTCGGGAAGCTCTCCCCGGTCGCAGAGCGGGCAATCGATGCCGGTTCCGACGCGGGCGGCTCGACCCTCGGCGGTCACGACCCAGCCGCGGTCGACGAAGGGCGGCTGGTGGCGCACGTGTTGACCGTGAAGGCACGAGAGCTCCGCGACCCAATCGCCGAGGTCGTCTCGGCGAAAGCCTTCGATGGTGCGGATCATCGGTGCAGGTCCGTCCGGGGCAGACAGAACCCCTTTCTCTAAGGGGATAAAACAAACAGAGGCTTGTGGTAGAAGACTACCCAGGTGGGTAGGCGTATGGGGGGGGCCACCTACACCGACAACAGGAGTCGCACATGACCATCCCGCAGGGGTTCAACGTCTACACGCGCGCGGACGACGGCGTTCTCGAGCAGCCGTACGAGAAGCCGGTCGTGACGCCGGATGCCGACGATCAATCGCCCGCCCACCACGCCTGGGCCGACGCGCGTTTCGCCACGGACATCATGAGCGAGCATGCGCAGTTCTTCGCTCTCCTCATGCCGCCAGAGCTCGCGGCAGCGCCGCGTCAGCAGGCCCTCGACTTCGCGGTCCAGTTCGCGGAGCTGCACGCGACGATCGACGCCGCAGGTCCGCCGGAACCGGCCGAGGTGCCGGCGTTCTGCAACACGGCGATCGAGGCCATCAAGCCGTTCATCGAGTACAAGGCGACGCTCGGCGATGCCCAACGAGACGGAAGCCTCCGCAGCCTCGTGTGGCCGCTCTTCTTCGACCACACCCGGCACGAGGCGGAGAGATGGTCGCGCCGGCTCGGGCAGCTCGCAGCGGGCGAGAGCGGGTTCGATCGGCGGGAGGTCGTGCCCTTCTGGGCCAACATTATGGACGAGCACTGCCGGTTCGTCGCTCACCTGCTCGATCCCGACGAGTACAAGTTGATCGAGACGGCGCTCGCGACGGCTGGGGTGTTCGCCGAGCTCACCGGAGGTGCAGGCGGCTCGCTCGTCGCGACCGCGAAGCACCCCGTGGTGGTGGCCAAGGCCATCGCGCACAACCCCGAGGTGGACGAGGTGATGAGCGCGGCACGGGAGGTGCTCGACTTCAAGACCGCGGCCGCTCGCGACATCGAGGCCGCTCGTATCACGAGCATCATCGACCCGCGCCTCACGGATCACGTCCGGCGGGAAGCGCTGAAGTTCGTCGACGAGCTCAAGCGAGCTTCGTAGTGCGGGGGCGCGACGGCCGTCAGCGGCCGCCGCGCCTCGCCCCGGCGGGCGTCACGCTCACCGGAACATGAACGAGACGAGGTACAGCGCGACGACGATCGCCAACGACAGGCACGCCGCGGCCGCGTCCCTGCCGTAGCGGCGCACGAATCGCAGCCAGCTCCATGGGCCGTACTGCGACGCGAGGTAGACGGTCGCCGCGCTGCCGAGCATGCTCAACGACACCGCGGCGACCTGCCACCAGCGCAGCTCGCGAAGCTCGACGTGGCGGTCGGACCGATCGACTTGGACGACGAGCACGACCCAGATCGCGGCCGACACGAGCACCAGCCAAAGGGTGCGACGTGACGAGGCGGGCTCTCGTCTGGGCGCGGGATCCACGCCCGCATGATGGCGGACGCGCGGGCGCCGGACGCGAGGCGGCGCGACGAGGCTCCTTGTGGTGCCGGGGGAGGAGGGCGGCGGACTGGCACGAAATCGGTCTCCATTCGCGTCCGGCTGCGGCGAGGATGCGCCGGTGCCCGACCGCTGGTCGATCGACTGGAACCGCGACCCGCGCGACCGCCGGAGGCTCGCCGAGCGCGTCCTCGCACAGCTGCTCCAGCACGAGCACGTCGCCTCGGCGGACCTCTTCGGCAGTCTCGCCTCACCCGAGCCGGACGGCTACCCCGCAGACGCGCTGTCGGCCATCGACATCGGCGTCACGCTCCGCTCCGGCACGGATCGCGACCTCGTCGAGGCGCTCGAACCGATGCTCGCCGAGCTCGGCCACGTTCTGCTGTACAACATCGTCGTCAGCGACGGGAGCTTCACCGGCAGCTACGTGTTCGAGGGCTACTCGCCGTTCTGGCACGTGGACGTCGTGTGCCGGGCGCCCCGCCATGTTCCGGGCGAGGACCTCCTCGACCGGCACCGGTCGGAGCGGGCCTTCGGAGCATGGCTCTCCGCCGCGAAGCGGTTCGCTCGTGCCGGCGAGTTTCTCGGCTACTTCCTCGCTCTCGCGCCGGATGCCGACGCCGCAGCGCACCATCAGCCGGCGCGCCTGTTCGGCGCGCTTCTCGAACAGTGGCATCGCGAGAGCCACGACGATCTCCGGCTCGAGATCGGCAGGAGTGTCGTGGCTCATCTCTTCTCACCCGAGCGCGGGTAGGCGGCGCCGGAGATCGGGAAGCTCCGCCTCGAGCTCGGCGGCGATGTCGACGTCCATCCCGGTGGCCCACCGCGTGAGCCGATCCGCGAGGTGGTCGAGGCCGCGGGCTGCGGCGAACACCGGGATCGACGACGCTTCGCCTTCGGTCACGGGCCGGACCTCGCGATAAGCGGCGAGCAGCGACGGGAACGCCTCCGGCCACAGGCGGAACGCGATGGCGAGGTCGACGAGTGGGTCGTCCCATCGCGCGAACGCCCAGTCGAGGACGGCGATGCCCCTGTCGCCGACGAGGACGTTGAGCGGGTGGACGTCGCCGTGCACCAACGAACGACGGGGAGGGGGACGGACCGCGTCCAGGTGTCGCGCGACGGCGGACACGCACTCGGCGACGGCTGTCGAAGCGGCGGGCTCGGACGCCCGGAGCTTCTCGACGGCGGAGCGCAACGTGTACCCGCCCCATCGGACGGCGTCGGCGTACTGCGCGAGCGCCGCGCTGGGGCCGCCGCCGGCGCTCTCGGGGATTGCGTGCACCTCGGCCAGCACCCGGCCGAGCCCCGCGGCGACCTCGGCGTCGTCGCGATCCGGTGGTCTGCCGTCGATCCACACGCACGCCGACCACGTCCCTTCGTCGTCGACGACGAACGCGCCGTCGTCGGCCGGCACGGGCTCCGGCACCGGGATGCCGTGGGCGTGCAGCAACTCGAGGACGCGCAACTCGTTCTCCGCGTCCGCCCGGGTCGATTCCCGCGGGTGGCGGCGCAGCGCGAGCGTCGCACCGCTCGGTGTCTCACCCCGCCAATGCATCGAGTTCCGGCCCGACCCGACGCGCACGAGGCGCGCCGCGTCGAGCGACCATCTCGCCGCGACCTCGGCCGGTACGTGCACGGCCGGAACTGCCCTTCGACTCGCTCTGCGTCCAAGACCCGCGCCCATAGGGGGGGTGTTTAGACCCAGAACGAACGCCGGGGGCCGAACGAGCGAGCGGCGCCGACACCGCTACGCGATCATCGGACCATGGACGCCGAGGTCGTCGTGAGGGGCGAGGGGTTCGCGCAGGCGATGCCGGATCGCGCCGTCGTTCGCGCGGCCATCGAGGGCGAGGGAGCGTCGAGGGACGACGCGTACCGCAAGGCCGCGGAACTGGCCGCGGCCGTCGACGATGCCGTCGCGCGCCACGCGACCGCGATCGACAAGGCGACGACGGCGGCGCTCGTCGTGCACCCCAAGACGAGGTGGCGGAAAGGCGAGAACGTCCGCACGGGTTGGCGAGCCAGCCGGCTCACGGTGCTGGAGGTCACGGGGTTCGAACACCTCGGCGAGTTGATGGCCGCGCTCGCGAGCGCGGGCGCGTCCATCGACGGGCCCGCGTGGCAAGTCGATCCCGACAACGCGGCCCACGCCGAGGCGCGGCGCCTCGCGGCGCAGGATGCCAGGCGGCGGGCCGACGACTACGTGTCCGCCCTCGGGCTCCGGCTCGGCGCCGTGGCGTGGGCCGCCGAGCCCGGGATGCGGAAGCAGTCGGCGTGGCCCGAACCACGGATGATGGCGGCCCGGAAGTTGAGCGCAGGGCAGCCCGATGAGGTCATCGACGTGGCACCGGAGGAGATGACGATCGTCGCGAGCGTCGAGGTCGGGTTCTCGTTCGCTCCTGCGGACTGACCCTTGCCGACCGACGAGGATCTCGAGGATGCGGCCGACAGAGGCGACGTCGACGGTGTCCGCGCACTCCTCGCCGCGGGGGCGGATCCCAACGCCGAGAACGTCGCCGACGCGCCGATCTTCCACACGGCCCTCCGTCGGGGCGACGAGGCCATGCTGCGTGCCTTCGTGGGATACGGCGCGCGGATCGCGGCGGTCGGCGACAACGGTCGGACGGTGCTCCACGGGCTCGCGTCCAGCCGTGACGGGTCGCCGTTGCTGCGTTTCGTGGTCGACCTCGGGGTCGACCCGAACACGCAGGACGCGACCGGATGGACCGCCCTGCACCTCGCCGCCGCCAACGGCTACGAGAGGAACGTCGAAGCGCTCCTCGCCGCGGGCGCGTCGCCGTCGGTGACGACGCGCCACGGCCTGTCGCCCGCCGACGTTGCGGCCCGGAACGGCCACGACGGGATCGCCGCCCGGCTCCGCGTCAGGTGACGGTGATCTTCACCGCCTCGGGAACGAAGATCTCGTAGGCCGCGTGCAAGGTGACTCGCGGTGCGCTGGTCACGCCGACCGCGGCCATGGCCGGGCCGAGGTGGGTGTCCGCGAACTGGTTGAGCGCGTCTTCGCTCTCCCACGCGTCGACGTTGTGACACGTATCGCCGTCCCACCACGTGAGATGGCCGATGCCACCCTGGGGCGGCGTGGCCAGCCACCCGATCTTGGCGCGGACGTCGTCGTACTGCTGCGGGTTGACGCCTTCGATGACGAGCTCGGCGATGACGGCCATTCGTGCCTCCGTGTTCGATGTGGTTGTCGCGTCGGGACCCATTCGCCTGCCGCGGCGCCACGGATCACCGTGAATCGAAGACGGGGTGAACCAAGACCGCCGCGTGGGCGAACAGGGAGCGTGAGCGCGGTCGGCACGACGCACTGGCGTACCGTTGGATCGGTGCGCGATCCGGTGCGGGCGGATGCGCTTGGGGAAGGACGCGATCCTGTTGGCGCGCCTGCGCGCCGGGGACGATCAGGCGCTCGGCCACGTGTACGACGAGCACGCGTCGGTCGCCTTCGTGATCGCGCGGCGTGTCACGGCCGACGACCACCTCGCGAGCGAGGTCGTGCAGGACGTGTTCGTCCACCTGTGGGCGTCGCCAGACCGCGTCGACCTCTCCAAGGGGTCGATCCGCTCGTACCTCGGCGTCGTCGCCCACCGCCGAGCGGTCGACGCAGTACGGCGCGCGGTGCGGAGAGGGGGCGTCGAGTCCGCGGTCACGACCCCGCAGCCGGACGCGCTCGTCGACGATCAGGTGGCCGACGCCGACGCGCGGCGCTGGTGTCGGGGCCGGCTGCTCGCCGCCATCGACGCGCTGCCAACTGCCCGGCCGTGGCGAACGTGACGCAGGCCGACCGCGACCGCGACCGCATCGGCGACGCGTGCGACCCGGTCAACGGGCGGCCCCGCAAGCCGAGGGGCAATCGCTTCTAGGTCGGTGCCGCCGGTCCCGCGCAGTTTCTCGTTCTGGGTGGACCAATCCGGACATAGACCG
>DASVEG010000209.1:0-9977 GCA_036380695.1 Acidimicrobiales bacterium
CTGGCGACCGCGGCGACGCTGCACGAGGAGATCGGCGGCACCGTCGCCGTGGTCTGCCCGCCGTCGCTCGCGGAGTCCCTCGGCGCGCTGCGGGAGGAGGAGATCAGCCTCGACGCGCCCGTCTCCGTCATCGAGATCGGCTCGGTGAAGGGCCTCGAGTTCGACGCCGTCGTTGTCGTCGAGCCGGGGCTGGTGGCCAACGAGTCGCCCCAGGGGATGAAGGCGCTCTACGTCGCCCTCACCAGGGCCACGAAGCGGCTCACGATCGTCGCCGCCGGCCCCCTGCCGCCCGTCCTCGCCACCGAAGACGCGTTCCGGAGGCAATAGAGGCGGTTGTACCGCCTCTATTGCCTCCGGAACGAAGAGACGTGGGGTCGCGCGGGGCTCGGCGGGCTAGAAGGAGCCGGCGAGGCGGAGCTCTTCGAGCTGGGCGCTCGCTTCCTTGAGGTGGTGGACGCCCTCGTGGACGGCCTCGCGGACGAGGTCGATCGCCTTGACGGTGCGGCCGGCGCGGCGGCCGGAGCGGTACCAATCGGTGAGCGGGGTCATCTCGACCACCTGCGCGAGCTGTTCGGCGGTGTGGGCGAGAGCGGCGAGGATGACGCCCGGGCCCTGCTCGTTGGCGCCTGAGGGCGGCGTCACGTGCGTCTCCGGCAGCACGGGGTCGTCCTCGCGCAGGACCCGCTGAACGCGGATGCAGAGCGCGTGGAGGACATCCCGCACGTGGCCCGCGTGTTCGAGGGCCGACCAGCCTGTCGGGAACGGGCGCTCGACGAGGAGCGTCTCCGGCTCGGCGGCGTCGAGGTCGAACGCGACCACGCTGCGCCAGCGCCTCGGAAGCGACCGCAGCATCGCCGCCGCCTCGGACGGCGACACGACCGACGGCTCGTAGCCGCAGCTGCACAGCCCCTCGGGCGCGAAAAGCAGATCGTTCCGTTCGGCGATGTTCGTACTCATCCGGTCGTCCTCTCCGGCCCCCAGCAATACGGCGGCCTGTGGATACCCGGTAACTCCCGCCGGAAACGTTACGTTCCGGTATTTCCGATTGATCTTTGTTCAGACCTGCCCGCCGAATGGTTACGGTTGTGTTGCGATGTGTGGTCGATTCGTTGCGGCTGCGCCGCCCTCCGTCCTCGCCGACTATCTGCGGGTCGACGAGATCCGGACAGAGGCGTTGGGCCCGAGCTGGAACGTAGCGCCTACCGATCCGGTGTACGCCGTCGCCGAGACCAGGGACGATCGCCGCCTGCTCGGCTCGTACCGGTGGGGCCTCGTGCCGTCGTGGGCGAAGGACGCGGGCGTCGGCGCCCGCATGATCAACGCGCGGGCGGAGTCCGTCGGCAAGAAGTTCGCCGCCGCGTTCGAGCGGAGGCGCTGCCTCGTGCCCGCCGACGGGTTCTACGAGTGGGAGAAGACCGCCGACGGCAAGAAGCAGCCGTGGTTCATCCACCGCGCCGACGGCGCTCCGCTCGCCTTCGCGGGTCTCTGGGAGGTCTGGTGG
This sequence comes from Acidimicrobiales bacterium, assembly GCA_036380695.1. Lineage (GTDB taxonomy): Bacteria > Actinomycetota > Acidimicrobiia > Acidimicrobiales > CADCTF01 > DASVEG01. Next base: position 1,502 of record DASVEG010000209.1, read on the forward strand.
CCGGAGGGGGTCGACCGGGACGAGACCGAGCCCCTTCGTACGTGCACCATCGTGACCACCGAGGCAAACGACCTCTTGCGCCCCATCCACGACCGGATGCCCGTGGTGCTGTCGCCCTCCGACTGGGATGGGTGGCTCGACCGCGACAACACCGACGTGTCGACCCTCGCCAAGCTCCTGGTGCCCGCCGACCCTCGATCCCTCGAGATGTTCGAGGTCTCGCCCCGCGTGAACTCGGTCAAGAACAACGACGGCGAGCTCGTCGCCCCGATCAACCCCCGGTGAGGGCCTCGGCGACGACCCGCAGGTCGGCGACGAACCCGGCGTAGGCCGCGTCCCTCGCCGCCTCGTCCGGCGCCCGCAGGATCGACGACGGGTGCACCGTCGCCGTCGCCCTCGGCGCGTAGGGCCACTCGACCCACTGCCCGTGCTGCTTGGTGACCTTGAACGTGCGGCCGAGCAGCGCCTGTGCCGCGGTCGCACCGAGGCAGACGACGACCTTCGGCGTCACGAGGTCGAGCTCGGACTCCAGCCACGGCCGGCACGCAGCCACCTCCGCCGCGTTCGGCTTCTGGTGGATGCGGCGCTTGCCCGCTGGCCGCCACTTGAAGTGCTTGACGACGTTGGTGACGTAGGCGCGGTCGCGGTCGATGCCCGCCTCGACCAACGCCTTGTCGAGCAGGCGACCGGCTGGCCCCACGAACGGGCGCCCTTCGAGGTCTTCCTTGTCGCCGGGCTGCTCGCCGACGAGCATCACGTCCGCGCTGGCGCTGCCCTCCCCGAACACCGTTTGGGTGCCGGTCAGGTGCAGGTCGCACGCGGTGCACGCGGCAGCAAGCGCCCGCAGCTCGTCGAGCTTCGCGCCGGCGCCGGGTTCGTGTTGCCGGTCGGCAGGACGCGGCACGGCCCGCGTCTACCCACCCCCTACACTCTTCATCCGGCGCACCGTCCTGCCGAGACAACGGTGCAACCGCGAACGAACGCGACGAACGGCGCCCGCTTGGGCGCACCGAGCGAATCGATGCTGGAGACGTACTACCGCGCACCGCAGGCTGCCCGCGGCGTCCGAGCAAGCCGGGACGTCAGGCGCACGCGCGCGCTCTTGGCCACGGTGGTTGCGTGCACGCTCGCGCTGGTCGCCGCTTCGTTCTCCACCACGCCGACGGCCGCGCAGGTGCTGCCAGGGTCGACGACGACCACGACGACGACCGCACCGCCGGGGCCGGGCGAGACGACGACGACGGGCCCGACCGACACGACGCCTCCCGGCGAGGAGCCCCCGCCGCCACCCCCGCCCGAGGAGCCGGCGCAGGACGACGGCGCGCCGGAGCAGGTGCCGCAGGACGTCGTCGTCGTTCCGCCGCCGACCGAGGCCGCGCCGGCCGACCCGACCGCGCCGATCCTCCAACAGGTCGCGCAGGTCAGCCTGGCCGAGATCCAGAAGTCGTTCAGGGAGAGCGAGAAGTCGCGGGTGCTCGCGGCCGCCCAGCTCACCACGCTCACCGACGAGGTGGCGCTGCTGGAGGCACGGCTGGCGCAGCTGGAGGCGGAGAAGGCCGAGGCGGTCGCGCGCCTGCAGAAGTCGCGGTCGCAACTCAAGAAGCGCGCCGTCGCCGGCTACATGGGGTCGCCCGCGGCACCGCTCAACCAGATCCTCGACTCGGAGGACTTCAACGACCTGTCGCGGCGGTTCGAGTTGCTGCAGGCGGTCATCGAGGCCGACCGCGCCCGCATCGACGAGTACAACGCCGCACGGGAAGCCGTTGGCCAAGAGCTCGAACGCGTGGTCGCCGAGCTCGACGGCAAGCGAGCCGCGAAGCTCGTCGCCACGACCGTCCTCGACGGCGCCGACTCCGAACTGCTCGCGAAGCAGATCCAGCTCTCGGCCATCACCGCGGGCGGGGGGATCGTCGGCGCCGGGTTCGTGTTCCCGGTCGGGGGCCCGCACTCGTACTCCGACACGTTCGGCGCGCCCCGCATGTTCGGCACCGCGTTCGCCCACCTGCACGAGGGAACCGACATCTTCGCCGCGCACGGCACGCCGCTCCTCGCGTGCGAGCGGGGCGTCGTCATCAAGGTCGGCACCGACACCCTCGGCGGCACGAAGCTGTGGCTCGTCGGCGCGAGCGGCACCCGGTACTACTACGCGCACCTGTCGGCCTTCGCGCCCGACATCGTGGAGAACAAGGTCGTGCAGGCGGGTGACGTCGTCGGTTACGTCGGCAACACCGGCAACGCGGCGACCACTCCGGCGCACCTCCACTTCGAGGTGCACCCGAACGGTGGCGCCGCGGTGAACCCGTACCCACTGCTGCGGATCGTCGACGAGGCGCAGGCCAGGTTCAAGGCGCAGAAGCCGGGGACCTCGACGTCGCCGCCTACGTCCGGGCGCTCCTGACCGCCGCAACCTGATCGGCCAGCCCGGCCTCGACGGCCTCCTTGGCGGTCAGCAGCCGGGACGGGTGGAGCGGGGTGCCGAGCGCCGCCACCGCGGCCTCCCGCAGGTGGGCGACCTCGCGCGCACCCGACTCCAGGTCGACGCCTGCGGTCTCGGGTTCGTCGGGCCGGCGCAGGTGGACACGCGCCGACGGCAGCAGTGTGCGGTGTCCCGCCGTTCCGGCACGGAGCACGAGCGCGCCTGCGGTCTCGAGCATGCCGGCGGCGGTGACCGCGACGGTCGCCGGCGCGCCCGCGATCACGTCGTGCAGCGCCAGCCCGGCCGAGACCGACCCGCCGACGTTCGAGAGGTGCACGGTGATGGTGTCGCGATCGCCTGCGGCGGTGAGGGTGAGGACGCGCGCCATCGTGGTCGCCACCCGTTCGTCGTCGAGCGGCCCTGTCACGAGGACGACGCCGTGCCCCAGCAACCGTGCCGCGGCCTCGTCACCGGGGTCGAGCGGCTCGCCGGGTACCCTCTGCAACTGCACGGTTGCCGATTGTCGCGCAACCGCGCGGTTGCGGCAATGCCATCCCCGAACACGCGATGACCGACCGTCCGCTCGACCCCCTCTTCGACGCTCTCGCCGACGGCACCCGCCGCCGCGTCCTCGCGTCGCTCGTCGAGCACGGCAACGCCACCGCTACGCAGCTCGCGGGGCGCTTCCCCGTCACCCGCCAGGCGATCTCCAAGCACCTGCAGGTCCTGCTCGACGCCGGGGTCGTGACGGCCGAGCGGCGCGGCCGCGAGACCCACTTCGCCTTCGTGCCAGGGTCGCTGGCTGCCATCCGCGGATGGGTCGACGGCCTCGACGCCGCCGGCGCCGAAGGCTGGCAGGACGGCGTCGCAGCCTGGCAACGCCACCTCGAGGCCCAGCGCGCCCGCCGCGGCCTCGCCGGCCCCGTCCGCGCCGCGGCCACCCGCCGTCCCCGCCCGCCCCGCGCTTGACCCCAAACGGTTGGCGGTGCCCGACGTGCCGCGACGCGCTGACCGAACACCAGCGCGAGCGCGTGTGGCGATGCGGCAACGGGCACGCGTTCGACGTCGCGCGGGAGGGCTACGTCAACCTGCTCGTCACCCACCAGCGCCGCCAGCGCGACCCGGGCGACAGCCCCGACATGGTGCACGCGCGGCGGGCATTCCTCGACGGCGGGTGGTACGAGCCCCTGCGGACCGCGCTCGCGGGTTTCGCGCCCGCGGACGGCGGGACGGCGTGCGACGCCGGCTGCGGCGAGGGCTACTACACCCGCGACTGGCCGTCGCTGTGGGGCGTCGACATCTCGAAGCCGGCGGTTCGCCTGGCGGCCAAGCGGGCGGGCGGCGCGGGCACCAGGGCTCGTTACGCGGTCGCCAGCGTGTACGACCTCCCGCTGTTCGACGCGTCGGTCGACGTCCTCGTCAGCGTGTTCGCGCCGCTCCACTCGCCGGAGTTCGAACGCGTCGTCCGGCCCGGTGGGCGCGTCGTCACCGTGACGCCAGGGCCCGACCATCTCGACGGCCTTGCCCGCCTCCTGTTCGCCGAGGTCGAGCCCCACCCGGCTGGCGGCCCGTTCGAACGGGAGGGCGCAACCACCGCGCTCCGTCCCGAGGGGACGACAAGGGTGAGCTACGAGCTCGAGGTCCGCGGCGACGGTGCCGTCAGCGCGCTGCTCGGGATGACGCCCTACGCCTGGTACGTCTCGCCGGCCGTCCGCGAGGAGATCGCGGCCCTTCCGTCCCTTTCGACCACCGCCGACTTCCAGGTGAGCCTCTACCGGAGGTGACGGGTGTTCCCAACGACGTTTCGGCACCACGCACAGTGGGCACGGGAACGGCGATGGCGTCCATCCCCTGCGGCCGTCCACCTTCGGGCGCGCCAGTCGTCCTCATCGTCGACGACGACGGGGCCGCGAGGCGGCTCGTCCGAATGGGTCTCGAGCTCGAGGGGCTGTCGGTCATCGAGGCGGAGTCGGTCAGCCGGGCACGCTCCGTGCTCCACGGTCTCGTGCGCGGCATCGTCCTCGACCGCCAGCTGCCGGACGGCGACGGCCTCGACCTGCTCGGCGACATCGGCGCGACCTGCCCGCAGGCGAACGTCGTCATCCACTCGACGATCACCGACGGCCGCGAGCCGTCCTGGGCGGAGAAGGTCGACAAGGGCGACCTCCCGTCGATCGTCCGCGCCCTCGACCTGTGCGCGCCGGCCGGCGCGGACGACGGCGACCACCCGCTCGCCGTGGTCGACCTCGTGCGGGCCGAGGCCGAGCAGGTGGCGGCCGACTGGGAGGAGCTGTGCCGGTGGGACCCGCTCCTCCCGCCTGACGCGCTGCCGCCCATCTCGCGGCTCGTCGTCGATGCCATCGCCGACGCGCTGCAACGACCGCAACCCCTCGGTTGGGGCCCCGACCCGGCGCTCGCCAAGGTCACCGAGCTGTTCGCGGCGAGCGCCGGCGCGATCGATGTCGCCGTCGGTCAGCTCGTGTGCCTTCGCGAGGCGTTCCGCCGTCACGTCGTCGGGCACGTGCCACCGGGCGAGGAGGCGGAGACGCAGGCCCGCGTCGACATGATCGTCGACCGTGCCATCTGCACGGCGTCGCGCGTAGCCGCGGCGCGACTCGAACGGCAGCTCCAGTTCGACCCGTTGACGGGCCTCCCGAACCGCCAGGCGTTCGAGCGCGACCTCGACCGCGAGGTGCTGCGGGCGACGCGTTACACGCGGCCGCTCGGTCTCGTGCTCGCCGGTGTCGAGGCGTTGGAGCACGACCATGGCGACGACGACATCGACGACATCGACGGCATCGCCGAGGGCCAGGCCCGCCGGCTCGCCGGCGCGCTGGCGACGAACGTCCGCGCGCAGGACGTCGTCTACCGCCTCGGCTCGGCGACGTTCGGCGTCATCGCGCCGGAGACGACCGGCGACGGCGTGGCCGTGATGGTCGCCCGCCTCCTGCGCAAGCCGATGCCAGGGCTGACGGCGGGCATCGCCACCTTTCCCGCCGACGGCGCCGACGGCGTCACCCTGCTGCACGCCGCGGAACGCCGGCGCGCGGCCAGCACCCAAGACGCGTAACCCCGTCCGCCCCCGCTCTTTCGCACCACGACCGCGCCTGGCGCGGACTACTGCGAAAAAGCGGCTGTGACGGCGGCCCGGCGGCTGGCGTGACGGCGGCCCGGCGGCCCGCCCCGCGCTCGCCCCGCGCCCGCCCGCGAAACGCCGCCGCCCCGCGCCCGTCCGCCCCCGCTCTTTCGCACCACGACCGCGCCAGGCGCGGACTACTGCGAAAAAGCGGTGGGAAGGCCGGCGGGTCAGAGCGGTGACGGGGGGGTGCGGCGGAGGGTGAGCACCACCGCGTCGATCGCGTTCGCGACCGACTCCTCGTCGTCGTGGGTGCCCCGCGACCGGTGGCGCAGCAGGTACGACAGCGCGATCGCGAGGGCCTCGCGATGCGACTCGGCTTCCGTCTCTAGCTCGTGCGCGATGAGCCGCGTGGCGACCCGCTGGTCGGCGAGGTCGAGAGCGATGCGCTCCAGGCGGTGCGAGAGCTCGGCGAGGGCCGGCAGGTCGGGGGCCACGGTCCGCGAGAGGGTATCGGTCACGGTCGGACATGCCGCTTGCCCCGCCTAATGTCCGGCGGTGCCCGACGACGAAGCCGTGACGTACCCGGGTGCTCGCCGGCCCGACCGCACGCGCACCGTGTCCGCGTCCGGTGTCGACATCGCGGTCTACGAGTGGGGCGACGAGTCGTCGCGCCCGCTGCTGCTGGCCCACGGCGGGTTCGACTTCGCGGGCACGTTCGACGTCTTCGCCCCGCTCCTCGCGGCCGGGGGTTGGCGGGTCGTCTCGTGGGACCACCGCGGCCACGGCGACTCCGAGCACGCGGCGTTGTACTCGTGGGACGCCGACATCCGCGACGCGGTCGCGGTGTTCGACTCGGTGACCCGCGAGGCGGTGCCGGTGGTCGGGCACTCGAAGGGCGGCGCGCTGATGCTGCAGCTCGCGGACGCGGCACCGCACCGGCTGCGCGCGCTCGTGAACATCGACGGCATGCCGTCGCCGCGGCCGCACCCCGACGTCGCGAGTCACGAGCGGACCAAGCTCATGCGCGACGAGATCGGCGGGTGGCTCGACTTCCGTCGCGGGTCCGCTGGCGCGGAGCGCAAGCCGGGGACGATCGACGACCTCGCCCGCCGCCGGTCGCGTATGAACCCACGCCTGTCGCACGAGTGGCTGCGCTACCTCGTCACCGTCGGGGCGCGGCACGACGACGACGGTTGGCGCTGGAAGATCGACCCGAAGCTGCGCATGGGCGGGTTCGGCCCGTGGCGCAACGCATGGTCGATCGAGCGCCTCGCCGGCCTCGGCGTGCCGATGCTCGGCATGCTCGGGCTCGTCCCCGAGCAGATGGGATGGGGCACCGTGCCAGACGAGCTCGAGCCCTACCTGCCGCCTGGCGGCCGCGTCGTGCCCTTCGAGGACACCGGCCACTTCGTGCACATCGAACGGCCCGCCGAGGTCGCCGCGCTCGTCCTCGAGTTCCTCTCGTGACGGCGACGACGACGCTCCGCCACGGTGCGGTCGAGCTCGCGCTGCACGGCCTGAAGGACGGCGACGGGCGCCCCTTGCTCCTGCTCCACGGCCTCGGCGAACGGTCGCCGTCGTCGCTGCCCGACTCGTACGCGGCCTGGCCGGGGCCCGTCCACGCCCTCGACTTCACCGGCCACGGCGAGTCCACCATCCCCAAGGGGGGCGGCTACACGGCCGAGCTGTTGATGGGCGACGCGGACGCCGCGCTCGCCGAGCTGGGCACCGTCACGATCGTCGGCCGCGGCCTCGGCGCGTATGTCGCGCTGCTCATCGCGGGCGGCCGACCCGACCAGGTTCGCGGCGCCATCCTCTGCGACGGCCCTGGGCTCGCCGGTGGGGGCTCGACCCCCGCGTCCCCGCACGTCGTCGCGGTCGCCGCCGGTGCTACCGCGCCCCCCGACCCGTGGGCGCTGGCCGAGCTCACCCGCGACCCACGCCCGCCCGACTACGCGGGCGCGTTCCTCCGCCAGGCGGTGATGTGGTCCGACCTCGACGAGCCCGTGCTCGTCTGCGCCGTCGGTCGCCCCGGCTGGCTCGAAGCGGTGCTGGCCGAGCCCGGCGTGCGCACCGCGCCCCTGCCGGACGCGCTCGCGCGCTTCGCCGTCGCCTGACGCGCCCCCGGCGGGCTAGCGCGTCTGGAGGATGGCGTCGTCGCGGAAGTCGGCGAACAGCTCCTGCGAGCCGGGCCCCGCGAACACGACGTCGGCCTTGCCGACCTTGCCGATGCTCGCCGGCATCGTGACGTTGCGCACGTTGCCCGGTTCGATCGACAGCCCGAGGCTCACGAGCGTGAACAGGTCGCGCAAGCCGACGCCCTCCAGCTGCGTGTGGCGCGCGATCAACCCCAGCAGCCGCATCGTGTCGAACGGCCCGTGCGCCACCTCGCGAGCGCGTTCCAACGCGGCGACGAGCAGCACGCCCTGGTTCTCCGTGCGGGCGATGTCGCCGTTCGGGATGTGCCGGTTGCGGGCGAACGACAGCGCGCCGCCGCCCATCATGTGCGTCCTGCCGGGGTGGAAGTCGGCCCCCGAGTTGGCGTCGAACATGCGGAACGGGATGTTCACGTGGACCCCGTTCATCTCGTTCACGAGCGCCTGGAACCCGTCGAACCCGGTCGTGACCGCGAACGAGAAGTTCACGCCGGTGAACTGGGACACCGTCTCGATCTGCAGCGGGAGCCCGCCGAACTCCATGCTCCGCGTGATCTTCTCGTCGCGCACGCCGGGGATCGGCACCCACGTGTCGCGAGGGATGTTGAGGATCGTGGCGCGGCGCTCCCTCGGGTTGACGCCGACGAGGTGGATGCCGTCGCCGCGTACCCCCTCGAGCCCGGCACGGCCGTCGTTGCCGATCAGGAGGATGAAGAACGGGTCGCTCGGCTCGCGGGCGACGAATGCGGCGTCCTCGACCTTGTGGATCGTGATCGCGGGCTCCTGCGCCCTGGCGCTCGACGGCCAGACGAGGAGCGTCGCGAT
>DASVEG010000210.1:0-2153 GCA_036380695.1 Acidimicrobiales bacterium
GCCGAAACCTCGGTCGCGGTGCGCGCCACACTCGGCGACCCTGGCCGCGGCCTTCGCACGCGCCGCGGCGCAGGCGTTCTCGGTGACAGCGAGCTCCTCGACGAGCCCGACGCACGCCGATCCCGACAACAACTCCGGATCGAGCCCAGACAGCGCACGCCGGAACGCAGCCGCCGTCTCGATGACGGCGTCGGCCGCAGCCGCAGCCGCGCTTGCGGCGGCCGCGACGGCGGGATCGCCCGGCACCACCACGCCGACCGCGCCCGCAACGCCCGCAACGCCCGCAACACCGCCGCCAACACCGCCCCCAACAGGCGACGAACCGTCGCTCACGCCCACGCCCACCCCCAACGCACAACTAGACGACAGGAGGAGGGCAGTGCCGCCAGCCCTCGAAGGCTGGCGGCACCCTACCAAACACACGTTCGCCCCGTCAACCCCCCGGTTCAGCGGGCGAGCACCTCGTCGAGCCGCTCGTAGCCCTCGCGGACGCCGACGTCCATGCCGCTCGACAGCATGAGGTCGCGGTCCTCGAACGAGTCGCACAGCGACGTCCCCACGAGGCGCGTACGGCCGTTGCCGAGATCCTCGAACACGAGCTTCTCCAGCGCGACGCCGTCTGGCGCGCCTTCGAAGGTGAACGTCTGCACGATCAGCTCGGCCGGGCGCACCTCGTGGAAGCACCCGTGGAACCCGTATTCCTCGTCGCCGCGCATGTGGAGGTACCGGTACGAGCCGCCGGTACGGCACTCGTAGTGGTCGATCCGCATCTCGAGCCCGCGCGGCCCGAGCCACTGGACGACGAGGTCGGGATCGACGTGGGCCCGGAAGACCTTCTCCGGCGGGGCGTCGAACTCACGGGTGATGCGGATGAGCGGAACCTTCGGGTCCGCGGCGATCTCGGTCTCGTGGGTGGTGGTGGTCATCTGCGTTGTCCTTTCTTGTCGTTGGTCCGGTTGTCCGTTGCTGTTTGTCTCGCCGTCGACTTCGCGCCCGACGTCGCCCGCGGCGCCCCCTCGCCTGGCATCGAACGGAGCACGTCGTCGAGCCTCCGGTAGCGATCCTCGGCCTCCCGGCGATACCGCTCGATCCACTTGGTCATGAGGTCGAACACCTCCGCTTCGAGATGGACGGGCCTGCGCTGCGCGTCCTTGCTACGGCTGACGAGGCCGGCGTCCTCCAACACCTTGAGGTGCTTCGAGACGGCTTGCACCGTCACGTCGTACGGCTCCGCGAGCTCGTTGACGGTGGCGTCGCCGGTCGCGAGCCTCGCCACGATGTCGCGCCGGGTGGGATCGGCGAGCGCCGAGAACACCCGGGAGAGCGGATCTGCTGACACCTCGTCCTCCGTGCTCAACCGCTTGGTTGACTACACCGTACGACGGCTCAGACCCGTTGTCAACCGTTTGGTTGATAACAAAACGCGGGACCTACCGCGACGCCGCGAGGTGTTTGCGGTCGATCGACGTGACGCCGCGCGGCTTGTAGATCGACAGGACCAAGGGGATCGACAGGGTGACGATGCCCAACGCCGCGTGCACGACGAGCGAGGTGCGCCCGGTCCTCGACGTCGACGACGTGAGCGAGTCGGCGGACGCGGCCCGGGCGAGGTCGCCTATCGGCCCGAACTGCTGGAGGAGGACGGCGACGGCGACGACGGTGACGACGAGCTTGATCGCCACCCAGTAGTGGCGGAACAGCCCCCACGGCGTCCCCACCGCTTGCACGACGCCGGTGACGAACGACGCCAACGCGAGCGGCACGATCACCAGCCGGAAGACGACATCCATCGCGACGCACATGGCGCGGATCACGTCGACGTCGTCGCTCGTGAGCCCGGTGACCGCCAACGCGAGGAACCCGGCAACCGAGCCCAACCACCCGACGGACGACGCAACGTGCGCGGTGAGCGCAGCCTTGCGAAGACGGGGTGACATTCCCACGCCCCGCGGCAGCCCGCTATGCCGCGGACGCGACGAACGTGACGGCGGCCACCGACCCGACGCCGCCGCCCGCGCCACCGACGCCGCCCGCGCCACCGACGACGCCGCCCGGCACGCCCGCACCCGAGTGCCGTCGCGGCCCGTGGTCGCCGCCGCCGAGCACTTGCAGGGCGACGAACAGGAGTGCGAGCACGGCGGCCGCGATCACGA
>DASVEG010000211.1:0-4543 GCA_036380695.1 Acidimicrobiales bacterium
CGATGCCAGGGCCACGGTCGGCGACTTCGACGACGACCTTGCCCTCGCGCGCGCGAGTTCGCACCACGACGGCCGCGTCCTCCGGCGAATGGCGCAGCGCGTTCTCCACCAGGTTCGCGACGACCTGGTGGACGCGCTCGCGGTCGCCCACCGCGACCGGCGACGGCCGCGGGCAGTCGACCTCGATCGCCGTCGCCGTGTGCACGCGCGCGAGCTCGGCGACGTCGTCGAGGACGTCGCCAACGGCGAACGGCTCCCGGTCGATCGGCACGGTCCCCGACTCGAGCCGTGACAGGTCGAGCAGCTGCGACACCATCCGTCCGAGCCGCTCGACCTGCGTGAGCATCGACCGCAACGTGTCGCGGTCGGGCTCGGCCACGCCGTCGACCAGGTTCTCGAGCACCGCCTGCAGAGAGCTGATCGGGGTGCGGAGCTCGTGCGAGACGTTGGCGACGAGGTCACGGCGGACACGATCGACCTCGGCCAGCTCCGCGGCCATGTGGTTGAACGCGCGGGCGAGGTCGCCGACCTCGTCGCGAGACGACGCCGTGATCACGTGGTGGTGCTCGCCCCTGGCCATGGCGCGCGTCGCGGCGGCCATTTCACGGAGGGGCGACGTCATCCCTCTCGCCAGCAGCTGCACCATCACCAACGCGATGCCCGCGGCGACGATCGCGCCGGTCGTGCGTTCGAGGCCGACGCGATTCCCGACCTCGTGGACGACGAGCGTGACGACCACGGCCGCCACGATCACCAGCCCGAACTTCAACTTGATCGCCCCGATGCGATCGAGCGGGCGCATCAACCGGCCGCGCTCGCGTACCCGACGCCGTGCACGGTCCGGATCACGGATGCGCCCACCTTCTGCCTGACGGCGCGCACGTGCGAGTCGACCGTCCTCGACCCGTAACCGTCGCGGTAGCCCCACACCTCGCCGAGCAACTCGTCGCGTGTGAACACGCGGCCCGGCTTCGACCCGAGGCACGCGAGCAGGTCGAACTCCGTCGGCGTCAAGTGCACCGACTCGCCCTCGCTCGTCACGGTGCGCGTGACCGGGTCGAGCTCGACCCCACCGATGCGGACGACCGACGGGTTCTCGTCGACGGTCGTCCCCCGTTCGATCCTGCGCAGGATGGTGCGGATGCGCGCCACGAGCTCACGCGGTGAAAACGGCTTCGTCATGTAGTCGTCGGCACCGACGGCCAAGCCGACGAGGACATCGGCCTCGTCGGTCTTCGCCGTCAGCATCAAGACCGGGGTCGGATGGATTCGCCTGCACACCTCGACGCCGTCGAGACCGGGAAGCATGAGGTCGAGGACGACGAGGTCCGGCTTGATCCGGCCGATGAACTCGACGGCGTCGAAGCCGTCGTGGACCGCGTCGGCCTCGAAGCCCTCGCTGCGCAAGCGGGCGACGATCGCCTGAGCGATCGAGCGCTCGTCCTCGACGACGACGATCCGGGGCACCTGCGGAGTGTACGAACGCGCCGGTGAAGGCCTCCCGCACGACTCGTGGAGATTCTGTGCAGAGTCGGGCCGCTCGAGGCAGGCACATACGCCGCGCGCGGCGAAGGACGCGAGGGTGAACCCCCGCCCGTCGCGGCTCGAACGCATCGCGTTCCGGACGATCGGGTGGAAGCTCGGGCCGCGTTACCACGGGTGGATCGTCGAAGACGTCCGGTCGGGGCGCGCGCTGCGGTGGCGCGCGGTGATGGTCGGCACGAGCATCGTCCTCGTCAACGGGCTCGTACGGCTGGCGATCATGCGCCGCGCTGGTGACGCGCTCCTCGTGCCGTGGGTGATCCTCGCCCCCGCTGTCGGCGTGGTGGGCGGCCTCGCGTTTCTGCTGTCGTCTGCGACCCGGACGAATCGACGGATGGAGATCGCGTTGCGCGAGCAGGGGCTCGACCCGGACGGGCGACCCATGGCATCGCCGAAGGGCGCCGGGCGACTCACCAATCACGACGTCGCCGCCATCCAAGTGCTCGTGGTCGCGTTCCTCGCGGTCGCCCTCGGGCTGCTGCCTCGCTGGATCGAGCCGGTCCCGGCCGGGCGGTGCCTCACGCCATCTGCAGCAGCGGCTGCGCCGCTCCAGCGCGTGCTCCGCGCCGGGGTTCGCGTCGAGCATCTCCGCATGTACAAGGGCGACTACGGGACCGCGTACAGCGGGGTCGTCCGCGTAGACCGTCGCTCCGCGCCGGCCGCGGCCCTCACCGATGGCGCGATCGCTGAGTGGATCCTCGCCGACGACCTCCCGCCGTTCCCCATGAACGACGCCGCGCGATCGGCGGCGCCGTCGCTCGGGCAGACCACTCCGGCCAGCGATCGGCCGGCGTTCGTCGACCGGAGCGCCGAGTGCGCGCGCGACGCCGCGGCGAACGGGACGGGACGCACGATCTCGGCGCCCGTGGTTCCTGCCACTGGGTCAACGGAAGGCTGACCGAGCCGCCCGCACGACGAGCCCGACGGCAAGCACGCCGGCTCCCGCGCGCACCGTCGCGAACGGCAGGAGGAACGCCAACGCGACGCAGGCGACGAGGCCGTACATCGACACCCACCGCGGCCACCGTCGCTCCGACCCCGCGAGCCGCAAGGCCGCAGCGTTCGCGACCGCGTAGTAGAGCAGCACGCAGAACGCGCTGAACCCGATGGCTTCGCCGACGTCGACGACGAGGCAGACCAGCGCGACCGCGAGCCCGGTCGCGACCTGCGCACGGTGTGGGACGTGCGAGCGCGTGGAGACCGCGGCGAGCGCGCGACCCGCCGGCAGCTCGCCGTCGTGCGCCATCGCGAACACCGTGCGCGTGACGCCCGCGAGCAACGAGAGCAGCACGCCGAGGCAAGCCACCGCGGCACCGAGCGAGACCACCCACGCCGCGGCCGCCAGCGTGTCGTGCGCGTCCGCGACGTCGCGCAACGGCGTCTCCGAAGCGGCGATCGCCCCAGGCGTGGTGGCGTGCAGCAACGCGCCGGCGACGACGACGTATGCCACGAGCGCGACGCCGAGCGCCACCGGGACCGCACGCGGGATCGTGCGCGCCGGGTCGCGGACTTCCTCGCCCAGCGTCGCGATCCTCGCGTAGCCGGCGAACGCGAAGAACATGATCGACGCGCCGCGGAGCACGTCGGCGAGGTCGGTCGGTGTGCCGGCCGCCGCGCCACTCGCCACTGGGCCCCGGCTGCCCGTCCACCCTGCGATGGCGGCGAGCACGAGGGCGGCGACGACCGCGGCGAGGATGGCGAGCGTCGCCGCCAGGGTCTTGCGCACGCCGAGCAGGTTCAGCGCCGTGAGCGCGACGACGGCCGCTATGGCGACCGGGCGAGCCGCTTCCGGCGCCGCGTACGTCGCGAACGTGAGGGCCATCGCCGCGCAGCTCGCGGTCTTGCCGACGACGAACCCCCAGCCCGCCAAGTACCCGGCCACCGGATGCAGGCGCCGCCTGCCGTAGGCGTACGCACCGCCCGACTCCGGATGGCGAGCGGCCAGTTGCGCCGACGACAGTGCGTTTGCCGTCGCCACGGTCGCGGCGACCAGCACCGACGCGACCAGCCATTCGCCGGCGGCCGCTGCGGCCGGCGAGAAGGCGGCGAACACGCCCGCGCCGAGCATCGAGCCAAGACCCACGACGACGGCGTCGAAGGTGCCCAGGCGCCTGGCGAGCCGCGTTGGCTCCGGAGCGCCGGTCGTCACGTGCGGCGCTCGTAGGGTTCGGCCGTGGAGATCGCCGCGTTCCAATCCGTCATCGCCGACACGTTCGCCGACCGCGACCGCCGCCGCGGCTTGCCGGCGTCGGTCGCATGGTTGTGCGAGGAGGTGGGCGAGCTCGCCAAGGCCGCCCGCAAGGGTTCACCCGCGGAGCAGCTCGAGGAGCTGGCCGACGTCCTCGCGTGGACCGCGTCGATCGCGGGGCAACTCGGCCTATCGCTCGACCACGCGGTGCAGCGGTACGCGAACGGTTACCCGAAGTGCGACGCGATCCCGTGCGCCTGCCCGTTCGCGCGTGTGTGAGACGCACGCTGCGTCAGGGCAGCGGTGACTGTTCGAGCTCGCGAATGCGGCGCGCCAGCCCGACCATGACCTTCTCCGCGATCGTCGGCTCCTCGCGAAGCAGCGACCGGAAGTTCCAGGACGCGAGCGACAGCGTGCGGACCGGTGAGAGCGCGATCACGGTCGCCGTACGGGGCTGGCCGTCGATCAGGGCGATCTCGCCGAGCATCGCCCCAGGGCCGAGCGTCGTCCTGCGATGACCGCCGGACTCGACCGCGACCTCGCCGTCGAGCACGAGGTGGAAGCGGCTGCCGCGCGTGGCCTCGCAGGTGAGCTTGTCGCCCTCGGCCCAGTGCATCTCCTTGGCCGACTCGCACACCTTCTTCAGGCTCTTCTGGCTCAGCCCGTCGAACAATGGCACCTTCGCAAGTTGGTCGAGGAACTCGTTGTCCCTCCCGCCTCGCTTCACGTCAACGCCTCGCCGCGAGAAGCTCGGCGATCTGCACTGCGTTGAGGGCCGCGCCCTTGCGCAGGTTGTCGTTCGAGACGAACAGC
>DASVEG010000212.1:0-4408 GCA_036380695.1 Acidimicrobiales bacterium
CGCGCTCGATCAGCAGCACCTCGTGTTCCGCTTGCGCGAGATCGTTGGCGACGAACGTGCCGACCGCGCCTGCGCCCGCGATCGCGACCTTCATCAATGGCTCCCTTCGAGGTCGCTGCGGAACAGCGCTTCGAGCTCTTCGCGTGCGTCGGCTCGGACGACGAGGTGCAGCACGTCGCCTTCCTGGGCGACGGTCGTCGGCGAGACGATGCGCGCCGCGCCGGCGCGAGAGACGGCGACGAGCCGGAACCGCTCGCCGCCGTCGAGGGTGTCGAGGCGCTGGCCGGCCCACGACTCGGGGATGTCGCGCTCGACCAGGCTCAACTGGCCCGATGCGTCGGTCCAGTCGGTCGAGAAGTCGTCCTGGAACAGCCTGCGCAACACCTGGTCGCTCGTCCACGTCACCATGGCGACCGTGGGGATGCCGAGGCGCTGGTAGATCTCGGCGCGGCGCGGGTCCTTGATCCGCGCCACGACCCGCGGCACCTCGTACGTCTCCTTGGCGATGCGCGCCGCGACGATGTTGGAGTTGTCCCCGTACATGACGGCGGCGACGGCGTCGGCTTCGCGTACGCCCGCCTTCTCGAGGATCTCCCGGTCGAAGCCGCTACCCAGGACGGCGCGCCCGGTGAAGCGCTCTGGTAGCCGCCGGAACGACTCGCGGTCGCGGTCCACGATCGAGACGGTGTGGCCGTCGCGGTCGAGCGCCGAAGCGATCGACGTGCCGATTCGGCCGGAGCCCAACACCACCACGTGCATAGAGCACGTGATCTGAGCAGTGCGGCGGGCCGCGGTGCAAGCCCTGTGCCTTTCGGCGCGCTCGCCCGGACGCACGTATCGTGCGCCCCCGTGTTCACGCTCCTGAAGCGGCTCCTGGTCGGCAGACCGCTCGCGACGGCGGAACAGGAGCACCAACGGATCCCGAAGATCGTCGCCCTCGCCGTCTTCTCGTCCGACGCCATCTCCTCCACGGCGTACGCGCTGGAGGAGATCCTGTTCGTCACCGCGCTCGGCGCGTCGAGCCTCGCGCTCGGGTTGCGGGTGCTCATCCCCATCGCCATCGCGGTGGGGATCCTGCTCGTCATCGTCGTCACCTCGTACCGCCGCACCATCCGCGCCTACCCGCAGGGCGGCGGGTCGTACATCGTCAGCCGCGAGAACCTCGGCCGCTACCCGTCGCTCGTCGCCGGCGCGTCGATCCTCGTCGACTACACGCTGACCGTCGCGGTGTCGATCTCCGCGGGCGTCGCCGCCATCATCTCGATCCCGAGGTTCCGGGATGTCGCGGAGTCGCGAGTCCTCCTCTGCCTCGTGCTCGTCGCGGTGCTCACCCTCGCGAACCTGCGCGGGCTGAAGGAGTCGGGCACGGCGTTCGCCATCCCGACGTATGTCTACATCGCGACGCTTGGCGCGCTGGTCGTCTACGGGCTCGGGCGCGAGCTCTTCGGCGAGATCGAGCGGGTGCCGTTCGACCCCGAAGCCTTCGACGGCACGCGCCGCGCGGGCGGCACGCTGGGGCTGTTCCTCATCTTGAAGGGCTTCTCATCGGGCGCCGTCGCCCTCAGTGGTATCGAGGCGATAGCGGTGGGCGTGCCGGCATTCCGCAAGCCCGCATCGAGGAACGCCTCGATCACGCTCGCGTGGATGGCGCTGATCCTCGGCGGGCTGTTCTTCGGGACGGCGTACCTCGCGTCACACCTCGAGCCGTACCCGAGCCACGAGGAGACGGTGCTGTCGCAACTGGGCCGTGCCGTGTTCGCTGACGGGCCGTTGTACCTCACGCTCCAGCTCGCCACCGCGGGGATCCTGATCCTCGCCGCAAACACCGCGTACGCGGCGTTCCCGAGCCTCACCTCGATGATGGCCCGCGACGGGTTCCTCCCCCGCCAGCTCGCGAACCGCGGCGATCGCCTCGTGTTCTCGAACGGCATCGTGCTGCTGTCGATCGCGGCCTCCGCGCTGATCGTCGGATTCGGCGGCATCACCAACGCGCTCATCCCCCTGTACGCAGTGGGCGTCTTCACCTCCTTCACCCTCAGCCAGATGGGCATGGTCGTGTACCAGCGCCGGCAGCGGGTTGCCGGATGGCGAGCAGGAGCAGCGACCAGCGCGGTCGGCGCGGCGACGACGTTCGTCGTCCTCGTGGTCGTCGCGGCGACGAAGTTCACGAGCGGCGCGTGGATCCCTATCGCGATCCTCCCGTTGTTCATCGCGCTCTTCACCGCCATCCGGAGGCACTACACGCGCCTCGAGAAGACGCTCGCGATCACGCCGGAGGAGGTGCGCCCGCGGGCGATCGTGCACACCGTCGTCGTGCTCGTCAGCCGCGTGCACCGCGGGGTCGTCGACGCGATCCACTACGCGCAGTCGCTCCGCCCCGACCACGTGCTCGCCCTGTACGTCGCGTACGAGGACGAGGATCGCGAAGCGATGGAGGCGCAGTGGCAGGCGTTCGGCTTCGACCTCCCGCTCGAGATCGCGAACTCGCCGTACCGGGAAGTCACGCGCGCGGTCGAGACGTTCCTCGATGAGCTCGACGACCGGTGGCACAACGACACGATCACGGTCGTCATCCCCGAGTTCGTCGCGGGCCGGCTGTTCTCGCCCACGCAGCTGCTTCACAACCAGAGCGCCGGCGCCCTCAAGCTCGCGCTGCTCGACCGCCCGAACACCGTCGTGACGTCCGTGCCGTACCACGTCGGCACGACCTGACCCTTAGGATGGCGCCCGGAGCGCCGGGAAGCCTGGTCGGCAACGAGACCATGCCCGCGCCCGTTCGTTCCCTCCGATCCTCCGCCGTTCGCGAGTTCCTCGCCACCGAGGCCGCTGGCGGTGCCGTCCTGGTGGTCGCCGCGGGCGCCGCCCTGGTGTGGGCGAACTCGCCGTGGCCGTCGTCGTACGACGACGTATGGCACACCGAGCTTCCGCTTCTCGACCTGCGCCACTGGGTGAACGACGGGCTGATGGCGTTGTTCTTCTTCGTCGTCGGCGTCGAGGTGAAGCGCGAGCTCGTCGTCGGCGAGTTGAGCACCCGCCGTCGCGCCACGCTCCCGGTGGTCGCGGCTGCCGGGGGGATGGCCGTGCCCGCAGCGATCTACGCGGCGTTCAACGCGGGCGGTCCAGGGGCGTCGGGCTGGGGCGTGCCCATGGCCACCGACATCGCGTTCGCGGTCGGCGTGCTGGCGTTGTTCGGCTCGCGCATCCCCTCGGGGTTGAAGGTGTTCCTTCTCAGCCTGGCGATCGCCGACGACATCGGTGCGGTTGCCGTCATCGCGCTGTTCTACGCGGGCGGCGTCCACCCGACGCTCGTGGCCGTCGTGCTCGGGCTGCTCGTTCCCGTGCGGTTCGCCGAGCGCCTCGAGCGCCGCATCCACCCGGTGACGAGCTTCTTCGTGCTCCCCCTGTTCGCGCTGGCCAACGCGGGCGTGCGGCTCGACGCAGGGGCGCTCGATGCGCCGGGTGCGACGCGTGTGGCCGGTGGCGTCGTCGTCGCGCTCGTGGTCGGGAAGACGGTGGGGATCGCGCTCGCGGCGCGGGCTGCGGTCGCTATGCGAGTGGGCGAGCTTCCCGAAGGCGTGTCGTGGACGCACGTGGTCGGGGTGGGCGCGCTGGCCGGCATCGGGTTCACCGTGTCGTTGTTCGTCGCCGAGCTGGCGTTCGACACGGAGGGGCTGCGCGCCGCGGCGAAGATCGGGATCATCGTCGCCTCGGTCGCGGCGTCTGCCGTCGGAGCCTTGGTCTTGCGCGCCGCTCAGCCCGCGGCGGACGACCCCGCCCTAGCCGACGCCGGGCCTTCGCTGCCCGCCTCGTAGTCGACGAGGGGCACCTCGTCGGCGCGCCACGCGTCGAGGATCGGTCCGACGATCCGCCAGGCCTCCTCTGCCTCGTCGCCGCGGATCGACAGCACGGGGTCGCCGCGCAGGACGTTCAGCAGCACGTGCGCGTACGCGGGCAGCGATGCCGGAGCGAGCTCGGTGTCGAGCGCGAGAGGGGCGAGGTCGAAGAGGTCGTCGCCGCCGTTGGCGTTGAGCTCGAGTTGCAGCCGCTCCGGCGACGAGTCGAGGCGCAAGCGCAACACGTTCTGTACCGGCTGCTCCGACTGGCCGAACGCGAGGTGGGGGACGGGCTTGAACCAGATCGCGATCTCTTGGCGGTCGCGTTCCAACGCCTTCCCGCTCCGGAGGACGAACGGCACGCCCGCCCACCGCCACGAGTCGACGTGCAGGGTCACCTGCGCGAACGTCTCGGTCCGTTTGTCGGGGTCGACACCGTCCTCGTCGACGTACGACGGGACCTCGCGGTCGCCGATCGAACCGGCGACGTAACGCCCGCGTACCGTGTCCTTCTTCACCGTCTCGCGCGTGGGCGACGCGACGGCGCGCAGCACGCTCACCTTTCGGTCGCGAAG
>DASVEG010000213.1:0-7667 GCA_036380695.1 Acidimicrobiales bacterium
GACGACGACGATCGCGAGGACCGCTCCGATCACCGCGGCGGTCGTCACCCGGCCGTCCGCGAAGCGCGGGGTGACGACGTCGTCGACGACGCGCGCGAGCACGGCGGACGAGGCGATCGTCGCCATGGCATAGGTCAGCGAGCCGGCAACGGCGACGGCGAACGGTCGCGGGTGCATCCGCACCTCTTCGACCATCACCGCAAGCCCTCGCCGGATGACGCTGCCCGACGGCACGGAGGACTCCGCGGGCACGGATGCAGCGTACGACGGGGGTGAGACACCCCCTGGCGGTTTTCGCACGCCGAGGTGCCGCTTCGCCCGCTCGAACGGGTCCGATCTAGCCTGCCGCCGTGGCCGATCACTCGATGACGGAGCGCCTCGAAGACCTCGCGAAGCGCAAGGAGCAGGCGCGGACGCCTGGCTCGGAGCGGTCGATCGCCCGCCAGCACGAGCGGGGCAAGATGACCGCCCGCGAGCGCATCGAGCACTTGCTCGACGAGGGCTCGTTCCAAGAGCTCGACATGCTCGCCCGCCACCGCGCCGGCGAGCACCTGCCCGAACGCCCGTACACCGACGGCGTGATCACCGGCTACGGCACCGTCCACGGCCGCAAGGTGTGCGTGTTCAGCCAGGACTTCACCATCTTCGGGGGTTCGCTGGGTGAGGTCTACGCCGAGAAGATCCACAAGGTCATGGACCTGAGCGCGTCGCTCGGCGTGCCCATCATCGGGCTCAACGACGGCGGCGGCGCCCGCATCCAAGAGGGTGTCGTCTCCCTCGCCATGTACGGCGGGATCTTCCACCGCAACGTGAAGGCCAGCGGCGTCGTCCCCCAGGTCTCGGCGGTCATGGGGCCGTGCGCTGGCGGCGCCGTCTACAGCCCCGCGCTCACCGACTTCATCTTCATGGTCCAGGAGACCTCGTACATGTTCATCACCGGCCCCGACGTGGTGAAGGCGGTGACGGGCGAGGCCGTCACGACCGAGCAGCTCGGCGGCGCGATGACCCACGCGACGAAGTCGGGCGTCGCCCAGTACGTCGCCCCCGACGACAAGGCGTGCATCGAGGACATCCGGTACCTGCTCACGTTCCTGCCCTCGAACAACCTCGAGGCGCCGCCGTACGTCGAGCCGGACGACGACCCGACGAGGCCCTGCTCCGACCTCAACGAGCTCATGCCGCCGAGCGCGCGGCTGCCCTACGACATGAAGCGGGTCGTGACGTCGATCGTCGACAACGGCGAGTACTTCGAATACGCGCCGCTGTGGGCCACGAACATCACCTGCGGCTTCGCCCGTCTCGACGGACACGTCGTCGGCATCGTGGGCAACCAGCCCCAGATCCTCGCTGGCGTCCTCAACATCGACGCGTCCGAGAAGGCGGCGCGATTCGTGCGCACCTGCGACGCGTTCAACATCCCGCTCGTCACCTTCGTCGACGTCCCCGGCTTCCAGCCCGGCACCGACCAGGAGTACGGCGGCATCATCCGCCACGGGGCGAAGCTGCTCTACGCGTACTGCGAGTCGACCGTCCCGCGCATCCAGATGATCACGCGCAAGGCCTACGGCGGCGCGTACGTCGTCATGAACTCCAAGTCGATAGGCGCCGACCTCGCGTTCGCATGGCCCTCTGCGGAGTTCGCGGTGATGGGTCCCGACGCGGCGGTCGACGTGATCTACAAGCGCGAGCTGTCGGAGATGCCAGCCGAGGAGCGGACGACGCGGCGCGCCGAGCTCATCGAGGAGTACACGGAGCGCTACGCGAACCCGTACGAAGCCGCCGAGCGCGGGTACATCGACGACGTGATCGACCCGGCCGACACGCGTCGGGTCCTCATCCAGGCGCTCGACCTCCTCCGCACGAAGCGCGAAGACCTCCCGCGGCGGAAGCATGGCAACGTCCCGCTCTAGGCGCGACCCGACGCCGGAGGAGCTCGCGGCGATCGTCGCCGCGGTGGAAGTGGCGTGGCCGCGCCCCGTCGTCGTCGCGGACACGCCGCCACCCGAGTCGCCGTGGCGGTTCTCGAACCGGTGGTGGATGCCGCGGCGCGCCCCCGCAGCGAGCCGTCAACGCCCCTGACCGAGTGATGGACGCACCGGACGTCGCGACCGTCAGCGACGACTCGGCGGTGGTCTTCGCCGGCCCCGAGGTTCGGCACTACGAAGGCCTCGATCCCGACACCGAGTACGAGATCGACGGCGCGGCCTTCCGGACGCTGCCCCGCCCGCCCGGGGAGCGGCTGGCCACGATCACCACCGTCAACGACGTGCACTTCGGCGAGACCGTGTGCGGGATGATCGCGGGTCAGCCCGACATCGGGCCCGTCCTGCGGGCGGCCGAAGACGAGCCGCCGTACCCGGAGACGATGAACGCGGCCGCGGTCGAGGAGATGGCGGCGCTCGACCCCGACCTCGTCGTCGCCAAGGGCGACCTCACCGACGACGGGCGCGACGGAGAGTACGAAGCGTTCCTGCGTTGTTACGGCAGGTTCGGCGATCGGCTGCTCCACGTCCGCGGCAACCACGACGCGTATCGCGGGCAGGTCTTCGCCGACTTCGGCCCCCAGCGGCGCGACGTGCCCGGCGCCGCCGTCGTGCTGCTCGACACGACGACGCCGCGATCCGCGAGCGGCCAGTTCACCGCGGACGACGAGGCGTGGCTCGACGACGTCGCGTCGTCCGCGGCGCGCGCCGGCCTCCCTGTGCTCGTGTTCGGGCACCACCACGTCTGGTCGCCCGACTCGACCACGCGGCCGGCGTCGTACTACGGGATCGTGCCGGACGGGTCGGAGCGGCTCGTCGCCGTCTTCGAGCGGCGACCGAACCTCGCCGGCTACTTCGCGGGCCACACCCACCGCAACCGCGTGAAGCGGATCTCGGCGACGGGCCGCCGCCCGTGGGTCGAGGTCGCGTGCGTGAAGGACTTCCCGGGCGCGTGGGCCGAGTACCGCGTGTTCGAGGGCGGGGTGCTGCAGGTGTTCCACCGCGTCGTGCGGCCGGACGCGCTGGCGTGGGCGGAGCGCACACGAGCGATGTTCGACGGAACCTACGCGTACTACGCATACGGGACACTCGCCGACCGCTGTTTCGCGGTGACGGATGTCACTCAAGCGCGTTGAGCGCGCTTATCGCTCCCGCACCACGCCCACCAGCCACTTCGCGCAACCACGAACAGGGGTTATCCGCAAGGTGTGGACAAAGGTGGGGACAACGCCGAATTTTCTTCAGGTTCGAGCAATCTCGGCGTCAGCCCAGGTCGACGGTTGCGACTTCGACCGAGCCGAGCCCGCGGCCCGGATCGGACGCTGCGGCACGCGACAGCGCGTGCCTCGCGCGGTCGAGCACCTCGTCCGACTGCAGCCCGTGCGCGGGGTACGCGGCGACGCCGGCCACGAGGTGCTTTGCGCCGATCTCGTCCTTGGAGATCGCGACCTGCAGGCGTTCGGCGGCCCACACGCCGCCGGCCTCGTTCGTGTCCTCGAGGATGAGCGCGAACGTGCGCGGCCCGGTGCGGCAGACGACGTCGGCTTCGCGGAGGGTCTGGCGAACCAGGGCCGTGAACGCGACGAGCGACTCCGCCAGCCGGTGTTCGGGATGGGGCGTCACCTCGAGGAGGACGACGGCAACCGGCCACAGGTGACGGCGGGCCGCGGCGATGCGGGTCTCGAGCGCGAGCTCGAAGAACCGGCCGTCCGACAGGCCCGTCTCCTTGTCGACCAACGACTGCGGTGCCCGGTGCGCGGCGGCTTCGAGCTCGCGCAGCGTGTGCACTTCGGCGACCGCAATGGCCGCCCGCCGCTCGGCGCGGCGCGTTCGTTCGAGGAGGGTCAGCGACGACGCGCCGGCGACGAGCGCGCACGTCGCGGCGACGACCGTGACGATCGTCGAGCCCGTGACGGCTCCGGTCACACCGAAGGCGCACCCCGCCAACCCGCCGAACAGCCCTGGGAGCGCGCGGCGATCCATACCGGCTAACCATCGGCCGCGACCGGCCGTGGATCAAGCGTTACTTTTGCGACTCGTCGCCTTCGCGATACGAGGCCACGAGCGCGGCGATGTCGTTCATGATCGCCGGCAGCTCGTAGTCCTTCGGCGTGTAGACCGCGGCCACGCCCGCTTCGCGCAGTTTGCGCTGATCGTCCAGCGGGATGATGCCGCCGACGACGATCGGCGCGTCGACGCCAGCGGCGCGCACGAGGCGAACCACCTCCGGCACGAGCTCGAGGTGGCTGCCCGACAGGATCGAGATGCCGATGACGTCGACGTCCTCGTCGCGCGCCGCGGCGGCGATCTGCTCTGGCGTGAGGCGGATGCCTTGGTACACGACCTCGAAGCCCGCGTCGCGCGCCGCGACCGCCACCTGCTCTGCGCCGTTCGAGTGGCCGTCGAGGCCCGGCTTGGCGACCAGGAGGCGGGGCGGGCCGCCGGCGATCGCACTCACCGTCACGCGCACGCGGTCCATCGTCTCGCCCCGGTTGCCGGTGGCGGCACCGACGCCGGTCGGCGCTCGGTACTCGCCGAACACGTCACGCAGGGCTCCCGCCCACTCGCCGGTCGTGCCGCCCGCCCTGGCCAGGGCGATCGTCGCTGGCATCACGTTCTCGTGCGACTCCGCGGCGCGGCGCAGCTCGTCGAGCGCCTTGGTGACCGCGGCGGCGTCGCGCTGCGCGCGCCACCGCTGCACGTCGTCCGTGAGCTCGGCCTCCACCGCGGGGTCGACCTTGAGGATCGACTCGTCGCCCTCCAGGGGCGACGGTTCGGTGTTGGTGAAGCAGTTCAGCCCGACGACCTTGAGGTCGCCCGACTCGATGCGCCGTTGGCGCTCGGCTTGGCTGCGGACGAGGCGCGCCTTGAGCTCGTCGATCGCCTCGAACGCGCCGCCGAGCTCGAGCACGTCGTCGAGCTCGGCCTGCGCCGCTTCGAGCAACTCGGCTGTCTTCTTCTCGATCACGTGCGAACCGGCGAACAGGTCGTCGTACTCGAGCAGGTCGGTCTCGTACGCGAGCACCTGCTGCATGCGGAGGGCCCACTGCTGGTCCCATGGCCGGGGCAGGCCGAGTGCCTCGTTCCACGCAGGGAGCTGCACGGCCCTGGCGCGGGCGTCCTTGCTCAGCGTGACGCCGAGCATCTCGAGCACGATGCGCTGGACGTTGTTCTCGGGCTGCGCCTCGGTCAGGCCGAGGCTGTTGACCTGGACGCCGTAACGGAACCGGCGCAGCTTGGGGTCTTCGACGCCGTACCGCTCCTTGGTGATGCGGTCCCACCACTGCGTGAAGGCGCGCATCTTGCACGTCTCCTCCACGAACCGGATGCCTGCGTTGCAGAAGAAGGAGATGCGGCCGACGACGCTCGCGAACTCGTTTTCGTTCACCTGGCCGCTCTCGCGCACTGCGTCGAGCACGCCGACCGCGGTGGCGATCGAGTACGCGAGCTCTTGCATCGGCGTCGCGCCCGCCTCTTGCAGGTGGTAGCTGCAGACGTTGATCGGGTTCCAGTTCGGGACGTGCCGGACCGTGTACGCGATCGTGTCGACGGTCAGGCGCCGGCTCGGGCCAGGCGGGAAGATGAAGGTGCCGCGGCTCAGGTACTCCTTGACGATGTCGTTCTGCGTCGTGCCCGTGAGCGCGGAGACGTCGAGCCCCTGTTGCTCCGCGTTCGCGATGTGAAGGCCGAGCAGCCACGCGGCGGTCGCGTTGATCGTCATCGACGTGTTGACCTCGTCGATAGCGATGCCGTCGAGCAGTTGTTGCATGTGGCCGAGGTGCGCGACGGGCACGCCCACCTTGCCGACCTCGCCCTTGGCCTCTGGCGCGTCGGGGTCGTAGCCGATCTGCGTGGGGAGGTCGAAGGCGATCGACAGCCCGGTCTGGCCCTTCGCGAGGTTCGTCCGGTAGAGCTCGTTCGACTTCCGCGCAGTCGAATGCCCGGAGTACGTGCGCATCATCCACGGCCGATCTGCCATGGCCGTCATTGTCCCCTCGGTCGCTCGTGGTTGACCACTCGCGACCGGCGCGCAGCCGCCTACTTCTTCCCGTAGTCGTAGAAGCCCTTGCCGCTCTTGCGGCCGAGCTGGCCGGCGGCGACGAGGCGCTTCAGCGTGGGGCGGGGCGCGTAGTTCGGGTCCTTGAACTCCTCGTAGAGCGCGTCGAGGATCGACAGGCTCGTGTCGAGGCCGACGAGATCGAGCAGCGCGAACGGGCCCATCGGGAAGTTGCAGCCGCCCTTCATCGCCTCGTCGATGTCCTCCTTCGTGGCCACGCCCTGTTCGAAGAGGCGGACCGCGTTGTTGAGGTACGGGAACAGGAGGTTGTTGACGATGAAGCCGGCCTGGTCCTTGACCTCGACGGCGACCTTGCCGCACTCGACGGCGAAGGCGCGGGCGGTCTCGATGGTCTCGTCGCTCGCGGTGATCGGCCGCACGATCTCGACGAGCGCCATCATCGGCGCGGGGTTGAAGAAGTGGATGCCGCACACCTTGTCGGCGCGGCCAGTCTCGATCGCCATCTCGACGACCGGGAGGGTCGACGTGTTGGTGGCGAGGATCGCGCCGTCCTTGACGATCCGGTCGAGCTCGTTGAACAGCTTCTTCTTGACGGCGAGGTCTTCGACGACCGACTCGATCACGAGGTCGCAGTCGGCGAGGTCGTGGAGGTCGGCGGTCGCGGACACGAGCGCGCCAGCCGCCTTGGCGTCCTCCTCGGAGAGCTTGCCCCGCTCGACCTGCTTGGCGAGCGACTTCTCGAGCCCGGCCACCATGGCGTCGGCGCTCTCCTTCTGGCGGCTGCGGAGCACGACCTCGTGCCCGTTCTTCGCGGCCACCTCTGCGATGCCGGAGCCCATGATCCCCGAACCGACGATGCCCACTCGCTTGATCGACATGGGCGCGAACCCTACTGATCGGTAGGGTCGGCTCTCCAATGGACAAGGCGGGCCGCGGGCGGCGCTCGACACCGCGTTAGCGTGACGACTTCCCATGGCCAGGTCGAACCCCATCCACGCCGCGCTGTACGACCCGTTCTCGCGTAACGCGATCGCGGACAAGCGGCGGCGGCTCATCGCCGACGCGACGGGGACGGTGCTCGAGGTCGGCGCAGGCACCGGGTTCAATCTCCGGCTGTATCGAGACGTCGAGTCGGTCTGCGTGACCGAGCCGGACGCCGCCATGCGGAAGAGGTTGTTCGACCGCGTTGCCGCGGCGGCGGTACCCGTGTCGATCCACGAGCTGCCCATCGAGTCGACCGGGTTGGGCGACGCCGCGTTCGACACCGTCGTGTGCACGTTCGTGCTCTGCACCGTCGCCGATCAGGACGCGACGCTGCGGGAGATCCGCCGGCTGCTGCGGCCGACGGGGCGGCTGCTGTTCCTCGAGCACGTGCGGGCTCCGGGGTGGAAGGGGCGGGTGCAGGGGGTCGCCACGCCGGTGTGGTCGTCGTCCGTGGGGGGCGGGTGCCACCTCGACCGTCGCACGCTCGACGCCATCCGCGCCGCGGGGTTCGTGATCGACCGGTGCGATCGGTCGGGTGTCGTCGCGTCGGGCGTGGCCGTGCCGTCGAAGCGGGAGGCGAAGGTCTGATGGCGGGGACGCTCGCGCTGGTCGGTGGGATGGAGTGGAGGGACGGTTGCTCGTTCGACCGCGAGCTGCTCGAGCTGAGCGGAGCGGACGAGGTC
>DASVEG010000214.1:0-16392 GCA_036380695.1 Acidimicrobiales bacterium
GGCGCCTCGTCCGCGCCGTCGCGCTCGTCCCCCTCGTGCTGCCCCCGGTCGTCGGCGGGGTCGCCCTGCTGCTGGCTTTCGGACGGCGCGGCGTCGCTGGCCGGGCGCTGCTCGACGCCTTCGGCGTGTCGTTGCCCTTCACGACCGCGGGCGCTGTCGTTGCCGAAGCGTTCGTCGCCATGCCGTTCTTCGTGATCGCGGCCGAGAGCGCGTTCCGGGCGGTCGACACGCGCTACGAGGACGCGGCGCGCACGCTGGGCGCGAGGCCGGCGTCCGTCTTCGCCCGCGTGACGCTGCCGCTCGCCGCGCCAGGGCTCGTCGCGGGGGCGGTGCTCGCGTGGGCGAGAGCGCTCGGCGAGTTCGGCGCCACCATCACGTTCGCGGGGAACACGCCTGGGCGGACGGCGACGATCCCCCTCAAGGTCTACGTCCTCATCGAGTCCGGCAGGCTCGACGGCGCCATCGCGTTGAGCCTCGTGTTGCTCGGCGTGTCCGTCGCGGTCCTCGCGCTCATGCGCGACCGGTGGCTTGGCTCCCCATGAGCGCGGGGCTCGAAGCCGACGTTCGCCTCGAACGCGGGTCGCTCGCGCTCGACGTGTCGCTCGTGATCGACGCGGGGACGACGGTCGCGGTCGTCGGCCCGAACGGCGCGGGCAAGACGACGTTGCTGCGCGCGCTCGCCGGGCTCGACCGGCTCACGTCGGGCCGCATCGCGCTCGAGGGGGTGGTGTTCGACGAGCCGGCGTCGAGGACGTTCGTGCCGCCCGAGGCGCGGCGCGTCGGCTTCGTCTTCCAGGACGACGTGCTGTTCCCCCACCTGTCGGTGCTCGACAACGTCGCCTTCCCCCTCCGGTCGCGCGGGGCCAGCCGCGGCGACGCCCGCAGGCGGGCGGACTCCGCGCTCGACGACGCAGGCATCGGCGAGCTCGCGCCGGCGCGTCCCTCGACGTTGTCCGGTGGGCAGGCGCAACGGGTCGCGCTGGCGCGCGCCCTCGTGGCCCACCCCCGGCTGCTCCTGCTCGACGAGCCGTTCGCCGCGCTCGACGCCACCACCAAGGCACGGACGCGGCGTGCCGTAGCGAGCGCGCTCGCCGGTCACGACGGCGCACGGATCTTCGTCACCCACGATCCGGTCGACGCCCTCTCGCTCGCCCAACGCATCGTCGTCCTCGAGGGTGGCCGGGTGGTGCAGGACGGGAGCGCCTCCGAGCTCGCCGCTCGGCCGGGGTCGGCATTCGTCGCCGACCTGCTCGGGGTCAACCTGCTGCGGGGGCGCGCCGAGGCGGGCGGTGCGCTCGTGGTCGTGCCCGGGTTCGCGGTCGTCGCCGCGCGCGTCGCGGACGCGGTCGGGGCGGGCGATGCCGCGTTGGCCGTGTTCCACCCGCGCGCCGTCGCGCTGCACCGGTCGCGCCCGGAGGGGACTGCCCGCAACGTGTGGCAGGGGAGCGTGGGGTCGATCGAGCGGGACGGCACGCGCGCTCGCCTCCGCGTCACCGGTCCGGTCACCGTCGTCGCCGAGGTGACGGCGTCGGCCGTCGACGAGCTCGACCTCGCCGGCGGCGGCTCGGTGTGGGTGTCGGTGAAGGCGACCGAGATCGAGCTCTTTTCCGCCTAGCGCGGGTTCTTCAGACCGTCGGGCGGAAGCGGCGGAGGCGGAGGCTGTTGGAGACGACGAAGACGCTGGAGAACGCCATCGCCGCGCCAGCGATCAGCGGGTTGAGGTAGCCGGTCGCGGCGAGCGGGAGCGCGGCGACGTTGTAGGCGAAGGCCCAGAACAGGTTGCCCTTGATCGTCGCGAGCGTCCGCCTCGACAGCCGGATGGCGTCGACCGCGGCGAACAGGTCGGCGCGCACCAGGGTGAGATCGCTCGCCTCGATGGCGACGTCGGTGCCGGTGCCCATGGCGAGGCCGAGGTCGGCCTGCGCCAGCGCGGCGGCGTCGTTCACCCCGTCGCCGACCATGGCGACGACCCGTCCCTCGCCCTGCAACCGCCGCACCGCTTCGACCTTCGCCGCGGGCAACACGTCCGCGATCACCTCGTCGATGCCGACCTGCGCGGCGACCGACCGCGCGACCCGTTCGTTGTCGCCCGTCAACAGCACCGGGCGGAGGCCGAGCGACCGGAGCCGCGCGATGGCCGCCGCCGACGTGGGCTTCACCGTGTCGGCCACTTCGAACACGGCACGCGCCTCGCCGTCCCATCCCGCGGCGATCGCGGTGCGGCCCGCGGCCTGCGCGCATTCGCTCGCGTGGGCGAGCGATGGGGGCAGCGTGAGGCCAGAGGCGGCGAGGAGCGACGGCCGGCCGGCGACGACGGCGATGCCGTCGACGACGCCCTGCACGCCGAGGCCCTCGCGGTTCTCGAACGACCCGACGGGTGGCAGCCCGCCGGCGCCCACGGCCCGTTCGCGTGCGGCGCGCGCGATCGCCTGCGCGATCGGGTGCTCGCTCGCGTCCTCGACCGCGCCGACGATGGCGAGCGCGCGGGCCTCGTCGACGCCTGCGGTGTGGACGGCGAACAGCTCCATGCGGCCGGTGGTGACCGTGCCCGTCTTGTCGAGCACGACGGTGTCGACTTGTCGCGTCGACTCGAGGATCTCTGGCCCCTTGATGAGCACGCCGAGCTGCGCGCCGCGACCGGTGCCGACGAGCAGCGCGGTTGGCGTGGCGAGGCCGAGCGCGCACGGGCACGCGATGATCAGCACCGCGACCGCGGCCGCGAACGCCATGGTCGGGTCCTCGCCGGTGCCCAGCCAGAAGCCGAGCGTCGCGACGGCGAGGGTGATGACGGTTGGCACGAACACGGCAGACACGCGATCGGCCAGCCGCTGCACGGGCGCCTTGCCCATCTGCGCGGCCTCGACCAGCCGGGCCATGTGGGCGAGCTGGGTGTCGGCGCCGACCCGGGTGGCCCGCACCACAAGGCGGCCGCCCGCGTTCACCGTCGCGCCGACGACGGCGTCGCCTGCGACCACTTCCACCGGCACGCTCTCGCCGGTGAGCAGCGACGTGTCGATCGCGGACGTGCCCTCCTCGACGACGCCGTCGGTCGCGACCTTCTCCCCGGGTCGCACGACGAACCGGTCGCCGGAGGCGAGCTCGGCGATGGGGATGCGAACCTCGTGGCCGTCGCGTAGCACGCCCACGTCTTTCGCCCCGAGCTCGAGCAGGGCGCGCAACGCGGCCGACGACCGGCGCTTCGCACGCGCCTCGAAGTAGCGGCCGGCGAGGATGAAGACGGTGACCGCGGCCGCGACCTCGAGGTAGATCTCGTGCTCGCCGGCGCCGCGACCGGGCGTGAGGTCGAACGACATCGTCATGCCCGGCTCGCCGGCCTCGCCGAGGAACAGCGCGTACAACGACCACCCGAAGGCGGCGAGCACGCCAACGGAGATCAGCGTGTCCATCGTCGCGGCCGCGTGGCGCAGGTTCGTCCACGCCGCGCGGTGGAAGGGCAACGCGCCCCACGTCACCACGGGCGCGGCGAGCGTCAGCGAGAGCCACTGCCAATGCCGGAACTGGAGTGCGGGCACCATCGCGAGCACCAGCACGGGCGCCGCGAGCAACGCCGACACCAGCAGCCGCTGGCGGAGGGACTCGGCGCGCGCGTCGTCCGGGTCGCGATCCTCGATGGGCATCTGCGCGTCGCGCGGCCTCGGAACCTCTGCGGTGTAGCCCGCGGCCTCGACCTGGGCGACGAGGTCTTCGGGTGCGACCGTCTTGGGGAAGGCCACGAGCGCGCGCTCGGTCGCGTAGTTCACCGACGCCTCGACGCCGTCCATGCGGTTCAGGCGCTTCTCGATGCGCGCTGCGCACGACGCGCACGTCATGCCGCCGATCTGCAGCTCGACGCGCTGCGTCTCGTTCTGGGCGTTCTGGGCGTTCTGGGCGTTCGCGACGGTCGCCTGGTCGGCCGCGGTCGTCACGGCGACTCCTCGTGATCGCGGCCGTGCCCGTCGCCGTCGCGCGCGGTCGTCGAGGGATCGGGCCCCTCGGCGTGTGGCCCGAACGACGCGCCAGCGCCCGCGGCCGCGCCGAACACGGCGGCCAGGAACAACGCGAACGCGGCGAGCTTGGCGGCAGGGTTCACGCGCTCACCCGACGACCTCGAAGCCGGCTTCGTCGACGGCGGCGCGCACCGCGGCGTCGTCGACGGCCGCGTCGCTCTCCACCGTGACGCGACCCGACTCCAGGTCGACGCCGACCGAAGCGACGCCGGCGACCTTGCCGACCTCCTCGGTGACGGAGTTGACGCAGTGCTGGCAGGTCATGCCCTTCACCTGGTACGTGGCGGTGGTCATCGGTTCTCCTTCGATCAGCTCTTGAGCAACCGCTCGACGGCGGCTGTCGCTTCGGTCAACTTGGTGTCTGCCTCGGCCCCGCCCTGCACGACGGCGTCGGCTACGCAGGTGCGCAGGTGCCCGTCGAGCAACCCGACGGCAACGCTCTGCAGTGCCTTGGTCGCGGCCGAGATCTGCGTGAGCACGTCGATGCAGTAGCGGTCGTCCTCGACCATCTGGGCGAGGCCCCGCACTTGGCCCTCGACGCGACGGAGCCGCCGCAAGAGGTCGTCCTTCTCCATCCCCGTCGTGGGCATGGGAGCCAGTATATACCCCCTGGGGGTAATGGCAACCCGCTTTGCGTCGACCACCGCTCCCAGAAGGGCGGTGATCGACGGAAAGGGGGTTGCGAGCGCCGTGGCCGCCGACCGAGCCGACCGGGTCGACGAAGTCGGCGAACAGTGGTGACTGGCTGCCGGCCTCGATGGCTGCGACCCTGGCGGCGTGACGGCCGACGAGCGCTCGGGGCAGCGTGCCTGATTTCGTCCGGCGCGTCCGGAGGAGCTTCCGCGTCCGGGCGAGCTTGTCCTTCGCGCTCGGCGCCGCGCTCATCTCGCTGGCGGTGGCGGTGGCTGCGTTGCTGCTCGCCAGGTCGTACCTCGTCGACCAGCGCGAGGCGGCGGCGAGACGAAACGCGTACCTGAACGCCCGCCTAGTGCGCGACGTGCTGCGGGCATCCGATGCGGACCCGGCCCGCGTCATCGGCTCGCTCCAGCGGGAGGAGGGCTCGCACGCGCTGTTCCGGTACGGCGGCGACTGGTTCGCCTCGTCGGTGTCGATGGCGCCCGAAGCCCTGCCCGACGGGCTCGTCGCCGCGGTCGACGTCGGCAACGTGGCCACGCAACGATTCGGCGTGCGCGGCGCGCCGCACCTCGCGGTTGGCGTCGCCCTCCCTTCGGTGCGCGTCGCGTATTTCGAGGTCGTGCCCTTGCGCCAGCTCGACACGACGCTGCGCACGCTCACGTACGCGCTCGCAGCCGCGGCGGGCATCACCACGCTCGGCGGTGCCGTGGTCGGCTTCTTCCTTACCGGACGCCTCGTGCGCCCGCTGCAGCGCTTGGCCCAGCAAGCCGAGGCCCTCGCCGCTGGCGACGTGTCCGCGGTGTCCGAGGGCGACACCGACGACGAGCTGCGGCCGCTCGTGGTCGCGCTCAACCGGGCCATCGAGAGCATCGGCGCCAAGGCCGAGCTCGAGGCGCGGTTCGCCTCAGACGTCAGTCACGAGCTGCGCGCGCCACTCGCCGCGCTGTCCGCGGCCGTGGAGGTCATGCAGCGCCGGCGCGACCAGTTGCCGGAGAGGACGGTGTTCGCCCTCGACGCGTTGTCCGAGCAGGTCGACGGGTTCCAGGAGCTGGTTCTCGACCTGCTGGAGATGGCCCGGTTCGACGCGGGGCGTGCCGAGCTCGACCTCGAGCCCGTCGATCCCGTTGCCGTCGTGCGGCGCGCGCTGTCGACGATCGGCGCCGACGACGTGGAGGTCTGCCCGGACGGCGCCATCCCCGGCCGCGTGCTGCTCGACGGTCGGCGCATCTCCCAGGTCGTCGTCAACCTCGTCGAGAACGCGCGCAGGTACGCGGGCGGCGCCACCGAGATCGCGCTCGACGCGCGGGACGGCGCGCTCGTGCTCAGCGTGGCCGACCGCGGCCCTGGCGTCCCTCCCGACGAGCGGGAACGGATCTTCCGGCGGTTCGAGCGCGGCAGCAGCGCGTCAAAGCCGGACGCGCCGAGCGGCACGGGCCTCGGCCTGGCGCTGGTGGCCGAGCACGTCCGGCTCCACGGCGGGTCGGTGTGCGTGGAGGACGCGCCTGGCGGTGGCGCCCGGTTCGTGGTCGAGCTTCCGTTGCGCACGCCATGACTCGCCGCCGCCTCTCGTTCGCGGCGCGCGGTGCGCGCTGCGCGCTCGGTGCGCTCGCGGCCGCTGCCGTCGCGACCGTTGGCGCGTGCGGCGTTGCCACGGAGGACCGGCCGACCCTCACGTCGCGCGACGACGTCCCGTTCGACCTGCTCGCGCCGACCGGCCCGGCGACGACCACGACGACGGAGGTGGAGAGCGAGGCGGTCGAGGTGTTCTACGTCCGCGACGGCAAGCTCCAGGCGGCGACGCGCAGCGTGCCGCTCCCGGCGACCGTCGTCGCGGGGCTGGGCGCGCTGCTCGAGGGCCCGACGGAAGACGAGCTGGACGCCGGCATGCGTTCGGCGCTGTCGAGCTCGGACATCATCGAGACCGTCGAGGTGTCGCGCGGTGCCGCGTTCGTCGAGCTCGCCGGGGCGTTCACCCAGGCGCAGCCGGAAGAGCAGGTGTTCGGGCTTGCCCAGATCGTCTTCACGGCGACCGGCTTCCCCGGCGTCGGCGCGGTGCAGTTCCTCATCGACGGCACACCCATCGAGGTGCCGCGGCCGGACGGTTCGCTCAGCGGCGCGCCGGTGACGAGGGACGACTTCCGGGCGCTCGTCAGCTGACGACGGCGGCGAGCGCGGCGCCGGCACCGACGACCGCGAGCACGGCCGCTGCCAGCGCGGCGAACCGCCAATCGCGTTCGCGCGCGAAGCCGACGCCGACGCGCGCGAGCCGCGCGAGCGGCGCGCCGACCGCGGCCGCGACCGCGACGACGGCGAGCGCGTTGCCAGCGGGGCCGGGTACCACGAACGCCACGCCGGCGATCAGCGCGACCGCGATCGCGGCGAGCCGCAGGGCGCGCACGTCGGCCGGCGACGTGCCGACCGTCGACACCTCCCCGGCGTGTCGCGGCTGGTGCACGTCAGCCCACAACCAGGAGCCCGGCGACCGCCACGAGCAACGCGGTGAGGAGGCGGCGGACCGTCGTGGGCGCCAGGCGGGCCTGCACCGACGCGCCCACCGCGCCGCCGACGATCGAACCGAGGACGACCGCTGGCGCGAGGTCGACGTCGAGGTTGCCCCGCTCGATGTACACGAGCAACGCGGCCGCCGACGTGACGCCGACGGTGAAGGTGGTCGTCGGCGCCGCGACCTTCAACGGGACGCGGAGGATGTCGGTCGCGACCGGCGTCTTCACGAACCCGCCGCTCACGCCGGACACGCCTGCGATCAACCCGGAGACCACCATCGCCGCGAGGCCGAGGGGAAGGCGGCCGGCGCGGTACGGGACGACAGCGTCGCCGAGCGCGTACGCGCCGGCTAGCTCGCCGCGCCACTCGCCGACGGCGGACGGGTCGAAGCCGCGTACCGGCCGGTTCCGCAGGCCGGGGCGCGCCAGGCTCGACACCGCAGCGCCCGCCGCGATCGCCGCGAGCACGAGCTGGAGGACGCGGTCGTCCGCCCGGCCGGCGGCCAGCGCGCCAGCGATCGCCCCCGCGCTGGCGAACACCTCGATGGTGACGCCGAGCCGATGGTTGACGGTGCGCTCTCCGGCGTGACGCGATGCCGCCGCGAGCGATCCGGCGGCGACCGACAGCAACCCGAGCGGTGCGGCCGTGCCGATGTCGGTGCCGGTGACGACGAGCAATGGCACCAGGAACACCGCACCGCCGAGCCCACCGACCGCGCCGACGGTCGAGGTAGCGACCGCGAGGAGCCCGACGAACAACGCCGTCATCGCGATGGCGTCGCGATCGGCAGCTCCAAGAGGTACGGCTTTTCGCTGCCGTACGCGGCGCGGACCGCGTCCCCGACGTCGACCGCGCGCTCGACGCGGCTCGCTCCCACGCCCATCGAGCGCGCGAGGGACACGTAGTCGACCGCGGGCGCGTCGAGATCCATCCCGACCATGCGGCCCGTTCGCACGGAGTCGCCCTCCATCCGGCGCAGGAAGTTCTTGAGGATCAAGTACTGGCGGTTGTTCACGACGACGAACAGCACGGGCACGTCGAGGTGGGCGGCCGTCCAGAGAGCCTGGGGCGAGTACATCGCCGACCCGTCGCCTACGACGCACACGACGGGCGAACGGTCGAGGCCGAGCGACATGCCAACCGCGGCCGGCATGCCCCACCCGAGGCCACCGCCCCGACAGAAGTGCCACGAGCCAGGGGCCTCGGCTCGGTGGAACGAGCGGATCGGCCCACCGGTCGTGATCGCTTCGTCGACGACGACCGCGTCGTCGGGCAATGCCGCGAACAACGCGTGGGCCATCGCGTTCGGCGCCATCGGCACCTGGTCGTACGCCGCGAGCGCGGCGCGGTCGAGCTTCGATCGCGCGTCTGCCGCCCGTGCGCGGGCGGCGTCGAGCTCGGCCGTGGCGCGGCGGCCGTCGGCGCGCGGGGCCACGAGCGCGACCAGCGCAGACAGCGACGCGCGGAGGTCGCCGGCCGCGCCGTAGGCGACCGCGTACGTCCGCCCGAGCTGGTGCGCGTCGGCGGCGAGATGGAACAGCTCGACGGAAGCCGGCACCGGCGGGCCGGGCGTGTACGGGTAGGTGCGGAACGGCTGGTCGCCGACGACGAGCACGCGTTCGAAGGGCGACAGCGTGCTGTTGATCACACCCGCGAACGGCGCCAGCGCACCGCGGTACAGCGGGTGGGTCGTCGGGAACACGACCGACCCGACGAGGGGGTTGGCGTAGACGGCGCAGCCGAGGGCCTCGGCCAGCTCGACCAACGAGGCGACGCCGCCGTGCTCCGCGACCTCGTCGCCCGCGACGATCGCCAGCAGGCTCGGGTCGGTTCCTGCGAGCAACCCCGCGAGACCGTCGAGGCCGCCGGCCACCGCACCGCGCTCGAAGCGCGATGGCGCGGGCACCGGAGCGTTCCCTTCCTCGTCGAGGAAGTTCATGGGGAGCGACACGAACACGGGGCCCCGCGGCGGGACCATCGCGTCGTGGAACGCGCGCCGCAACACCGTGCCGAGCTCGTCGAGCGACCTGACCTCGTGGGCCCACTTGGTCGTGGCGCGTGCGAGCCCGACGAGGTCGCCCGACAGCAGCGGGTCGGTGACGATGTGGCGGTAGTCCTGCTGGCCTGCGGTGACGACGAGGGGCGCGCCGTCGGCGCGTGCGTTCGTGAGTGCGCCGACGGCGTTGCCCACACCCGCCGACGTGTGGAGGTTGAGGAACGCGGGCCGGCCCGTCGCGCGTGCGTAGCCCTCGGCCATCGCGACGACCGTCGCCTCCTGCAGCCCGAGCACGTACGTCAGGTCGGGGGCATCCGCGAGCGCGTCCATGAGCGGCAGCTCGGTGCTGCCGGGGTTGCCGAAGACGTGCGTGACGCCCTCGCTCCTGAGCACGTCGAGCACGGCATCTCGCCCCCGTCGGGTCATCGGGGCGGAGAGTACTGTCGCCCGTGGCGGCGGCTGCGGGCCACGTCGCAAGGGCCACGCGAAGCGCTACGGGAGGACGGTGCACGGTGACGGCATTCGACGTAGTGATCCGGGGCGGGAACGTCGTCGACGGGACGGGTGCACCGGCGCGCACTGCCGACGTCGCGATCGCCGCCGGCGTGGTGGTTGAGGTCGGCAAGGTGGACGGCGCCGGCCACCGCGAGGTCGACGCCGACGGCGCGCTCGTCATCCCTGGCTTCGTCGACATCCACACGCACTACGACGGCCAGGCGACCTGGGACACGTCGCTCGCGCCGTCGTCGTGGCACGGCGTCACCACCGTCGTGATGGGCAACTGCGGCGTCGGCTTCGCGCCGGTACGCGCATCCGACCACGACAAGCTGATCGAGTTGATGGAGGGCGTCGAGGACATCCCGGGCACCGCCCTCCACGAGGGACTGTCGTGGGAGTGGCGGACGTTCGCCGAGTACCTCGACGCCGTCGCCAAGGTCCCGCACGACATCGACGTCGCGGCCCAGGTGCCGCACGGCGCGCTGCGGCTGCACGTCATGGGCGAGCGCGGCGCGAATCGCGAACCGGCCAACGCCGACGACATCGCGGCGATGGCCGAGCTCGCACGCCAGGCCGTCGAGGCAGGCGCGCTCGGGTTCACGACCTCTCGCACCATGAACCACCGCACGAGCAAGGGCGAATACACCCCGACGCTCACCGCGGAGGCAGACGAGCTCGTCGGCATCGCCGAGGCACTCGGCGCCGCGGGGATGGGCGTGTTGCAGGTCGTGTCCGACTACCTCGACGTCGACCGCGAGTTCGACATCTTCCGGCGCATGGCCGAGCGCTCGGGCCGGCCCCTCTCGACGTCGCTCGTTGCCATCCCGTTCGCGCCAGACCAGTACCGCAAGGTGCTCGACCTGATCGACGAGGCGAACCGCGACGGCGTCGCCATGCGCGCGCAGGTCGCGGCGCGCGCGGTAGGCGTTCTCAACGGCTTGCAGTGCACGTGGAACCCGTTGCGCATGAGCGCGCACTGGGCCGACGTCGCCGACCTGCCGCTCGAAGCCAAGGTGCGCGCGCTGCGGGACCCTGCGATGCGCGAGCGCATGCTCGGCGGCATCGACCGCGATCGGCGCCCGTTTGCGTTGCTGTTCGAGCTCGGCGACCCTCCCAACTACGAGCCCGACGTCGCCGACGCCGTCGGAGCGCAGGCCGCGCGCGCCGGTCGAGACCCGTACGACCTCGTGTACGACCTGCTTCTCGACGACGGTGGACGAGCGCTGCTCTACCAGCCGATCCTCAACTACGTCGACGGCAGCCTCGACGCGGCCCGCGAGCTCATCGACCACGAACACACGGTGCCCGGTCTGTCGGACGGTGGCGCGCACGTCGGGACGATCTGCGACGGCAGTTTCCCGACCACGCTGCTCTCGTGGTGGGGTCGCGACCGGCCCTCCGGTCGCTTCGGTCTCCCGTACCTCGTCCGCCAGCAGTGCCGAGACACCGCCGCTACCGTCGGCCTTCTCGACCGCGGCGTCCTCGCGCCCGGCTACAGGGGTGACCTCAACGTGATCGACTTCGACCGCCTCGGCCTTCGTCGGCCCGAGATGCACTTCGACCTCCCGGCGGGCGGCAAGCGACTCCTCCAACGGGCCGATGGCTACGCCCACACGTTCGTCGCGGGCGTCGAGACGTACCGCGACGGCGAGGCCACCGGCGAGCTGCCCGGCAAGCTCGTGCGTGGTGCGCGCCCGGCGCCTTGACGCGGCGGGCCTCGCGGTTGGCTACGGGCTCGGAGGCCTCAGGTCGGTCGCGTACCTCGTGTACAACGCGGTGAAGGCATCGCCGATGGTCGGCACCTCGTGCACCTGGTCGGCGGGCGGCATCGTGACGGTGAACGGCTTGTCGTAGTCGTACGCCTCGCTCTGGGCGCGCATGCCGGGCTCGGGCCCGGGGCCGTCGTCGTCGAAGGTCATCACCATCCGGCGCAGCCGCCCCTCGTCGTCGAGCCACACGTCGGCAGGTCGCGTAGCCGGCCCCTCGACCACGGGAGGCGTGGGGAAACCGAGCGCCGACTGGCCCGCGGCGTTCGCCTGTTGGGCGCGCACCATGTCGATCTCGACGCGGTAGTGCGTGGTGTCGACGCCTCGGATCTTGTCGGTGCCGACCACGTCGACGGCGCCGTTCGCACCCGCCAGTAGATCCAGCAGGTTCCCGCCCGTCCGCATCGGGTCTTCGGGCGACCCGAATGCGTTGGCCGGCACGTTGGCGCCGAGCCATGGCTTGCCGGCGGAGATGTCGGCGAGCTCGGCCGGGACCCGGAGCACGAACCGGTCGCCGGCGATCCGTCCCTCGGTCTGCTGCCGCTTCGTTCCGCCGAAGTCGGACGCCGTGTGGAAGTCGGCGGTTCGGGCGACGTTGTCGGTGCGGATGATCATGCGCGTCGTCGAGTTGAACGACGCAGACTCGATCGTCATCGTGACCTCGACGGTCGCGGTCTTCGCCGCGGTCGCGGACTCGGCCGCCGCCTGGATCGTGGCGAGCGGGACGACCTTCGGGGCGCTGCTCCCGGAGACGACGACTGCAGCGACGGCGCCAGCGACGAGGAGCGCGGCAATCGTCGCGGACAGCGCCCGCGTCGCGATCCGGTCACGCGTGGGGGCTGCCGCAGGCTCGAGGTCGCTGGCGTCGGTCACGCCACAGGGTACGGCGGCGATGGTGTGGCCGGGCGGTCGCCTACTGGCAGGGGCCGGTGCCGACGCGGCGGGGGAGCGCGAGCGCGGCACGTAGCTCGCTGTCGTCGAGCGCGTACGCCGTGTCGCGCCGGTCGGGCGCGATCGCGAACGCGACGCCGACGACGCGCCCGCGCGTGTCCACCAGCGGCGCGCCCGAGTCGCCCGGCCGTAGCGCGGCCGCGAGGAACAGGACGCGGCGGCGCGTGCGGTCCTTGCCGTAGATGTCGAAGCCGGACGCGGGCGCCTCCTCGCGGATCGACGCCGGAGCGGGCCTCGGCACGTTCTGGCCGCCTGGATACCCGATGACCGCGCCTGGCGAGCCAACGGCGGCGCTCGCGATCGGCAGCGGGCTCTGGCCGAGGCCGGGGACGCGGAGGATGGCGAGGTCGCGGTTGTCGTCGAACAGCACCACCTGCGCGTTGAAGAGACGCTGGTCTGGCCGGCGCACGCGGATGCGGTCGCCTCCGGCGACGACGTGGGCGTTGGTGACGACCGTGTCGGCATCGATGGTGAACCCGCTGCCCTCGTGGCGCGCCCCGCACCCGTCGCTCTCGACGTTGACGGTCGACGCCGACACGCGCTGGACGGTCGCCTGGTCGAGCGGGAGCTGCGACGGCGGCGGACCGGTGTCGGGCGCGGGCCGCAGCTCCTCGAACACCTGCGGGAACCGCGCCTCGCCGAGGAAGGTGCGAAGGGTCCGCATCGCGTCCGGTGGCGTCGGTGTCGCGTCCTCGATCAACGCGAGGATCGTCGAGGTGCGCGCCTGGCGCGCCAGCGAGCCGGGGACGTCGGCGACCACGGGAAGGAGCAACCAAAGCCCGACGAGCATGCCGGCTGCGCCTGCGAAGGCCCCGCCGGTGCGGTCGACGAGGCGGGCCGGGCCGGGAGGCACGGCGCGGCGGAGACGGTGCCCGACGACCTCGCCGAGCGCGCCGCCGATGGCCGCGCCGAGGAGGATGAAGCCGACGATGATGAGCAGTCGCGTCGCCGCGGGGCCGCTCCCGACGCGCCGCAGCACGTCGGGCAGGAACCTGGTGACGACGAGGACGCCGGCCAGCGCGCCGATCCACGACGCGACGCGCGCGAGGAACCCCAGACGCCAGCCGCCCGCCACTGCGGTCACCAGAAGGACCGCGAGCGCGGCGTCCAGCAAGTTCATTCCCGCCGCACGCTACAGCGAGCGTTCGCCCGAACGCAGGGCGGCGCTAGGCGGTGCGGGCGCCGCCGCGGTGGTCGCCGTCGTCGGAGCGGAGGCGGAAGAGGGTGAGCACGGCGAGGAGGAACATGGCGACGCCGACGAAGCCGGCGGTTTCGAAGCCGACGACGGCGAGCTCCGTCGCCAGGATGCCAACCAACAAGAAGAACGCTGCGAGTGCCATTCGGGGACCTCCCCAGAGTCCCGTTCGCGCTACCCACCGGCACCCAGAGCGAATCAGGTCGACGGTTCGGTCGACGGTTCGGCCTCGGTCACGGCCCAGCGGAAGATGCCCTTGGCCATGGTCGAGGTCTCGACGGCGACGCGGGCGCGGTAGACCTCGGCGCGCGCTTCCCTCACCTCGCCGTCCCCGGGGGCCGCCTGCCACGCCAGCTCGACGAGGTGCGACGCGAGCCGGTGATCGCCCTCGCCCGACACGTCGAGGGCCCGGCGGGCGAGCGCGACCGCGCCGCCACAGAGGTCGGCGAGCTCGCCTGCGAGCGCGGCGTCGGGCGACGGCTTGAGGTTGGCGGGGTTGCCGTCGTACCACCCGCCGTACAGCCGCCAGATGTTGCGCACGACGAATTCGGGCTCGTCGTACACCGGTTGCAGGTACGGCCGCTCCATCAGGTGGGCGGGAGCGCGGACGGTGTGGAGGATGTCGTTCAACGACGCGCCCTCGTTCATCAGGGCGAGCGTCTGTTCCTGCAGCGACTCGAGCAACTCGGCGGTGTCCCCGAGGGCCTGCGCGACGCGGTCCTCGCCGATGACGGGGAAGCCGTGCCCCGGCAACAGCACCTCGGCACGCAACTCGACCATCTGCCGCAACGCCACCGCCCACTCCGCCGGGTAGCGCTGCACCTTCTGCGGGTTGCCCGCGTTGGGAGACGCCCAGATGAACAGGTCGCCGGAGCACAGCACGCGGCGCTCGGGCACCCATGTCCACGTGTGGTCGTCGGTCTCGCCCCGGGCGTGGTGCAGTTCGAACCGCACGCCGCCGACCTCGACGTCGAGCCGGTCGCGGTACGTCTCGTCGGGGTAGCGGTACGC
Organism: Acidimicrobiales bacterium; assembly: GCA_036380695.1. GTDB lineage: Bacteria > Actinomycetota > Acidimicrobiia > Acidimicrobiales > CADCTF01 > DASVEG01. Next base: position 14,566 of record DASVEG010000214.1, read on the forward strand.
CGTCGGCCACTCGAACCCGGCACCGAGCCCGAACTGCCTGCGGTTGATCACGCCGTTGTATCCGGCGGTGAGCACGTAGCGGTCGAAGCGCGCCGGCAGCGCTTCGTGGGCGACGACCCGCGGCGCGTGCCAGCCGTTCGCGACCGCCTCCTCCTCGAAGACGGGAACGCCGAAGACGTGGTCGATGTGGCCGTGTGAGTAGACCGCGGTGTCGAGGCGGGTGGTGTTCCAGCGACGGATCTGTTCGTGGACGACGCGGGCGAGCACCTGCGAACCGGTGTCGACGAGGACGAGCCCGTCGCCGGTCGCGAACGCGCTGACGTTGGCGAACGAGGGAACGAAGGCAACGCCGTCCCGGATCTCCTCGATGTCGCCGAGGTTGCGGGCCGATACCGGGTGGACCTCGCCGACCGTCGACTCGCCTCGCCACAACCGGTCCGCGATGTCGACGACCGACGCCATGGGTGCCTCCGATGCTCGATGTGGACGGATGCGGGTAAATCTCGCAGTGACAGTGCAGGAACTACGATCGGCGCATGGCTTCGACGAGCCGCGTCGACGGCCGCACCCGACGGGCGCAGCGTACGCGGGCCGGGGTGCTCGACGCGGTGCTCTCGCTCATCGCGGAAGGGGACCTGCGCCCGACCGCGCCGCGCATCGCCGAGCGTGCCGGCGTGTCGTTGCGTTCGGTGTTCCAGCACTTCAGCGACCTCGACGCGTTGTTCGCCGAGGCCGCCGACACCGAGCTGACGAAGATCGCGGGCCGCGTCGACGCCATCGACCCATCCGGTCCGCTCGCCGACCGTATCGATGCCTTCGTGCGGCAACGCGTCCACGCGCTGGAGCAGCTCACGCCTGCGAGGCGCGCTGCGTTGCTGCAGGAGCCGACGTCACCGCCTGTCGTCGCCATTCGCGACCGCCTGCTCGCGCTCGGGCGGGAGGAGGTCGAGCGCACGTTCGCGCCCGAGCTGGACGCGTTGTCGGTGGGTGATCGCGCCGACGTGCTCGACGCGCTCGACGCCGCCGCGAGCTGGCAGACGTGGGAAGCGCTCCGCGCCCACCAACGCGTACCGCTGCCCCGCGCCCGCCGCGTCGTGACGAGGATGATTCGAGCCCTGCTCGCCTAGCTTCGGCCGGATGAAGTTCGGGATCGTCTTCGCCAACACCGGCTACGCCGTCACACCAGACGGAGCCCACGCACTCGGAACGCTCGCCGACGACCTCGGCTACGAGTCGCTCTGGACGGTCGAGCACGTGGTCGTGCCGACGGGCTACGAGTCGGCGTACCCATACTCGCCGTCGGGGAAGATGCCCGGCAGCGAGGACGCGCCCATTCCCGACCCGCTCATCTGGCTGTCGTTCGTGGCAGCCGCGACCACGCGCGTTCGCCTCGCGACCGGCATCCTGATCCTCCCGCAGCGCAACCCCGTGGTCCTCGCGAAGGAGCTGGCGACGCTCGACGTGCTCTCGGGTGGCCGCTTGACCCTTGGCGTCGGCATCGGGTGGCTGGCCGAGGAGTTCGACGCGATCGGCGCGTCGTTCGCCGACCGCGCGGCGACGACCGACGAGCACGTCGAGGCGCTCCGCGCGCTTTGGCAGGAGGGCGAGGCGTCGTTCTCCGGCCGATTCACGAGCTTCGAGCGCGTGAACATGAACCCGAAGCCAGTGCAACCCGGCGGCCCGCCGATCGTGGTCGGCGGCCACAGCCAGGCGGCCGCTCGGCGCGCGGGACGGATCGGCGACGGGTTCTTCCCGGGCCGCGGGTCGGTCGCCGACCTCGTCCCGTTGATCGACACGGCCAAGGCGGCGGCGAAGGACGCGGGCCGC
>DASVEG010000215.1:0-2551 GCA_036380695.1 Acidimicrobiales bacterium
CCGATGCGGAGGCCGCTCGTGACGTACGGCGGGCGGGGGTCGTTCGGGACGGTGTTCTCGTTCAAGGAGATGCCGGCCCGGTCGAGCCAGCCCCGCGCCTTCTTCCCCGACACGTCCTCGTCGAACGCGAGCAGGTCGACGAGCATCAGGTGGTTGTCGGTCCCGCCCGACACCAGGCGGAAGCCTTCGGCGACGAGGGCCTCGGCGAGCGCCGCGGCGTTCTGCACGACCTGGTTGGCGTACTCCTTGAACTCGGGCTGCGCGGCCTCGTGGAACGCCACCGCCTTCGCCGCGACGACGTGGTCGAGCGGCCCGCCCTGCAGGCCGGGGAACACCGCCTTGTCGATCGCCTCCGCGTACTCCTTGCGCGACAGGATGCATCCGCCGCGAGGACCTCGCAGCGTCTTGTGCGTCGTGAACGTGACGATGTCGGCGTACGGCACGGGGTTCGGGTGCACGCCGCCGGCGATCAGGCCCGCGATGTGCGCGGCGTCGAAGAGGAACAGCGCGCCGACCTCGTCCGCGATCTTCCGGATCGGCTCGGGGTCGATGATGCGCGGGTAGGCGGTCGCGCCCGCGACGATCATCTTCGGGCGCTCCTCCTTCGCCACCTCGAGCATCTGGTCGAAGTCGATCCGCTCGTCGCTCGCAGTGACGCCGTAGGACACGAAGCGGAAGAGCCGCCCGCTGGCGTTCACGGGCGAGCCGTGGGTGAGGTGACCGCCCTGGTCGAGCCGCATGCCGAGCACCGTGTCGCCGATGTCGAGTGTGGCGAGGTACGCGGCCATGTTCGCGTTGGCGCCCGCGTGGGGCTGCACGTTCGCGTGCTCGGCGCCGAACAGGTCGCACACCCGGCGCCGGGCGAGCTCCTCCACCTCGTCGATGACCTCGTTGCCGCCGTAGTAGCGCTTGCCCGGGTACCCCTCGGAGTACTTGTTGGTGAGCACCGACCCCGTCGCCTCCAGCACCTGGCGGCTCGTGAAGTTCTCCGACGCGATGAGCTGGATCGTCGTGTTCTGCCGCTCGAGCTCTCGATCGAGGATGGCGAACACTTCGCGGTCGCGGGGCAGGTCGTTCATGTGATGGCTCCCGGTGGGAAGGCGAGGTCGACGAGTCGGTCGACGAGGTCGTGCAGCTCGGTGGCGGTGCGCTCGTAGGCGTGCAGCGGCGACCCGATGGGGTCGGCAACGTCGTCCGCGCCGCTGTCGCCGAGCAGGTCGCGCTGGACGCGCCCGACGTGACACTTGGCGAGCCACTCCGCGAGCGGCTGGTCGTGGGGGCGGAACCCCACCTCCGCGCCGCGGCGAACGAGCTCTTTGAGCGTGAACGCCCGCGGCCACACGGGCGGGTGGAGCACGACCGCCTCGCGCACGTGCTCGCGGGCCATGCCGATGACGACGTCGGCGTCGCGGAGCATCTCCGTCTCCATCGTGCGGCTGCGGTGCCCGCCGAGGTCGAGGCCGCGTTCGCGCAACACCGTCACGCCGTGTTCGCTGGCGGGACGCCCCGACGTGAGCAGACCCGCGGAGTGCACGTGGGCGGCGAACCCCCGAGACTCGAGTCGGTCACGCAGCAGCGCCTCCGCCATGGGCGATCGGCAGATGTTGCCCGTGCACAGGAGGAGGAGGTCGATGAGGTCGATACTACGGTAGCCCCATGGCGCTCGACCCCCGGCTGCCGGTCGTGGTGGGCGTGGGGCAGCACCAGCGCAGGCCCGACGGATCGGTCGTCGACCTCGGCTCGCCGCTCGACATGATGGCCAGCGCGTGCCGCGCCGCCGGGCACGACAGCGGAACCGGCGACCGGCTGCTGCGAGAGGCCCGGTCCGTCCAGGTCGTCGACATCCTGTCGTGGCGGGTGCGCGACCCTGCGGCCTTGCTGGCCGCGGAGCTCGGCGCGTCGCCCAAGGAGACGGTGCGTTCGACCATCGGCGGCAACACCCCGCAGCTGTTCGTCAACGACGCCTGCCTCGCCATCCAGCGCGGCGACGTCGACGTGGTGATCATCGCCGGCGCCGAGGCGATGGCGACGATCGGACGAGCCCGGAAGAACGGCGAGACGTTGCGGTGGCCGCGCGACGAAGGCGGCGCCCCCACGCGCGTCGTCGGCACCGACGCGCCCGGCAGCTCCGAGCTGGAGATGGCGCGCGGGCTGCTCTTGCCGACGTCGATGTACCCGCTGATCGAGTCCGCCGTCCGGAGGGCGCGCGGAGCGGGAGTCGCCGAGCACAGCGCCCGCATCGCCGAGCTGTGGGCGAGGTTCTCCGAGGTCGCGGCGTCGAACCCGAACGCGTGGGCCGACGAGGCGCTGTCCGCGGAAGCGATAGCCACGCCGGGGCCCGACAACCGCATGGTCGGGTTCCCGTATCCCAAGCTCATGAACGCGAACCTGCACGTCGACCAGGCGGCCGCGGTGATCGTGTGCTCGGTCGAGGCGGCCAAGGCCGCTGGCGTGCCGGAGGACCGGTGGGTGTTCCCGTGGGCAGGCGCCGACGCGACCGACCATTGGTACGTGTCGGAGCGGGAGTCGCTCGCGACGTCGCCCGCGATCG
>DASVEG010000216.1:0-6731 GCA_036380695.1 Acidimicrobiales bacterium
GGTCGCGTCGCGGCGTGGGTCGCGCGCGCGCCCGCGATCGTCGAGTCGTTCCACAACGACGAGCCGTTCCTCGGCGACCGCTCCTGGCGCTTCCGGCTGCGCGCGCTCGCGCGGATCACGACCCAGCACATCGCCATCTCCGACGCGGTGAAGACGCGGCTCGTACGCGACGTCGGGCTCGCCGCCGACTCCGTGACCGTCGTGCGTTACGGCGTTCCGGACGAACGGGGGACCCTCGATCGCGACGCCGCGAGGGCCCAGCTCGGGGTCGGCGCCGACGAACGAGTCGTCGGGTTCGTGGGGAGGTTGACGCAGCAGAAGCGCGTCGACGTGCTCGTCGACGCCGCGCCACTCCTGCGAGACGCGACGTGCGTGCTCGTCGGCGACGGCGAGCTGCGCCCGGACTTGGAGGCGCGCGCCGCTCGACTCGGCGCCGGCGTGCGCTTCGCCGGGCACGTGCCCGACGCGCCCGCGGTGATGCGCGCGTTCGACGTCTTCTGCCTCCCCTCCGACTGGGAGGGGCTTGGCCTGGTGCTCGTCGAGGCGATGCTCCGGGGCGTGCCGGTGGCGGGAGCGACGAGCGGCGCCATCCCCGAGGTGCTCGACCACGGCCGCGCCGGTGCGCTCTTCCCCCCGCGCGACCCCGCCGCGCTGGCCGGCGTCGTGAACGAGTTGCTGGACGACCCAGCCCGCCGCGCGGAGATGTCGCGTGCGGGTCGCGCGTTCGCCCTCGCCGCGTTCGCGCCAGAGCGGATGTTGGCGGAGACCCTGCAGGTCTACGGCGACGCGCTCGGGCGTTCGCGCAGGAGCCGCTCGTAGAGCTCCTCGTGGCGACGGACGAGCGCGGCCTCCGTGTAGCGCTCTTCGTACCGGGCCCTGCCGGCGAGCCCCATCCGGCGCGCGACGTCGGCGTCCGCGACGACGCTGCGGATCGCGCCCGCCGCGCTGACCGCGTCGCCGTCGCCCGATGCCAGCAAGATCCCGGTGTCGCCGCCGGTCACGATCTCCGGCACTGCGCCAACGGCGGTGGCGACGACAGGCAGCCGCCACATCATCGCCTCGAGCAACGCGAGCGGCAGCCCCTCCGCCTCCGACAACAGGACGGCGACGTCGGCCGCGGCGTAGGCGTCGTCCGTGGGCGAGAGGTAACCGGTGAACGTCACCCGCCCCGTGCACGAGTGGCTCGCCACACGGGCGCGCAGGTCGGGCGCCGACGGTCCCTCGCCGACGACCACCAGGTGCACGTCGTCTCGCTCCTGCGCGAGGAGCGCGAACCCGTCGACCAGCCGCTCCAACCCCTTGCCGACGTCGAGCCTCGACACCGACAGGACGACCGTTGCGCCGGCGGGGACACCGAGGCGACGGCGCGCGCCCTCCTTCGCGCCGGCCGGTGGCGACGGCGCGCGGTCGGCCACGCCGTTCGGTATGGCGACGATCCGGTCGGGGGCGAACGGGCGGCGCGCCGCGAGCGCCCGGGCGAGCGACCCCGCCGGCACCACGAACGCGTCGACGCCGCGGCCGACTCGCGCGTCGATGCCGCGCTCCAACCACGGGATCCCCCTTCGCCGCTGCGCCTCACCGTGCACGCTCAACACGACCGCCGCACCGGTGGCCCTCCCGGCGACCGCGGCCCACGCACGCGCGACCGTCGACCCGGGGTACCCGCCGTTGACGACGTGGACCACGTCGTGGCGAGGCAGCGCGCCCGCTTCGTGCTCCGCGAGCCGGAGCGCTCGTCTCCAGGTGAGCTGGCGCAGTACCGCTTGCGCGGTGCGGGCCGCCCGCGCCACCGCCGGCCTGCTCGCCAACTGGCGCGCCGGGGACGGCTCCCAACCGGCGCCCTCCCCGTTGGCGCGCTCGCGCATGCCAGGTTCGAAGATCGCCAGCGGGCGCACCGCGGCACGCGTGCCCGCGAGAAAGGCGGCCGTGCCACGAGCGTCCGGTGCCACGACCGTCACCTCGAACGCCTCCCCCAGCCCCTGCACGACCGTGGCCGTCACCCTCTCGGTGCCGCCGATCGCGAACGAGGGGACGACGAACGCGACGCGAACCGGCGCGTGCGGGTCAGGCGCCACGGGTCGCGAGCGGGTACCGGCGGCGGAAGCCGCGGTGGCGCGCGAGGTGCCGCACGACGGCCCACGCGTGGTAGAGCCCGCGCACCGAGAGGGGTCGGCGGTACAGGCGCCGCGCCGGGTGGATGCACGACGCGTCGCGCACCTGCACGACGCGCCGTCCCGAACGGATCAGCCGGAGGCAGAAGTCGACGTCCTCCGGGCCGTAGAAGTAGCCCTCGTCGAGCCCGCCCACCGCGTCGTAGGCCTCGCGGCGGAACAGCTGGCACGCGCCGATCGCGAAGTCGACGTCCCACCACGGGCCGTCCGTCGCGACCCGCTCGTACTCGGCCGTGCGGCCGAGGACGCGCGACGCCTTCCGCCACAGCGATGGTGCGAGCCCCGCGCTGGCCGACGGCTCCTGGCCCTCGAAGACCGGGGCGGCCAGCGCGATGCGCGGGTCGGCCGCGAGCGGTCGCGTCAGTTGCTCGATCGTGTCGGGGTGCAGCGCCGCGTCGCTGTCGAGCAGGCACACCAGCGGTGCGTCGCCTTCGCGGGCGCCGCGGTTGCGGCCACCGGCAACGCCGCGGTTCACGTCGTTGCGCAGCACGCGCACCTCGTCGTGATCGAACCGGGCGGGCGGCTCCGATCCGTTGTCGACGACGATCACGTTCACGTCGACCCCGGTCGACGCGAGCGCGGACTGCACGGCGATTGCAGCCAGGTCGTTGTCGTTCCACGTGAGGACTACGACGTCGACGCGCGGCCGGTCGCCAGTGTCAGCGGCCACGGCGGCCGATCACGCTGCGGAGCGTGCGGATCAGCACCAGCGCGTCGAGCGAGAGGCTCTGGTGACGGAGGTAATAGAACTCGTACTGCAACTTCTCGAGGGCGTCGCTCTCGCTGCCCGCGTAGCCGTACTTCACCTGCGCCCAGCCGGTGAGGCCCGGCCGCACGAGGTGGCGCAGGTCGTAGAACGGCAGCTTCGACACGAGCTCTTCGACGTAGTGCGGCTGCTCGGGGCGGGGCCCGACCAGCGACAGGTCGCCCTTGAAGATGTTGAGCATCTGGGGCGACTCGTCGATGTGGGCGCGGCGGAGCAACGCGCCGAAGGGCGTGATGCGCGGGTCGTCCTCCGTCGTCCACTCGTTCACGAGCCCGGTCGTCGCGGGCCGCATCGTCCGGAACTTGACGATCTCGAACACGCGGCCGTTCTTGCCGACCCGGGGCTGCGTGTAGAAGAGGGGCCCTCGGTTGCCCAGCAGGTTCCCGACGATGACCACGAGCGTGATCGGCACCAGGACGACCATGCCCACGAGGCTGAGGAGGACGTCGACCGCGCGCGTCACGCGGCTGTAGAGCGCGCGGTGGACTTCGCTGATGTCGAACATGAGCGAGACGCGCTCGAGCTCGGAGAGCGGGAGCTTGCCGAGCCACTGCTCGTAGAAGAGCGACAGCGTGCGCACCCTGATGCCCCGCTCGTGCAGCGACGCAGCCTGGTGGATGATCGTCGCGTCGTCTTGGGCCGATCGCGCGAGCACGACGACTCCGGCCCGCGTCTGCACGGCGAGGTCGACGAGCGGCTGCTCGTCCGTGCGCTCCGACCTGGCCTTGTCGGTCTCGACCGCGGCGACTACCTGCGCGGGGCGCTCGGCGCTGCCTCCGCCCAGTTCGCGCCGCAGCGCTTCCGCCTCGTCGGCGCCGCCGACGAACAGCACCCTGGCGCGGTCCTCGGCCCGCGCCCGCCCGCCGGACGCGAACGTTGCGCACAACGCGAGCCACGGCACGAGCACCACCGCGGCGCCGAAGACCACGAAGCGCGGGAGCAGCGCATCGCCGACGAAGAGCTGCACTGCGGACATCGCGAGCGCGGCAACTGCGAGCGTCACCACCGCCTGCCACGCGGCGCGGATCCCCCGCCCGGCGATGTCGGGGAAGCCGGCCCCGTAGGTCACGACCAGGAGGATCGAGATGTACGCGATCGACCATGCGAACCGGTACGAGTCGGTGTAGTCGTAGCCGTTACGCGCCGCGTGGATCAGGCTCAACCCGACGACGGAGCCCGCGCAGCCGAGGTACACCAGGAGGCGAGGCAGCGCGCGGAGCACGACTGCCGAGCGTAGCGACGACGCCCGCGCCTATCGGGGTTCTGTGCACCGTTGCGCGCCTATGAGCGCGCATCGGTGCACAAAACGATCTGAGTAGGCTCGCCGGGTCCGGCGCCTGCCGCCGTGGCCTCGACGAATTGCCATGGCCATCACCGCGCCCGCAGACCACGCCGACCACGCCGGCCCGCCCGCGCCGCCGGGCGCCCGTGAGGACGGCTCGCGCCGAGCCGTCGTGGTCGCGATCGTGGTCGCCGTCCTGGCCGTCGCCGTCGGGTTCGGCGCCTTGCTGTTCGACCGCGAGCCGCGCCTCGCGTCGTCGAACACCAAGGTCATGGCCAGCCGGATCGCGCTGCGGGTCGCGCCGGGCGAGGAGCGCTGCCAACGCGGCGAATACGTGCCAGACGAGACGGCCATGGCTCGGTTGTTCGCGGGCAGCCCAGAGGGCACGCTCCCCAGCGTCGGGATCGAGTTCCGGCAACGCGACGGCACCGTCGTCGGAGGCGGTCGGCTCGGCGCCGGCCACGCCAACGGGCCGATCGCGATCCCCGTAGATCCACCTGCCGACGACGTGCACCGCGGCGAGATCTGCATCGCGAACCATGGCAGCTCCGTCGTCGACTTCGCGGGCAACCTCACCGCGATCGCGCCAGATGCGGTTCCCGCGGGCAACCCGTGGGACGCGCGATCGACCGACGAGATCCGCGTCGACCTCCTGCGTGGCGGCCGCGAGCCGTTGTGGCGAGTGCTGCCCGAGGTCGCGAGGCGCTACGCGGTGATGCGCCCGAGCTTCATCGGACCATGGGGGCTCCCGCTCGCGTTCGGGTCGTTCGTCGTCGCCGCGGCGATTGCGGTGTGGCTCGTCGCTCGGCGGCCACCGGGCGACCGTCGCGCGATGCGAAGGACCGCGCTCGGCTGCGTCGCCGCGACCGTCCTCGCCGCGCTGTCGTGGTCGCTCCTGCTCCCGACCTGGCAGGGCCCGGACGAGCCGGTGCACTTCGGGTACGCGGAGCTCCTCGCCGACACCGGCGAACTGCCGGGAAGCACCCGCGTGTCGCGCCTGCGCGAGCTGGCCCGGCCTGCCGGCTCGCAGCACTGGACCCTCTTCCGTTCGCTCCCCTTCAGCGTCGAGGGCAACCCGAGCTGGTCGGAGGTCGACGAGGCGTTCTTCCGCGAGCTCAGCGCGGCGCCCGGGATCTCGCGGAGCGACCCTTCCGCCCCTGGCTCGGCGGCAGGATCGCCGCCCCTCTACTACGTGCCGATGGCCGCGCTGTCCGCGGCCATGGACGCCACGCCGCTCGAGCGGGTGTTCGCCATGCGCGTCCTCTCCGCGATGCTCGCAGGGCTGACCGCGTTGTTCGCGTTCCTCTTCGCCCGCGAAGTCGTCCCCGGTCACCCGCGGACATGGCCGCTCGCCGCGGTCACCGTCGGGCTGCAGCCGATGTTCTCGGCCCTGTCCGGCGGCATCACGAACGACACGTTGCTCATCGGCCTCGCGACGGCGGCGTTCTACCTCGTGGCGCGCTGCTTCCGGCTGGGGCTGTCGACGCCGCGTGCCGTCGCGCTCGGCGCCGTGCTCGTGCTCGGAGACCTGGCCAAGAGCCGCATGCTGCTGCTCGTCCCCGGTGTGGCCGTCGCGCTCGTCGCCATCGTCGTGCGCGCCGCCGGCGCGCAGCGGAGGCGGGCCGCTCGCGACGCGGTCGTCGCCGGGTTCACGTTCGCCGCGCTCGAAGCGGCGTGGTTCGTCTTGTCGCGGACGGTGCTCGAGCGCGGCACCGGCGTCGAGCGCGTCGCCGGTTCCGCCGCCGGCGAGGAGGTGTCCGTGCGCGGCGCGATCTCGTATGCGTGGCAGTACTTCCTCCCCCGACTCCCGTTCATGAAGGACGACTTCCCGCGTTGGCCCCAGTACGGCGTCTGGGACGTCTACGTGCAGGGGTTCATCGGGCGGTTCGGCTTCTTCCAGTACGGGTTCACGCAGCAGGCATCTGCGGTGATCGCAGCAGCGCTTGGCGTCGTCTTCGTGCTGGCGGCGGTCGTGCTCGTTCGGCGGCAGGGTGCGATCCGGAGGCGGTGGCTCGAGCTGGCGTCGTACGGCGGGACGTTCGCGCTGTTGCTCGCCTTCATCGCGTACTCGGGCTACACCTACCGGGCGGCGACCGGATACAACCTCGAACAGCCCCGTTACCTGTTCCCGTGCCTCGCGCTGTACGGCGTCGTCGTCGCCAGCGCAGCCCTGGCGCTGGGCCAGAAACATCAGCGACTCGTGGCGACGGTGCTCGTGCTCGCGACGTCGGTGCACGCCCTGTTCTCGCTGGTGGTGACCGTGGACCGCTACTGGGTCTGACCGGGTGCGGAACCGGCCAGCGAGTACGCTCGCTGCCCGCGGCGCGGCGAGTCCCGTTGCCCGCCCCCGTTCGAATGACCGGCCCCGCCAACAGCTCGCCCATCAACGACATCCGCCTCGTTCCCGCGTTCGACGCACTGGACCAGGGCGGGATCGAGGTGCTGTCGCTCGACGTGTTCGACACGCTGCTCTGGCGCACGGTGCCCGAGCCCGTCGACGCCTTCCCGCTGC
>DASVEG010000217.1:0-12328 GCA_036380695.1 Acidimicrobiales bacterium
GTCGTCGACGACGGCGATCTCGTCGACGCGCTCGAGCGACGACAAGCGGTGCGCGATGACGACGACGGTGCGGTCGCGGAACAGCTTGTCGATGGCCCGATCGATGAGCTGCTCCGTCGACGGGTCGAGGCGCGACGACGCCTCGTCGAGGAGCACGAGACCGGGGTCGGCGAGGAAGACGCGCGCGAACGCGAGCAGCTGGGCCTCACCCGCCGACACGCCGATCGCGCCGGCACCGATGCGCGTGTCGAGGCCGTCTGGCAGCGACCGGTACCACGGCGCGAGGCCGAGCTCGCCGAGCACGTCGACCATCCGCGCGTCGTCGCCCCGGTCGTCGACCCGCTCGGCGAAGACGGTGAGGTTGTCGCGCACGCTCGCGCCGAACAGCTGCACGTCCTGCGTCACCAGCCGGACGCGCGAGCGGAGCGACGCGAAGGCGACGTCGCGGACGTCGACGCCGCCGACGAGGACGGCGCCGTGCGTCGCGTCGTAGAGGCGCAGGAGCAGGCGCGCCATCGTCGACTTGCCGCTCCCGGTGCGGCCCACCAGGCCGAGCGATCGCCCTGGTGCGAGGTCGAGGGTGACGTCGTGCAGCACGGGGGGATCGCCGGCATACGCGAACGTGACGTGGTCGAATCGCACGCCCAGGGCACCGGTCGCCGGAAGGGGCACGACGGATGCGGCCGGCCGCTCGACGATCGTCGGGCGCTCGTGCAGCAGCTGCACCACCCGCGCCGCGCCAGCGGCCGCGACCTGGAACTCCTTGAACTGCTGGATCACGTTCTCCAACGGGCGACGCACCATCACCGTGTACTGGAACAGGAGGACGACGGTGCCGACGCTGAGCGCCCCGCGGCGCATGAGCGCGATCCCCGCACCGACCATCGCCGCGGTTCCCAACGCGAACGCGAGCCGGGTGCCCGCGGCCAACCCGCCGGCGACGCGCTCGTAGCGGACGTTGGCGCGGTACGCCGCGCCGGTCGCCTCGTGGAACCGCCGGAGCACGTGGTCGGCGGCGGCGAGGGCGCGGATCTCCTCCGCGCCCGCCAGCCGCTCCTCCACGTTGCCGACGAGTTGGGCGGCGGCTTCGCGCTCGACCTCGGCGAGAGGCTGCGCGACGCGCTGGCCGCGGACGACGGCGAGCGTCGTCGCCACCAGGAACGCGACGAGCACCGCGCCGACGCGCCAGTCCTCGCGGAACACGAGCACGACGGCACCGGCGAGGAGCAGCGCGCTGCCGAGCATCTGGAAGAGGAAGCGCGAGATGAACTGCGCGAGGGAGGTCACGTCGCCGTCGACGCGCTCGATCAGCTCGCCCGCGGTGTGCCCGCCGTGCCACGCGAGGTCGAGCCGCAGCACGTGCTCGACGAGGTCTTCGCGCAGTTGGTTCGCGGTGCCCCATGCGATCCGGCTGGCGCCGTACGTCGCGATCACGGTCACCAGCTGCCCGCCGATCGCGACCGTGAGGTACGCGAGGGCGGTGCCGGTCAGCAGGCGCTGCGGCTCGCCTGCGGTCGCCTGGTCGACGAACCGGCGAAGGAGTTGAGGTGCGGCGAGCGGCAAGCCCGTGGCGGCCACGAGCGCGACGGCGAGCGCGGCCAACGACCGGCGGTAGGGCCCGAGGTAGGCGCGGAGCACGCGGGGCGCGGCGGTGGTGTCGACGGACGGCATGGGAGGCCGCGACTGTGGACGCTTTTGTGCACCGTTGCCACGTCATTACGTGGCAACGGTGCACAAAACGGATCAGGAGACCGGAAGGCGGAGGTTCGGGTTGGCGCCGGCGGCGAGCGAGGTCGGGCCGTCGGAGTTCAGGCGCCACCACCCCGCGGAGGCGATCATCGCCGCGTTGTCGGTGCACATGGCCCGGCTCGGGAGGTAGCCACGGAGGCCGTCCTCGATGCATGCGTCGAGCGTTCGCTCTCGCAACAGCGAGTTGGCGGCGACCCCGCCGGCGAGGCAGATGGCCTTCGCGCCCGTGTCCTGCGCGGCGCGCCTCGCCTTCGTCACGAGCACGTCGACCACCGCCTCCTGGAACGACGCGGCGACGTCCGCGATGTCGACGTCCGGGTGCTTGCGGACGTACGTGATCACCGACGTCTTGATCCCGCTGAACGAGAAGTCGTACGCGTCGTCGCGCATGCCGCGCGGGAACGCGATCGCATCGCCGTCGCCCTCCATCGAGAGCTGGTCGATCGCGGGACCCCCCGGATAACCCAGCCCGAGGAAGCGCGCGACCTTGTCGAACGCCTCCCCCGCGGCGTCGTCGATCGTCTGGCCGAGGAGGCGGTACCTGCCGTGACCTTCCATCAGGATCAGCATCGTGTGCCCGCCCGACACGAGCAGCACCACGGCCGGGAGCTCGAGGTCGGGCTCTTCGAGGAACGCGGCGTAGAGGTGGCCTTCGAGGTGGTTGACGCCGACGAACGGCACGCCCCACACGAGCGCCAACGCCTTCGCGTGGGCGACGCCGACGAGCAACGCGCCGATGAGGCCGGGACCCGTTGTCGCGGCCACGGCCGCGACGTCGGGACCTTCGACCCCAGCGGTGACGAGCGCTTCCGCGACGACCGGCGTGAGCAGGTCGACGTGGGCGCGACTCGCCAGCTCGGGCACGACGCCGCCGAACCGCGCGTGGAGGTCGACCTGGCTGCTGACGACGGACGACAGCACGTCGGTCCCGCGCGCCACGACCGCCGCAGCCGTCTCGTCGCACGACGTCTCGATGCCGAGCACGCGGTCGCGCTCGCGTTCGCTTTCGCCGGTCACGTTGTCTTCGATGGTCATACGACTCCCTCGCCCAGCACGGTCGTGCCGGGGATCGACGCTTCCAGCATGGCGAGCCTCTGCGCGTACTCGTCGGTGTCGATGTGTTCTGCCCACATGACGAGCGCGTCCTCGTTCGTCTCGACGTAGTAGTTCTTGCGCACGCCCGCCGGCTTGAAGCCGAACGCCGCGTACATGGCTTGCGCCCCGCGATTGCTGACGCGGACCTCGAGCGTCAGGTTCTCCGAGCCGCGTTGCCTCGCCTCACGTGCGAGCGCGATCAACATCCGCGTGCCGATCTTCGCCCGGTGCAGAGCGGGGTCGACGGCGATGGTGGTGACGTGCGCGTCGTCGCCGCTGAACATGAGCCCGGCGTAGCCGACGACCGACGCCTCCACCCGCGCGACGACGTAGTACCGGCTCGTGCGGAGCGCGAGCTCGGACAGGAAGAGGCTCAGCGACCACGGCCTCGGGTACACCTGGCTCTCGATGCGCAGCACCGACCGCAGGTGACGCCGCCGCATGGGTACGAGGTGGACCTCGATGCTCGCAGGATCGACGTCTGGCAACCGGGCCGCCATCAACGAGCCTTGGTCACGCCGAGCTGCGCGTCGACCAGTTGATCTCCGCGTCGGCCTTGCGCAGGTACAACGGCTCGAGCTCCCGTGCCATGACGAACTCCTCGCGCACGGCGCGGGGGTGGGCGAGCTCGACGAGGTCGGTCGCCGACGGGTAGGCGACGCCTTGCCCGCCGAACTCGACGAGGTCGTCGGAGAGGATGTCGCGGTACCGCAGGGCGCCGTCGCCAACGGCGAGGCACTCCTCGCCGCGGGCCGCGATCTCGTTCGAGAGCTCGTCCGCGGTGCAGACCTTCGGTTCGGTGAGCCGCTGCACGCCGCCGGGGACGTGACGGTAGAACGACCAGAACACCTCGCCGCGCTTGGCGTCGATGACCGGGACGATCAGGCGGCCACTCCACCGCACCTGGTGCGCGAGGAGGTCGAGGCTCGACAGCCCGATGACGGGGACGCGGAGGCCCTGTGCCATCGACTTCGCGGTGGCGATCCCGACGCGGAGGCCAGTGAAGAGGCCCGGCCCGATGTCGACCGCGACGACGCTGATCTCGCGCAGCTCGATGTCGACCGACTTGCACACGAACTCGATGGCAGGCACGAGCGTCTCGGCGTGGCGCCGCCCGCGCGCGGCGTGGAACGACGCGAGCATCCCCTCGACCCCACCGATCGCGCAGCCGACCTGGTCGGTCGACGTCTCGATGCCGAGGACGATCACGAGGGACGCTCGCTCTCGCCGTCGCGCCACCGGTCGAGGGCGCGCTGCAGCGCGGCGAGCCGCGGCGCCCAGGACGCGCCGACCGTGCGCATGGTGAACGTGCGCACGTCGTCCTCTGCGTCGCCGCTCGGGTACGCGATGCGGATCTCGAGGAAGTCCTTCGGAAGCGCGGGCTCCGCCACGTCGCCCCATTCGACGAGCGCCACCGCGTCGTCGTCGACGAGCTCACCGAGGCCGAGGTCAACGACCTCCTGCATCCGTTCCAGCCGGTACACGTCGGCGTGCAGGATCTTCATCCCGCGGGCGTCGTACTCGTGGAGGAGCGTGAAGGTGGGGCTGGTGACCGGGCCGTCGACGCCGAGCGCCCGCGCGAACCCCTGCGTGAACGTCGTCTTACCAGCGCCGAGGTCGCCCGCCAAGAGCAGCACGTCGCCGCGGCGCACGAGGCTCGCGACCGCCGCGCCCAGCTCGCGGGTGTCCTCCGCCGACTTCGTCATGGCGCGGATCACGGGGCGGCCCCGGCGACGGCGAGCGACCCCGCGGCCACGAGCGCCTCCTTGGCCCGCACGAGGTCGGCGCGCATCTGCGCCATCGGGACCCCGCCGCCGCGCAGCACCGCCGCAGGATGGAACGTCGGCACGAGCACCGCCCCGCGGTAGGGGTAGGTGCGGCCGCGGAGCTTGGTGATGCCTTCGGTCGTGTCGAGCAACCGCTTCGTCGCGAAGTTGCCGAGCGTCACGACGACCTTGGGTGCCAGCGCTTCGAGCTGCGCGTCGAACCAAGGGCTGCACGCGGTCAGCTCGTCGGGGCGTGGGTCGCGGTTGTTCGGCGGCCGGCACTTGAGCGTGTTCATGACGTAGAAGCGGTCGCGTTCCAACCCGATCTCCTCGAACACGAGCTTGTCGAGCAGTTGCCCCGATCGGCCGACGAACGGCTCGCCTTGGAGGTCTTCGTCCTTCCCCGGGGCCTCGCCGACGAACACGAGGTCGGCGAGTGGATCGCCGCGCGAGAACACCACCTGCGTGCGGGTCTGCGCCAGGGGGCAGCGAGTGCACCCGGCCGCCTGCTCCGCCAGCAGCTCCAGCGGCGTCGCCACGTCCGCAGGCTACCGGTTACCCGCCCCCGGACCACCCGAACCCGCCGTTCCGGAGGCAATAGAGGCGGTGGTGCCGCTCCTATTGCCTCCGCAACGAGACCGCGGACCGGATGGCGGCTTCGACGGCGCGGGCGGCGAGGATCGCGAGGACGGTGACGGGGACGTCGGGGGCGTCGATCTCGCCGGTCGAGAACGAGACGAAGGCGTCGCCGTCCGCCTGCGTATGCGCGGGCTCGACGGCCCGCGCCAGCCCGTCGTGCGCGGCCTGGGCGAGCAGGTGGCACCCCGTCTTGTCGATCCTCGCGTTCGTGCCGACGACGCCGATCGTCGTGTTGGTGAACGGTTCGGACCGCGCAACCTCGGTCAGCGGGCGGCGCTCGGCCTGCCCCGGCTCGAGCACGTCGCCGTACGCGTTGACCGCGACGAGCGCAGCGACCGTCACGTCGCCGTAGGACTCCGCCGCCGAACCGACGCCGCCAGCCTCGGCGGCGTCGCGCCCGCGCCACTTGCCGACCGTTGCGCCCGCGCCCGCACCCACCGGGCCCACCTCGACGTCCCCGCCGGCAGCGGCCGCCTCGCACGCCGCGTAGCCGTCGGACGGGCCGGGCCGGACGGAGCCGTCGCCCACCGAAAGGTCGAACAACACCATGCCGACGACGATGGGGACGGCGCCAGCCGGGGTGCCGAACCCTCGCCCGTTGGCCTCGCACCACCGGACGACCCCGTCGCACGCGGCGAGGCCGAACGCGGACCCCCCGGTGAGCAGAACGGCGTCGACCTGGCTCACGAGGCGCGTGGGCTCGAGCAGCGCGAACTCGCGCGTGCCTGGTGCGCCGCCCCGCACCTCACCGCTCGCGACGTTGCCCTCGGGCAACAGCACGACCGTGCACCCGGTGCGCGCGCCGGCGTTCGTCCAGTGGCCGACACCGACGCCGCGAAGGCTGGTGATCACCCGGCGTGGACCCGGGGCACGCGAGGGCCGATGCCGCAGAGGATCTCGTAGCTGATCGTGTCGAGGCGCCGGGCCCAGTCGTCGGCGGTGACCTGCGCCGCCCCTTGGCGACCGATGAGCACGACCTCGTCGCCGGCCGACACGTCGAGGTCGCCGCAGTCGACGAGCGTCTGATCCATCGTCACCGTTCCGGCGATAGGTCGCGGCTCACCGGCGACGAGGAACTCCCCACCCACCGCGCCCAGCCGTCGCGGCACGCCGTCCGCGTAACCCAACGGCACCGTCGCGATCGTGGCAGGACTCGCCAGCCGGTAGCGCAAGCCGTACGACATGGCCTCCCCGGCGTCTAGCCGCTTGACGTGCGACACGTGGGCCTTCAACGACATTGCAGGGCGCAGGTCGGCGGACGATGGCGCGTCGGGGTTCGGGTGGTAGCCGTACAGGGCGATGCCGGCCCGCACCATGCCGTAGGTCGCGCCCACCATGAGCGCGCCCGCGCTGTTCGACACGTGCTCGAACGACCAGTCGAGACCCGCCTTGCGCAGCGCGGCGACGGCCTCGTCGAAGCGTTCGAGCTGACGGGCCGTTTCCTGCGGACGGTCGGGCTCGTCGGCAACCGCCAAGTGCGTCCACACCGCTTCGAGCTGCAGCCCCGGTGCGCGGGCGATGCGCTCGGCGAGCGCGGAGACCTCGGCGGGCTGCGCCCCGACGCGGTGCATGCCCGTGTCGACCTTGAGATGGACGAGGAGGTCGCCGGCGGCCGCCGCGGCCTCGATGCCACGCGCGGTGTACACGGTGACGCGGAGGTCGAGGCCGGCGGCCACGCCCATCGCGTCGGGCGGCGGTTCCGACAGCACGAGCATCGGCCCGTCGATCCCCGCGCCCCGAAGCGCGGCTGCCTCCTCCACGAGCGCGACCGCGAGCCACGTCGCGCCACCCTCGATCGCCGCCTTCGCCACGGGCACTGCGCCGTGCCCGTAGCCGTCGGCCTTGACCACGGCGCATACCCGCTGCGCCGCGGTGACACGACCGACCTCGCTCGCGTTGTGCCGGATCGCCCCGAGGTCGACCTCCGCCCACGCGGGCCGCAGGCCCGGCGGCGTCACGCCCATCGGACCGCCCGCGTCACGCCCATCGGACCGCCCGCGTCACGCCCAACCCGACTGCGGCGTTCACGACCACAACACCCGGGCGACCAGGTCGGGGAGGTCGCTCGCCACGAGACCGGCGGCCAGCCCGTGCGCGCCGGCCGCCAGCCCGTGCGCGCAGGCGGCATACGCAGCGGCGTGCAGCGGCGGCAGCCCTTGGGCGAGGAACGCGGCGACCATCCCCGTCAGCACGTCGCCCGTGCCAGCGGTGGCGAGCGCCGGCCCACCGGTCGTGACGAACAGGGCGCCGCCCGTCCCGTCCGCGACGACGGTCGTCGGCCCCTTGAGCAACACGGTCGCGCCGGTCTCGCGTGCGACGCGGCGAATGTCCGCGAGCCGGTCGTCGCCGACGGCGGCGCCGGCGAGGTGTTCGAACTCGCCCTCGTGGGGCGTGAGCACGCGCGGCGCAGGCCCTCCCATCGGCTTCCCCGGGTCGACCGCGCGCAGCCCGTCGCCGTCGACGACCATGGGCAGGTTCGCTTCGGAGGCGACGCGCTTCACGTCCGCGAGCGTCCCTCGTTCGCGACCGAGCCCTGGCCCGATGGCGATCGACTTCATCCGGTCGCACGCGTCGAGCACCGCCCCCGCCCACGAGGTCGAGGGGAGATCGAGGCCGACGGCTTCGACCACGTCGGACGTCGAGCCGCCCGCGCCGGGGACGGCGAGACGCACGTAACCCGACCCCGACCGCAGCGCGGCGCGAGCGCACAGCTCCGGCGCACCGGACATGCCAGGAGAGCCGGCGACGACGAGGACGGCGGCCGCGTACTTGTGGGCGTCGAGGGCACGCGGCGGCAGCGACACGTCGGCGGGCTCCACGAGGTGTGCCAACGCCGACGACACGTCGAGGCCGATGTCGACGACGGTCACCAGCCCGGTATGCCGCGCCCGGTCGTACACGAGTCCGGGCTTCATCGCCGCGAACGTGACGGTGGCGTCGGCGCGCACGGCACCCGGCGACGCGACGCCGGTGAGCGCGTCGAGACCCGACGGCACGTCGACCGCGAGCACGAACGCGTCGCCTGCGTCCGGCGCGTCGTACGCGCCGCGGAACCCGGTCCCGTAAGCCGCGTCGACGACGAGGTCGCACGCCGGCAGCTGCGCCGGGCACGGGGCGGCGTCGATCACCTGCACGCGGACGCCGCGCCGTTCGAGCCGGCGCGCCGCGACCCTGCCGTCCGCGCCGTTCATCCCCTTGCCCGCGACCACGACGACCCGCCTGCCGTACGTGCCGCCGAGGATGTCGACGGCCATCCGCGCCACCGCCGCACCTGCCCGTTCGACGAGCGCCGCTGCCGGCTCGGACGCCGACGCGTCTATCGCCTTCATCTCCTCCGGCGTGACGACGGGGATCATCCGAGACCCGCGACGACCGCGAGCGCGATCAGGTCGGAGTGGGTGATCGACACCTTCCACCCGGCGATGCCGCGCGCCCTGGCGAGCTCGGCAGCCTTGCCCGTCACGCGCAGCGAGGGCTCGCCGCTGGGGGCCTTGACCACCTCGACCGCATGGAACGGGTAGGCACCGAGGCCGACGCCGAGCGCTTTCATCGTCGCTTCCTTGACCGCGAACCGCGCCGCGAGCCGCTCCGTCGGGTCGCGCTTGCGCAACGCGTACGCGCGCTCGCCTTCGGTGAACACGCGCTCGATCATCCGCGGCGTGCGCTGCAGCGCGATCCGGAACCGGTCGAGGTCGACGACGTCGGTACCCAGGGAGACGAGCTCCACCGAGCTACTCGGGCGGGTCGTCGCGCCAGTGGGCGGCGAGCACGCGCACCGGCTCGACGAGCAACGACACGAGGTCGACCTCGGCGAGCACGTCGTCGCGGAACGCGGGCTCCGTTTCCGTCACCGCGTCGACGATCGCGTTGTAGCGGTTGCGGTAGCCGGTGAGGACGCGACGAACCACCGCGGGCTCGAGCCGGTCGGGGAACGTCACGTGCAGCAAGGTGATGCCGGTGACCTGGCCGTCCTTGACCTCCGGCACGATCACGATGGTGCGGCCGTCGCGGTCGCCGCGGCTGACCGTCACCTCGCGCTCGAAGGCGGCGCGCCGCTTCGTGCCCTTGAGCGTCGGGTCGGTGTCGGTGCGCGACGTGAGCGACGCCGCGATCCCTCCTGCGTCGACGCGGTTGATCGTCGCGGTGCCGGCCTCGACGTCGCCCTCGACCTGGTAGCGCGAGAAACCGGTCACCTCGAGCACCGCGGGGTCGAGGTCGGCCAACGTGCGCAACGCCTTGTAACCGATCCGGTCGCGGGAGGCGCCGGCGGCGAGTACTTCCTTCACCAGCCGGCTGCGCGCGTACGCGTCCTCCGACCGCGAGATGCCGACGGTGACGGTCTTGGCCTGGTGCTTGATGGCGTCGATGGGGCGGGTCAGCTCGTCGATGGCGTCCGACAACGCGTCGAGCAGGTCGTCGACGACCGCGCCGGGCGTCGCGACCTTGCCGTACTCCATCTCGTACGACTCGAGCGCGACGGTGCCGAGCGCGTAACGCAGGAGCGACGACAAGCGAACCGCGGTGTTCACCTCGAGGTTGCCGTTCAACGCGCCGGAGCGAAGCTCGGAGAAGTACGACTCCGCCGCCGGCGCGAGCAACGACGACACGCGGGAGAGCAGGTCGCCGTCGGACGCGCGCTCGCCGATCACGTCTTCGATGACGCCGCGCGCCTCACGGAGCAGGCGGGCCTGCGCGTCGATCGCGACCGCCGCCTCGTAGCCGAACAGGTGCCCAGCCATCGCGGACAGTACGAAGTCGAGGTCGGGGTGCACGTGGGGCACGACGATGGTTTCGAGGGCGGCGTCGAACCGCGTCTCGCCCTCGCTGGCGATCACGACCGGCGCCGCCTTGTGCGCCCGGAAGATCGCGACCTCCTTCGCCACGTCGTCCGCGGTGGCGGGTGCGAGGCCGGCGGCGCAGACGAGGATGAGCGGCTCGGCCGACAGGTCGATGTGCTTCTTGTCCTCGGTGATGTCGGACGCGATCGACTTGTAACAGAGCTCGGACAGCTTGATCCGCACCTCTGCGGCGGCGACTCGATTGGCGCCGTTGCCCACGATCGCCCAGTACCGCCGCGCGGGCGCGTGGCGCTGCGCGATCGCGGCGATGGCCTCCCGCTGGGCGAGCACCTTCTCCATCGCGGCCGGCAGTTGACGAAGGCCCTCGAGCAGCGCCGCGCCCCGGTGGCGGTCGCCCACGCCGGCCGCCGAGGCGAGGCCCCATGCGAGAAGGAAGCCCGCGGCGATCTGCGCGTAGAACGCCTTCGTCGACGGCACCGCCATCTCGACGTCGCGCCCGTCCGACGTGTAGAGCACACCGTCGCTCTTGTCGACGAGGTCGCTGTTGCGGCGGTTCACGATGGCCACGACGGTGGCGCCGCGGGCGCGGACGAGGTCGACTGTCCGGTTCGTGTCCGCTGTCGTCCCCGACTGGCTGATCGCGACGACCAGCGCGTCGCTCATGTCGTCGTCGAGGTGGAAGCCCGACAGCTCCGTGGCCGCGATCGGGGTGATCGACGCAACCGCGCCGCGAAGCGCGTCCGCGAGCGCGGCTGCCACCGCGTGGCCGGCGACGGCCGCGGTGCCCTGCCCCGTCACGAACACCCGCCGGATCACGCCGCCCGTCAGCTTCTCCACGACGGCAGGCGGCACCGCGGCCTCGGGGAGCCGCACCGCGAGCAGCCCACCGCGCTCCTCGATCTTGCCCCGCAACGTCTTGCGGATCGACGCCGGTGCCTCGCCGATCTCCTTGAGCAGGTAGTGCGGCGCGCCCCCTCGGTCGATGTCGCGCGTGGTGATCTCGGCCGTCTGGATGTCGCCGTCGGTGGCGGGCAGCTCGGTGCCGTCGTACGCGATGCGCCGGATCCCGGCCAGCGTGCCTGCGCCGCTTCGCGATAGCGCCACGACCTGACCGTTGCTGCCGTCGCGCGCGCTCGGCGCCTCGCCGTCCATCCGCAGGAACCGCGCCGTCTCCTCGACGAGGCCGTAGGGCTCGCTCGCGACGACGAAGCAGTCCTCGGCCAGGCCGACGTACAGCGCCTGACCCGAGCCCCGTAGAGCGAGCAGGACCGCATCGGGCTCGGAGGCGGACGACGCCGCGATCGCCACCGACCCGGCGAACCGCTCCACCGTCTCGCGGAACGCGTCCTCGAGGGACGCGCCGTCGCGCACGCGCCGCGACACGAGCGTCGGGATGACCTTCGCGTCGGTCGTGATCTCCGGCTCCACCTCGAGGTGCTCCTCGGCGCGCAGCTCCAGGTGATTGTCGACGTCGCCATTGAGCGCGGCGACGACGTACGGGCCGCCGTTGCCTGCGAGCTCCTCGGAGTTCAGCGGGTGCGCGTTCGGCTCGGAGATGATCCCGACGCTCGCCCAGCGCGTGTGGCCGACGACGGTCACGGTGGCACCCGGATGGGACACGGCGCGACGCAAGAGCGAGTCGGCCGAGATGACCGCGCGGAGATGGGCGGTGTTGTCGCCAAGCTCGCCGATCTCGGCGGCCGCCTTGTAGACGAACCCGAGCCGGCCGTCGGCGACGCGCACGCTGCCGTCGGTGAACAACGCGTGCCTGCGCGCGGCGATCTCGCGGGCGACCACCGGAGCGTCGACGTCGACCCCGTGGCCGTCGACGAGCACGTGGACGCCGGCAGAGTCGCGACCTCGCACCTCTAGGCGATCGATCGACGACAGCGCGACCTGGATCGACAGGTACGCGGCGAGCGCGTCTTCGCTCCGGCCGTCGCCGGCGAGACCGGCGACGGCACGGGCGGTCCTGACGCGGTCGTTGCGCACGGCCCAGAGCGCGTCCTTCACGTTGAGCAGCGCCGCGTTCATGGCTTCGACTTCGACGGTGGCCGCGCCCGCGTCGAGGTCGGCCTCCACGGTTGCGACGCGCTCGGTCAGCGCTCGGGCGCGCTGCTCGATGTCCTTGGCGATGGCGCGGTCGTCGACGAGGGCGCGCACGCCGGGCAGGCCCCGGAGCAGCGAATCGAGCTGGGCGAGCGCGGCCGCGGCGTCGAGAAGCGTCGCTTCGGTCGGGGGGGCGGCCAGCGCGTCAGCCGCTCGGGCGAGGAGGTCCCC
>DASVEG010000218.1:0-2976 GCA_036380695.1 Acidimicrobiales bacterium
TCGCCTCGATCGTCGCCCTGAACACCGGCGCGCTGGTGGCGTGGGGGTACACGCGGGCGCGGGGCACGACCCTGCTCTCCGGCCTCGAAGAAGCGCAGGACATCGCGCTGGCCGACGGTTCGGCAGCGGCGTTCGAGACCATCGCCGTCGTCGCCGGCATCCTCGGGCTCTTCCGCGTCGTGACCGCGGCCGTTCGCCCCGCGTGGGCGACCGCGCTCGTGGCGGCCGCGCTCGTAGGCGCGCTGCCGAGCATGGCCGTGCCCCACGACCACACCGAGGACGGCACCACGCTCGCCAGCGGCGGTCACGCCCACGACACCGAGGGCGACGCCTCCACCGACGGCGCGAAGGGCGCGGCGGCCGACCCGAATCTCGTGCTCGGCGTGAAGCTGCCCCAGGTCGACGGCGTGACGCCGCAGCAGAAGCTCGCGGCGGCGAAGCTCATCAACGACACCAAGGCGGGGCTGGCGCGCTTCCCGACGGTCGACGCGGTCATCGCCGCCGGCTACCGCTCGATCGGCGACGGGTTCACCGGCTTCGAGCACTTCGTCCACGCCGGGTACCTCGTCAACCCCAACGTGCTCAACGCGAGCGAGCCCGAGTCGCTCGTCTACAAGGTGCTGCCCGACGGCACCCGCGAGCTGGCGTCGGCGATGTACATCATGCCGGTCGGCAAGACGATGGCCGACGTGCCCGACGTCGCCGGCGCGATGACCCCGTGGCACGACCACCAGAACCTGTGCTGGGACTCGAGCGGCATCAAGCTCGCGGGCATCCTGCGCGACGGCAAGTGCGTCCCCGGCGGCACGTTCCGCCCGACGCCGCCGATGCTGCACGTGTGGGTGACCGAGCACCCGTGCGGGCCGTTCGCGGGCATCGAGGGCACCGACCACGTCGGCGCCTGCCACACGCACTGAGCACCCCGGAGCGCCGAGGCGCCCAGCACCCCGACCGCCCCTAGCCCGACGAGTCGGTAGCGGTCGCGTCGAGGTACGCCGCGCCCCGCGGCGAGAGGCGGTACCCGACCTCCAGGCTCTCGGTCAGCCCGAGCGCCTTGAGCTTCCGGACGTCGGCCTTGAACGGCAGCCGCTCGCGACCCAGCGTCTCGGCGAGGTCGCCGGCCCGCACCCCTGGCCGCTCGCGTATGAGCTCGAGGACCGCGCGCGTCCACGGTCCGCGAGCGCTGGCCCGGTCGAAGCGCGCCAGCCGAGCGTCGAGCTCGGAGACGGCGGCGGCATCGTCGGGCACGCGCGCCCGCAGCTCGACGCGGTCGTCGTCGCCGATGCGGTGGAACTCGACGCGGTAGAGCTGCGTGCCAGGGCGGTCGGACCCGTCCCCGAGGAACGCGACGAGCGCGTCCAACGACGGCAAGCCCGTGCGGGGCAGGTCGCGCTCGTCGACGTCGCCGATGCCGCCGAGCACGCGGACGTCGTCGATCGCGAGGAGGCCGCCTGGCGACCGGAGCCGCCCCCCGGTCTTGACGGTCGGGCGTTTCCAGCGACGGAACGCGACGGTGATCGACCCGTCCTCGACGCCCGGCCAGTCGTGCCGCCGGAACAACACGTCAGCCCACCCAGTCGCCGAGCAGCGCGTTGCGCCGCTCGGCCCACTCCTCCGCGGTGATGGCGAACCGGATGTGGTCTTCCCACACGCCGTTGATCTGCAGGTATCGCTGCGCGACGCCTTCGTCGCGAATGGAGAGCTTCTCGACGACGCGGCGGCTCTTGTCGTTGCGGGGGATGATCGAGATCTGCACGCGGTGCAGGCCCAGCTCCTCGAACGCGAAGCGGAGGACGACGACGACGGCTTCGGGGGTGTAGCCGTTGCCCGCTTGGTCTTCGTCCATCCAGTAGCCGACGTACGCGTTCTGGAACGGGCCGCGCTGGATCGAGTTGAGGTTGATCTCGCCGGCGAACCGCTCGCCGACGAAGATGCCGAACCCGTAGCCGGAACCGAGCTCGCGCTCGCGATCCCGCGCGCCGCACCGAGCGACGAACGCGCGGCGGTCGGCGACGGGGTTCGGGTGGTGGGGAGCGGGCCGCGGCTCCCACTGCTCGAGCCAGTCGCGACACCTCGTGCGCACCTCGCGCCACTGGTCCCAGTCGGACGGAGCGAGCGGGCGCAACCGCACGCGGCGACCGGTGAGCTCGAGGCGCCCGGCGCGAAGCGTGCTCACGACGCGCTCCGCACCGCGTCGATCGTCGACGGGTCTTCGAGCGACGAGAGATCGCCGGCGTCGGAGCCGACGACGGTGGCGCGGATCGCGCGCCGCAGCACTTTGGCGTTGCGCGTCTTCGGCAACGCAGTCGTGAACTTCACCGCCGCTGGCCGGAACGACGAACCGAGCTTCTCGGCGACGAGGGCGACGAGCTCGGCGCGCAGCTCCTCGGTCGGCGCCGTCCCTGGCGCCACGACGGCGAAGGCCCAGAGCGCCTCCCCTTTCACGTCGTCGGGGATACCCACGGCCGCGGCCTCCACCACCGCCGGGTGCGATACGAGCACCGACTCAACTTCGGCGGGCCCGAGGCGCTTGCCCGCGACTTTGATGGTGTC
The DNA here is from genome assembly GCA_036380695.1 of Acidimicrobiales bacterium. Lineage (GTDB taxonomy): Bacteria > Actinomycetota > Acidimicrobiia > Acidimicrobiales > CADCTF01 > DASVEG01. Next base: position 2,554 of record DASVEG010000218.1, read on the forward strand.
GTCGCTCCGGCCGTGCAGGAACCACTCGCCGTCCGCGTCGATCGACGCCCAGTCGCCGTGCCGCCACACGCCCTCGTACGTCGACCAGTAGGTCTCGATGTAGCGATCGGGATCCTTGTAGAGCCCCCGCGTCATGCCCGGCCACGGCTTCGTGCAGACGAGCTCGCCCACGCCACCGCGAAGCGGGTGCCCGTCGTCGTCGAACACGTCGATGGCCATCCCGAGGGCGGGCCCGCCGAGAGACATGGGCTTGATGGGCTCCACCGGATGGGGGGTGAGGAAGCAGGCGCCCACCTCCGTCCCGCCGGAGATGTTGATGACCGGGCACCGCCCGGCCCCGACCACCTCGAAGTACCACCACCACGGCCGCTCGTTCCACGGCTCGCCGGTCGAGCCCAGGACGCGCAGGGCCGAGAGGTCGTG
>DASVEG010000219.1:0-7329 GCA_036380695.1 Acidimicrobiales bacterium
CCGTTGGCCTCTCATTCGATGCCATCGGTGCACAAAACGACTCGGATGGCCGGATCGACAGGGCGGCGACGGCGGCGATCGCGAAGACCAGGGCGGCGAGGGCGAGCACCCACTCCCCTCCCGCGAAGCGGAGGAGGAGGACGCCGGGGAGCGCCGCGAGGAAGCCGGCGACGACGCCGACGATGGCGAGCTTCGAGTTCGCCTCGACCAACATGGCCTCGTCGTCGACGACCGCAGGAACGAGCGCGCTCTTCGACACGCTGTAGGTCTTCGACAGCACGAGCACCGCAAAGGCAGCGGGGAACAGGAGCAGGCCGTCGAGGACGCGCGCCATGGCAATGCACGCAGCCGCGCGGCCGGCGGCCGCGCCCACCACCATCAGTCGGCGGCCGGCCCTCGACCGGTCGATCGCCGGGCCGAGCAGCGGCGCGACGACCGCGAACGGGGCCATCGTCAGCAGGAGCGAGAGCGCGACCCGGCCGCGAGCCGCGGTCGGCGAGATGCTGAAGAACAACGACCCCGCGAGCGCGAGGGTGACGAGGGTGTCGCCGGCCATGGCCAGCGCGTGCGCCCTGGCCAAGCGCGCGAACGGCGACGGCTCGACGTCGGCACGAGGACGCCGTGGTGGACGAAGCTCCCGCCAGCCCGAGGCGTCCTCGTCCATCACGTCGCATGGTACGGCCGCACCACCCATGGTCACGATCTGCGCTCAAGGCGAACGCTCTGCGTGTCGAAAGTTGGAACATGTCCGACCTCTCGAACCTCCTGGGCGACCTGTACAGCGGGGCGAGCAACCCCGACGGCCCCTCTGTCCGTCACGAGCCGGCTGCCTCCGACCGGAGGCACGAGGACGACGACCTCGCCGCCGCGTTGTCGGCCGCGTTGTCGGACACGCCTGCGCCCGCCTCTGGCGGCGCGGCGATGCGCGACGTGCTCGCCGACATGCCGGCGGCGCCCGAGGCGCGCGGCGCCTGGACGTCGGCCCCGGCGCCGGTCGCCGAGCCGGTGCACACCTCGGCGGTGTCCGGTGCGCCCGCGCACAGCGGCCCCCGCCTGTGGGCGCGCGGCGACGACGACATCTTCCCGATCCCGGGTGCGGCGAAGAAGCGTCGCTAGTCGTTCTCGCACGACCAGCAACACCACCACATCGATCGCGACGGAGGGCGGGCTGCGAAAGTCCGCCCTTCGCCGCGCCTTGGGTTCTTGCGGTGCGGCCTACACGCCCTCGAACTTGTACCCGAGGCCGCGGATGGTGACGATCCGCGAGGGAGCCGACGGCGTCGTCTCGACCTTGGCGCGAAGCCGCTTGACGTGGACGTCGAGGGTCTTGGTGTCGCCGACGTAGTGCGGCCCCCACACCCGGTCGATGAGCGTCTCCCTGGTGAGGACGCGCCCGGCATTGGCGAGGAGCACCTCCAGCAGCTCGAACTCCTTGAGCGGGAGGGTGACCTTCTCGCCCCGAACGAACACCTCGTGGCGCTCGGGGTCGAGGCGGACGTCGCCCACCTCCAGCGCCTCGACGTCGGCGGCGTCGTCCTCGCCCGCGCGCGGCGTCCGCCGCAGCACGGCGCGCATCCTGGCCACGAGCTCCCGCAGGCGGTACGGCTTCGTCACGTAGTCGTCGGCGCCGACCTCGAGGCCGACGACGGTGTCGATCTCCGACCCTTTCGCCGTCACCATGATGATCGGCACCCGCGAACGGCGTCGGATCTCGCGGCACACGTCGATCCCCGACATCTTCGGGAGCATCACGTCGAGCAGCACGACGTCCGGCCGTACCGCGTCGAACACCTCGACCGCCTCCACGCCGTCCCTCGCCACCTTCACGAGGAACCCCTCGCGCTTGAGGCCGACGACGAGCGCGTCGACGAACGACTCCTCGTCTTCGACGACGAGGACCGTCGGCAGCGGTTCGGCCACGATCAGCCCGCGGCCCGCTCGGTACCCGATCCCGGCGCCGGCGGGAGATGCGCAGCCGCCGCGGGCGGGCCCATCGGCAGGCGGAGCGTGAACGTGGACCCCCGGCCCTCCTGCGATCGCACCCGCACATCGCCCCCGTGGTTGCCGGCGACGTGGCGCACGATGGCGAGGCCGAGCCCCGTGCCGCCGGTGGCTCGCGACCGCGCCCGGTCGACCCGGTAGAAGCGCTCGAAGATCCGGTCGAGGTCGCGAGCGGGTATCCCGATGCCGCGGTCGGCGACGACGATCTCGACCGCACCGTCGACCGTCGCGGCCGACACCCGGACGCGGCCGCCAGGATCGGAGTAGGTGATCGCGTTCTCCACCAGCCCGTGCACCGCGGACACGAGCTGGCGGCGGTCGCCGAGCACCGTCAGCGGGGCGGGCGGCTCGACGAGGTCGATACGCACCTCGGCCTGCTCGGCGGCGGAGCGCAGCCGGGACGCCGCCTCCGCGAGCACGAGATGGACGGCGACGGGCTCGCGCCGCGGCGCCTCCTCCGCCTCGATGCGGCTGAGGTCGAGGAGGTCGTCGATCATCCGGCCGACGCGCATCGCCTCGGCCTGCATCCGCTCCGCGAGCCGCTGCACGACCTCGCGATCGTCCTCAACGGTGAGCGTCTCTGCGAGGAGCCCGAGCGCCCCGATGGGGGTCTTGAGCTCGTGGCTGATGTTGGCGACGAAGTCGCGCCGCACCGCCTCGAGACGCCTTCGTTCCGACACGTCCTCGACGACCACGACAGCACCGAGCGGGCGGTGATCGACCAGGGGCGCGGCCACGACCCGCAGCGTGCGCCGGGGTGGACCGAACAGGTCGAGCGACTCGTCGCCGGCCACGCCGTCGACTGCGAAGGCCGCGAGCCGTTCGACGGTTTCGCGCGCGAGGGCGCCGCCGACCGGATGGTCGAGGACGGCGACCGCCCGCGCGTTCCTGGCGACCACCTCGCCGTCCTCGTCGAAGACCAACACCGCGTCGCCCAAGCGGTCGAGCGCGGATGCGAGCCGGTCGGCCGCGAGCGCCGCGTCGTTCGCCCGCAGCGCGCCGGCGGACGCCGCCCGCTCGAGGGCGGCGAGCGACCGCTCGAGGGTCCCGCGACCGGACACGTCCATGATCGAGCCCGGCACGTCGAGGCGCGACGTCACGGCCGCGAGCCGGCGAACGACGGTGCGCCGCGCGATCCACCCGACCACAAGCGCGACGAGTGCAACTGCGGCGGCGACGGCAACGGCGACGACGGCGGGTTCGGGGATGCCGCAATCGTACGGCCCGGTCCGTGGCAAACCCTGGGAGGCACGCGTCCCTTCGCCGGGCGTTCACCTCCCCGTTGCCGCGCTAGGGCGCGGCGTTCACCTCCTGCCGAGCGCGAGCTCCGACAGCTCGCCGGCCAGGTCGCCGGCCTCTGCCGTCGCGACCGCCCTGGGCCCGACGAGCGCGTTCACCGAGACGTAACCGTCCATGACGAGCATCGTGTCGGTGTCGGCGTCGAGCTCCTCGTCGGTATCGCGCAGGACGAGCACGAGCCGGTCGTCGAACTGGTCTTCGATCACGGTGCGCACGACGCCGAACGGCGCCAACCGCCCCGACCGGACGCCCCGCACCTCCGCGAGCGGCAACGACGGTGCGTTGACGTTCAGCACCGTGTGCGGCGGTGCGCCCGCGAGCCACTCGACCGCGGCGCAAGCGAACGCCGCGGCGGTGTCGAAGTGCCACGGGTCGCTCGACTTCACGCTGACCGCGACGCCCTTCAGGCCGAAGCTCGCGGCGGCAAGTGCCGCACCGACCGTTCCCGAGAACAGGACCGACCGCCCGGTGTTGCTGCCATGGTTGATCCCGCTCACGACGGCCTCCGGGCGGTCGCCGAACGCGCCGAGATGCGCAGCGAGCACGCACATCCCTGGCGGTCCGTCGAGCGCGATCACCGGCACCTGCTCGCCGAGGTCGGGGAGGACGAGGCGCTCGATGCGGACGCCGGACGCATGACCAGGGCCGAGCGCGGCGGCCGACCCGCTCCTGTCGTCGAAGGGAGCCACCACGGTGACGTCGTGCCCCTCCTTCACGAGCGCGGCAGCGAGCGACAGGATCCCCGCGGCGTGCACCCCGTCGTCGTTCGTCACGAGCAGTCGCATTGGCCGGACCGTACCCCCCGCTCGCGACGTTGCCGTTCGGCATCGCCGCGAACGTTCCGCCGGCGTTCACCTCGCGTTCACCGACGCGTGCGGGCCGGGACATGTCGCCTCTCTACGGTCGCCGTAGCAACCACGCGAGAAGGAGACACGTCTGTGACTCATCGAAAGGCGGGCGCCCGGCTCGCCGCGGCCCTGCTCGGCATCGCGCTCGTATTCACGGCGTGCGGCGGGGGCGGCGACGGATCGGGTGGCGGCGAGGGAGGCGACCTGAGCGGCTCGATCGCCATCGACGGGTCGTCGACGGTCGCACCCATCAGCGAGGCGATAGCCGAGGAGTTCCAGGCCGAGGCATCCGGCGTCGACGTCGCGGTGGGGACGTCGGGAACGGGCGGCGGCTTCAAGAAGTTCTGCAACGAAGAGATCGACATCGCCGACGCCAGCCGCGCCATCAAGCAGGAGGAGATCGACGCCTGCAAGGCCAACGGCGTCGAGTTCACCGAATTCCGCGTCGGCCTCGACGGCCTGGCGGTCGTGACGTCGGCGGACAACGAGTTCCTCGAGTGCCTGAGCTACGAGCAGCTCGCGAAGCTCTTCGGCGAGGGCGGCGCGAAGACGTGGAAGCAGGTCGACCCGAAGTTCCCGAACGTCGAGATCGACACGTTCGCTCCCGGCACCGACTCGGGCACCTATGACTTCTTCGTCGAGGAGGTGCTCGGTCAAGACACGAAGCCGCGGACCGACTACACCGCGTCCGAGAACGACAACACCCTCGTGCAGGGCATCGAGGGCGAGGAGAACTCGTGGGGGTACTTCGGCTTCGCCTACTTCCAGGCGAACGAGGAGCGGCTGAAGGACGTGAAGGTGGCGGAGGAGACCGGCGGTGAGTGCGTCGAGCCCTCGGCCGAGAACGTCGAGTCGGGCGACTACCCCCTCAGCAGGCCCCTGTTCATCTACGTCACGAACACGGCGCTGGAACGGCCCGAGGTGAAGGAGTTCGTCCGCTTCTACCTCGAGACCACGCCCGAGATCATCGCCGAGGTCGGCTACGTGCCCGCGCCCGAGCAGGACTACGAAGATGGCCTCGCCAAGCTCGAGCCGTAGCGCTCCGGACCGTTCCTAAGATGCCGCGACGTCCCCCGGCGCAGGCCGGGGCCTGGACGTTGCAGCCCGGATGCCGATGAGCGCAGCTCCCGCCCTCCCCGACCTCACCCGCCGACCACGCCGCGCCGAGCGCGTCGTGGTCGGTGTGCTGTTCGCGTGCGCGGCCGTTTCCGTTGGCGTGACGATCGCGATCATCGCGGTGCTCCTGTTCGAGACGCTCGACTTCTTCCGCGACGTCGACGTCTTCTCGTTCCTGACGGGCACGAAGTGGAGGCTGCTCGGCGACCGCGAGGGCGACTACGGCGTGCTCCCGCTGCTCGGCGGCACCGCGATGATCGGCGTCGGCGCGCTCGTCGTCGGCCTGCCTCTCGGCCTCGCGACGGCGATCTACCTCGCCGAGTACGCCCGCCCCCGCGTCCGCGCCGTCCTCAAGCCGACGCTCGAGTTGCTCGCGGGGATCCCGACGGTGGTCATCGGCTTCTTCGCCCTCAACGTGATCACCCCGACGATCCTCCGGCCGCTCTTCGGGGACGATCGCGTGTTCATCTTCAACGCCGCGTCCGGTGCCATCGCCGTTGGCCTCATGGTGCTGCCGTTGATCGCGTCGATCAGCGAGGACGCGATCCGCGCCGTCCCGCAATCGCTCCGCGAGGCGTCCTACGGGCTCGGCGCGAGCAAGCGGGTGACGGCGCTTCGCGTCGTCGTGCCGGCCGCGCTGTCCGGGATCGCCGCGTCGGTGCTGCTCGCGTTGTCGCGGGCGGTGGGCGAGACGATGGCCGTGACGATCGCGACGGGGAACACGCCGCGCCTCACGGTCAACTACTTCGAGTCGATCCAGACGTTGACGGCCCACATCGCGAACACGGTCACCGGCGAGGCGGCAGCCGGTACGACGCGCTATCAGTCGTTGTTCGCCGTCGGCGCCACGCTGTTCGTGATCACGCTCGGGATGAACATGGTGAGCAACGCCATCGTCCGCCGCTTCCGGCAGGAGTACCAGTGACCGCGCCCGCGCCCGCGGCGCGACAGACGGCTCCGGTCGGCCGCGAGGGCACCGCGATACTCGTAAAGGGTTCGACGCGCACGCGCCGCAACGTCTTGTTCGACACGGCGTTCTCCATGGTGCTGTTCGTCGCCACGCTCGTCGGGGTCGTCGCGCTGGCGATGCTGCTCTGGTCGATCTACGACCGCGGGTGGGACCGGCTCGCGGCCGACCCCGTCGCGTTCCTGCAGAACTTCGCCTCTCGGCGCCCGACCCGCGCCGGCATCAGGGCCGCGCTGTGGGGCTCGATCTGGCTCATGGGCCTCGTCGCCCTCTTCGCGGTGCCCATCGGCGTCGGCGCCGCGCTGTACCTCGAGGAGTTCGCGCCCCGGCGACGCCTCACGACGATCGTGGAGACGAACATCTCCAACCTCGCAGGCGTGCCGTCCGTGGTCTACGGCATCCTCGGCCTCGGCGTGTTCGTGCAGTTCCTCGACCTCGGCGAGACGATCATCGCCGGTGCCCTGACGCTCGCGGTCATGAGCCTGCCGGTGATCATCATCGCCGGTCGCGAGGCGATCCGTGCCGTTCCCCAGTCGGTCCGCCTGGGCGCGTACGGGCTCGGCGCGACGAAATGGCAAGTGGCACGCACGCTCGTGCTCCCCGCGGCGATGCCGGGCACCCTCACCGGCACGATCCTCGCCCTCTCGCGTGCCCTCGGCGAGACGGCGCCGCTGCTCGTCGTCGGCGCGAAGGTGTCGATCTTCAACACGCCCAGCAGCGTCGACAGCGAGTTCTCCGCGCTGCCGATGATCATCTTCGACTGGACGCAGCGCCCCCAGCGGGAATGGGCGTACGCGGCCGCCGCGGCGATCATCGTGCTGCTCGCCGTCCTCCTCGCGATGAACGCGGTGGCGATCTTCCTCCGCAACCGATACTCGACACGGTGGTGACTGATGTCCGAAGCTCGCACGATGACCGACGCCGGCGCGCACGCGCCCGTCCCCGAGGTGCAGCACGCCATCGACCCCGTCGTCGCCGAAGCGGAGCACGTCACCGTCTTCGAACTGCGCGACCTCGACTTCTACTACGGCGCGTTCCGCGCCGTCCGTGACGTCACGCTCGACGTGCACGAGCACGAGATCACCGCGCTCATCGGGC
>DASVEG010000220.1:0-4805 GCA_036380695.1 Acidimicrobiales bacterium
GTGCGGGCGGTCGGTGTTCGAGGCCGCGGGCATCGGTGCCGACGACGTCGCCTACGTCGACCTCTACTCGTGCTTCCCGGCGGCGGTGCAGATCGCGGCGGCCGAGCTCGGCATCGACGCGTGGGACGCGTCACGCGTGCCGACCTTGACGGGCGGGCTGACGTTCGGCGGCGGGCCGGGCAACAACTCCTCCACCCACGCCATCGCGCAGGTCGTCGCCGCGCTCCGCGCCGACGGCGGCTCGGGAGCCTTCGGGCTGGTGACCGCCCTCGGGTGGTACGTGACCAAGCACTCCATGGGCGTCTATGGGTCGACGCCGCCGCCCAACGGCTTCCATTGGGCGTCGCCGCAGGCGGAGGTCGACGCGTTGCCTCGACGTCGCGTCGTCGCCGACCACCAGGGGCCGGCCACGGTCGAGGCGTACACCGTCTTGCACGACCGCGACGGTGCCCCGTCGCAAGGGGTCGCCGCGTTGGTGCTCGCCGACGGCCGCCGCACTTGGGCGAACACCGCCGACGCAGATCTCCTCACCGTGATGGTGACGGATGACCTGTGCGATCGCGTCGCTGCCGTCGCGGGCGACACGTTCACGCTGACGTGACGCCGTTCCGGAGGCAATAGAGGCGGCTGTACCGCCTCTATTGCCTCCGGAACGCGGCGGCGGCGCGGGCGGCGCGGGTGACGCGTTCGACATCGGCCCGCGGGATGACGCCTTCGCGCAGCACCTCGGCGTCGGGGCCGACTTCGCTGCAGTCGACGACGGTGGACGCCGCGCCCGAGCACTCGCCGCCGTCGACGACGAGGGGGACGGCGCTACCGAACACGGCGGCGATCTCTCGGGCCGTCGGCGGCGTCGGTTGCCCGTGCAGGTTGGCGGACGACACCGCGAGCGGGCCCACCCGCCGGCAGAGGGCGCGAACGAACTCGTGCGCGGGGCAGCGCAAGCCCACGGTCGCACCTGTCGCGCCGATCCCGAGCGCGAAGTCCTTCGCCCGGGCGCGCACCACGATCGTCAACGGCCCCGGCCAGAACGCGTCCATCAACGCGCGCACCACCGGCGCGTCGACGTGGCCGAGCGCGGCCGCGTCGCCGGGGTCGCCCACCAGCACCGGGAGGGCGACGTCGACCGGGCGTTGCTTCACCTCGAAGATCGCATCGGTCGCCCCCGGCCGGCACGGGTCGACCGCCAGCCCGTAGAGCGTGTCCGTCGGGATGGCGATCACCGCGCCCGTCACCAACACCGCCGCGGCGCGCTCGACGGCGCGCTCGCCGGCGGGAACGAGCTCTACCAACGCGCCAGCAGGACGCGTTCGCGACCTGCCAAGTCGAGACGGACGTCGGCGCCCGAGTACCCGGTCTGCGTCGCCAGCGCCACGGCGTCCGAAGACTGATGGGGCGCGATCTCGACGACGGCCGCGCCATGGCGAGCCAGCCACGAACGAGCCTCGCCGAGGATCGTCCGGATGTCCTCCAACCCGGTCGGCCCCGCGCGCAACGCCTCGCGTGGCTCCCACTCCTCGACGTCTGCCGGCAGGTCTTCACCGTCGGCGATGTAGGGCGGGTTCGACACCACGAGGTCGACGCGCCCGCGCATCGTCGCGGGCAGGGGCTCGAACCACGAGCCCTCCAGCAGGCGGACGCGAGCCGCGGCGTTGCCCAAGCCCGCGAGGTTGGCACGGGCGACTTCGATGGCGGCGGAGGATCGATCGGTGGCCCACACCTGGGCAGAAGGCGCCTCCTGCGCGATCGAGAGCGCGATCGCCCCAGAGCCGGTGCCGAGGTCGACGACGGTCGGCCGGGTGACGGGCGGCGACGCGCGCTTCATCGCGTCGAGCTCGGCGAGCGCGAGCTGCACGACCATCTCCGTCTCCGGCCGCGGGATGAGCACGCGGCGATCGACGAAGAGGTCGAGCCTGCGGAACCCCCACCGGCCGAGCACGTACTGCAACGGCTCGCCCGCGGCGCGCCGCTCGACGAGGTCGAGGAAGAACGGCTCGGTGCGTTCGGTCGCCCGCTCTTCCAGCCCGAGCAGGTACTCCGCACCCTCGTTGCCGGACGCCCGCTCGACCAGCCGCCGCGCCTCCATCCGGTCACCGAGCCGTTCCTCGGCGAGCGCGAGCAACTCGCGCCAGGTGCGCCCACTCACGCGCCGTCGTTGCCGGAGAGCTGGCGAGCCCGCTCGTCCGCGATCAACGCTTCGGTGACCTCTTCGAGCGAGCCTTCGCCGAGGATCTTCGACAGCGCGTACCACGTCTGGTTGATGCGGTGGTCGGTGATGCGGTTGTCCTTGTAGTTGTACGTGCGGATCTTCTCCGACCGCCCACCGCCGCCGGTCTGCCCGCGGCGCGCCTCCGACAGCTCCGACGACTGCTTGTCCTGCTCGAGCTTGAGCAGCCTCGCCCGCAGCACCTGCAGCGCCTTCGCCCGGTTCTGGATTTGGCTCTTCTCGTCCTGCATCGACACCACGAGCCCGGTCGGGAGGTGGGTGATGCGCACCGCCGAGTCGGTCGTGTTCACGCTCTGCCCGCCGGGACCGGACGAGCGGTACACGTCGACGTCGAGGTCGTTCTGGTCGATGTGCACCTCGACCTCTTCGGCCTCCGGCAGCACGGTGACGGTTGCGGACGACGTGTGCACGCGCCCCTGCGACTCGGTGGCCGGGACGCGTTGCACGCGATGCGGCCCTCCCTCGAACTTGAACCGGCTCCATACGCCGTCGCCCTTGAGCAGGAAGGTGATCTCGTTGAAGCCACCCATGTCGGACCGATCGGACGAGAGCACTTCGACCTTCCACCCTTGGCGGTCGGCGTACCTCGTGTACATCTCGTAGAGGTCGCGGGCGAAGAGGTTCGCCTCCTCGCCCCCTTCGGCACCGCGAATCTCGACGATGACGTTCTTCTCGTCGTTCGGGTCCTTCGGCAAGAGCAGGACCTTGAGCTCCTCCTCGAGTCTCGCGATCCGGGCTTCCGCCTCGTCGGCCTCTTCGCGCATGCCGAGCTCTTTCGCCACGGCGAGGTCGTCGTGCGCGGCGCGGTATTCGCGGTACGCGAGGACGATCGGCTCCAGTTGCTTGAGGCGGCGCGACTCCTCGCGCAGCTTGTTGTGGTCCGCGAGGACGTCGGGATCGTTCAGGCGCGCGACGACGGCCTCGTACTCCGTTTCCAGGCCGGCGAGTCGGTCGAGCATGGTCGACAAGGCTACGGGTGCGCACTGGCTACAGCGCGCGCCAATCCCCCGGCACGGTCACGACCTCGGCGGGCGGGATGTGCAGCGCGGCGAGCTCACGGATGACGCCGTACGCGTCCGCCGCGGGCAAGCAGATGACGAGCCGCGGGTCGCGCTCGTCCGCGGCCCACGCGTCGGACGCGACCGACACGACGTCGAGGTCGAGGCCGACCGCGAACACGACGAGCAACGGCCGGCCTTCGAGGTCGGTGCCGCGAGCCGGCGCGGGAACCGAGCGCCGCAGGTCGGTTCGCGCGACCGGAGTCGGCGCGGGCGTGAGGTCCCTGGCGCCGACGAGCTCGGGCTTCTTCACGACGACGGCCCGCAGCCACCGCTCCGATGCGAGGGTGTATCCGTCGCCGCCAGCGCGGCCGGAACGCCGCAGGTCGGCGACCGCCCGAACCACCTCGAACAACTCGTCCATTCCCTGCCGCTGCCCGCTGAGCTCGCTGTGCGCGTCACGGTCGTGCTTGCCGACGCCGACTTCGAGATGGACGCCCGTCTCGTCCGGAACGACGCGCGCCACCTCCAGCCCGAGCACCTCGGCACGCAGCATCCCCTGCTCGACCACGACCTCGGTGCCCGCGCGCTCGAGGAGGCCGCGGAACGCTTCGGCCTGCGGGTCGACCGCGGGTTCGACGGGCAGCGGCTCGGGGCCGGCGCGCTCGACCGACGTGCCGGCGATCCGCCAGACCTCGATCGGGTACGAGAAGCGCTCGGCCCGCCGCGCCAGTGTCTCGGCGTCCGATGGGACGAGGATGTGCAGGCGCGCGGAGCCCGCCTTCCTCGCCCAGGCGATCGCGGGCCCGAGCGAGCGCGACGGGTCGTCCTCCCCCAGCACCCACGCGGCGTCGGGGGTGGCCAGCGCGGCACCGCCCGGCAGCGTGCCTTCCCTCGCCCGCTCGATCGCCGCGCCCCAGTGCGAGCGCGCCAGGGCCCGCAGCTTCGCCTTCAAGAGCGACTCGCGGCGGGACGGGTCCTGCGGCATCGCGGTCACGGGTGCAACTTAGGGCGCCAACCGCCGAACAATGGAGTGACGAACGGCGACGGCCGGCGACAGAAGGACAGGTGTGGAGAACGACGCGGGGCTGGTGGCCCTGGTGGAGAGAGCGCGAGGAGGCGACCCCGCGGCGTGGGAGTCGCTGTACCGCCGCGCCTACCCACGGCTGCTCGCCTATGCGCGCCGGCGGCTCGCGCCCGACGACGCGGCGAAGGACGCGGTCGCGGAAACGATGGCTCGCGCCGTCCGAGGCATGCCGTCGTACCGGGGCGAGGGCGCCGGGTTCGACGCGTGGCTCGCGGGGATCGTCCGCCACGTGGTGCTCGATGCCCAGCGACGCAGGGCGCGAAAGCCGGCCTCGTCGTTGCCGGCGGCATGGGACGCGAGCGACGGACGCGACGGTGCGGAAGACCAACTCGTCCGTGAGGAAGAGGCCGGCGCCGTGCGCGCCGCATTCGAGCGCCTGCCGGAGGGCGACCGTGAGCTGCTCGAGCTGCGGGTCGTGCTCGGGTTGAGCGCGGAGGAGGTTGCCGACGTGCTCGGGAAGCGGGCCGGAGCCGTTCGCATGGCTCAGGCGCGG
>DASVEG010000221.1:0-4774 GCA_036380695.1 Acidimicrobiales bacterium
CCGCCTGCGCCGCCCGAACCCGCGCCCGAACCCGCGCCCGAACCCGTTCCGGAGGCAATAGAGGCGGTACCACCGCTCCTCTTGCCTCCGGAACGGTGGGACGAGCCGGCCGAACCCGTCACCGAACCGCGCGTCGAACGCGAGGACGCCGGCCCCGACACCCTCCGTCCGACGGTGTCGCGACCGGCGCCTCGGCGTGGTCCTGTGCGGTTCAGCGACCGGCGACACCCGATCCGGGCGAGCCTGGCGCTGATCCTGCTCGTGGCCTTCTCCGCCGTAGCTGCCGCCGGTGCGATCGGAGCCGCGATCGCGCTGGTCGCGCTCGCACTCCGGTCCGCAGTCGGCGGCTGACCGTCCGGCGGCGGGCGGTCAGCCCTTGCCGAACAGGCCGAAGCGGCCGCCGTTGGCACCAGCCGTCGCCGGCTCGCCCTTGACGGGCGCCGGCCCGTTGGCGGGCGCAGCCGGCGCCGCAGCGGGCGCAGCAGCAGCGGCAGCCGCCGGCGCGACCGCAGCAGGCGCGTTGGCAGGCGGAGCCGCGGCGGCGGGAGCAGCAGCGGCCGGCGCGGGCGCGGCGGGCTCTGCCGGCGCGGGCGCGTCGCCCTTTGCTTCCACCGGCAGCTCCACCCGGTAGTACGTCTTCACCTCGACCGGGATCTCCTCCAGGCGGAAGATGCGCGCATCGCTGCCGTGCCCCGCGTTGCGAAGCTGCTCGAGGTGGCGCGCCGCGTCTTCGAGCGACTCCGTCGGGTGATACACCGGCTGACCTTCGGCCGACCGGTACAGGACCATGTGCGTCATGCCTCGCTCCTTTCCGAGAGATGCCATCGGAGCGCGCGGACCCCTCCTTGAGGAGGAAGTGGCTCACGCGGTGGCGAGGGCGAGGTGCACGACGTAGCGCTGGCGCGCGGACCCGGGCGGATGGCAGGCGAACAGCGTCGCGGTCGCGGTTGGCGTGGGCGTCACGATGTGGATCGCGTCGGGGGACACGACCTCCGAACCGGTGACGACGTACCGCGTGCGAACGGGCGAACCCGTGGCGCCGAACGCGGCGGGGTCGACGGTGATGAACACCTCGTCTCCGGGCACGAGCAGGTGGATGTTGCGGAACGGACGGGTCTTCGTGACCCGATGGCCCATGTACACGGCGTTGCCGATCTCGCCCGGCAACGCGGAGCCCGGCCAATGGCTCGGGCCCTTGTCGATGTTGTGCATCGTGATGCCGTGGAAGGTCTCGTGCACCAGCCCGATCTTCGGGATCTCGATCGACCCGATGCGCAGCACCGGCTCCGGCGCGTACTCGTCGGCCGGGGGCGCGATGGGCCCAGACGGCTGGGAGAGCTGCAGCGCAGGCGCCGTCGTCGAGGACGACGCAGGCACCCGCGGCGCGACGAGCGTCGGCGAGTCGGCCACGACGACGACGCGCTCCTGCGGCTCGGTCGCGTTCCACACCACGAGGAGGCCCGTTCCGACGAGCACCACGGCGCCTGCCACCACGAACGCGAATCGCTGACGGTCGGACGCGCGCCGGGTCACCAACCCGCATCGTCTCCCATGCGCTCGCCCTTGAACAGCCGGTGGGCGACCATGACGGGGTGAACGCGACCGGCATGGCGGACGAAGCGGGCGAACGGCGCCGCGTCGCAGCACTCGCGGGCCACGCCGGCGACGAAGGCGCGGCTCGCGCCCTGCTGGCCGACGCCGATGCGTCGGTGCGCGCCACCGCGCTCGCGGCCCTGCACCGGTGCGACGCGCTCACGTCGGCGGAGCTGCGCGACGCGCTCCGCGATCCGTCGCCTGTCGTCCGCAGACGGGCGGCGGAGTTGGCCGCGAGGACGGCCGCGGGCCCGGACGGCGACGGCTGCGACGTCGACCTCGTGCCTCTGCTCGCCGACGACGACACGCTCGTGGTCGAGGCGGCCGCCTACGCGTTGGGCGAACACCCGCCCTCCCCCGAGGTCGTCGCCGCCCTCTCCGCGACCGCGACGTCGCATGCCGACGCGCTGTGCCGGGAGGCCGCGGTCGCGGCCCTGGGTGCGCTCGGCGATCCCGCCGGCCTGCCGGCCATCCTCCGCGCCACCGAGGACAAGCCCGCGGTGCGGCGCCGCGCGGTCCTCGCCCTTGCCCCGTTCGAGGGGCCGGAGGTCGATGCCGCCGTGCAGCGCGCCCTGACGGACCGTGACTGGCAGGTCCGACAGGCCGCCGAAGACCTGCAGTGATCGTTTTGTGCACCGATGGCGCCATATATGACGCCATCGGTGCACAAAAGCGTCTACGTCACTCGAACTTGAAGCTCTTCGCGGCGGTGGACGTGATGTCCTTCACCTTCTCGAGGTTGCCGGGGACGGCCTTGTTGACCTTGAAGATGGCGGTCGTGCGGGACGGGTTGCGCGTCGACGCCTTGCCGTACTCGTACTCGCCGTAGAGGCCCTTCGAGTCGACCTCTGCCTCTTCGATCGCCTTGAGGATGCCCTCGCGGCTCAGGTCGCCGTTCTCGACCGCGGTCTCGAGCACCTGGTGCACGGCCATCGCCTGCGCGTAGCCGAACACGAAGTAGCCGTCGGGCTGCTGGTCGGGCTTGTACTTCTTGATGTCGTCGAGCAACTGCTTCATGCCAGGCACCGACTCGTCGCCCCACTGCGGGCCCTCACCGGCGAGGAGGAAGCTCTTCTCGAGGATCGGAGCGACCGGGCTGGCGATCAGCGCGTTCACCCACGAGGGCGACTGGCCGACCCACTGCGGGCTGAACCCGAGCTGCGCTCCAGTGCCGAGGATCTTCGCGGTCGGCGTCGGCGTCGCGGTCACGAACACCGCGGCGCAGTTGCCGTTCTTGAGCTGCTGGAGCGGAGCCGTGAGGTCTTGGTCCGCAGCCTTGAAGCGGGCGGTCACGGCGACGTCGAAGTCGAGCTCCTTGCCGGCGTACGCGACACCCTCGATGCCTGCGTCTCCGTAAGCACCTTCCTCGGCGATGATGCAGATCGGCTTGCCCTTGAAGCCCGCGTCCTTGACGAGGTACTCGGCGGCATTCACGAACTGCAGCTGGTACGTCGAACCGACCGGCAGCAGGTTCGGCTCCCGCACCCACTCACCGTCGAGCGACGCGGGCGACGCGGCGAGGCCGTCGGCCTTGAGGTCCTGCAGCACCGTCTGCGTGGGCGGCGTGCCGAGGATCTGGCTGAACATCACGACTTCGTCTTTGATCTTCGTGTACTTCTGCTTCGTCTGGGCGGTGTCGTAGAGGTTGTCCTCCTTGACGATCTCGACCTTGTACTTCCCGGCCACGCCGCCCGCCGCGTTGACGCGCTCCCAGTACACGTCGCCGCCCGCGGTGAGCGGGAGGCCGATCGGGGCCGCGACGGGACCCGACAGCGGGGTCAGCACGCCGAGCTTGATGGTGGTCCCGTCGAAGCCAGGACCGGAAGTGACTTCTTTCTTCTCGTCGTCCGCCGTGTCGCCGGTGTCGTCGCCTGCGCCAACGTCGTCACCGTCGTCGTCGCGCCCACCGCATGCACCTGCGATGAGGACGATTCCGAACAGGACGGCGAGGAGACGGAACCACGCCCGCTTCTTGGTCATGTGCGCTCCTTGTTTCATTTCCCGTTAGTACGAGAACGGCCAGGCCTTGAAGTAGGCCTTGATACGGAACCAGATGCCTGCGAGCCCGTGCGGTTCGAGCACGAGGAACAGGATGATCACGACTCCGAACAGCAACTGGTTGAACGTGTCGATCGCCATGCCACCTTGATCGGTGAGCCAGCTGACGAGGGGGATGCTGGACGCGTACTCCTCGATCAACAGCGGGGCGCCCGCGATGAACAACGCGCCGAGCACGGAGCCGAAGATGGTGCCAACGCCTCCCACGATGATGATGGCGATGAACTGGATCGAGAGGAGCAGGCTCCACTCGTCCGGGCTGAGGTAGCCGCGGTACGACCCGAGCAGCGCGCCGGAGACGGCGGCGTACACGCCCGACAACGCGAAGGCCACCACCTTGTACCTGGCCGGGTCGACGCCGATCACGGCCGCGGCGACGTCGCGATCGCGGATCGCCTGCAGCGCGCGGCCGGGGCGCGTCCGCACGATGTTCTTGGCGAACAACGCGCTGAGGCCCACGACGAACCAGATGAGCCAGAAGTAGCCCTGCTCGCGCGAGTACGCCTTGCCCGCGACGTGCAGGTCGGCGAAGTCGAACGAGCCGATCGTGGCCGCCCGCTCGCCGCTCACGCCTTCGGAGCCACCCGTGACCGACTGCCAGTTGTTCCAGATGTGCGTGCCGATGAAGACGAGCCCGAGCGACACGATGGCGAGGTAGTTGCCGCGCAGCCGTAGAGCGAACGGGCCGACCAGGGCGCCGACCACGCCACCGATCACGGCCGAGAGCAGCAGCCACACGGGCAGGTCCATGTGCTGCTCGCCGCCGAAGTGGGCCCACGTGTAGGCGCCGATTGCGAGGAAGAACGCGTGGCCGAGCGAGACCTGGCCGGTGTAGCCGGTGAGCAGGTTGAGGCCGAGCGCGCCGACCGCCGCGATCCCCGCGTAGTTGAGCACCGACAGCCAGAAGGGGTCGATCAGGAACACCGGCGTCAGCAGCCACAGCGCGATCAGCACGGCGAGCCACGCCTTCGCGGCGCGCGTCCGGAACAGGCGCAGGTCCTGCTCGTAGCCGCGGACGAGGTTGCGGTGTGGCTTCATACCCGCCGGACCTCCTTCGTGCCGAGCAGTCCATACGGTCGTATCAGCAAGATGGCGATCATGAGCAGGTACGGCACGATCAGCG
>DASVEG010000222.1:0-7587 GCA_036380695.1 Acidimicrobiales bacterium
CCTCGGCTGGCGGCTCCGCGTCGAGGTGCACCGGGCCACGAGCTTCTCCGGCGCCATCGTCGTCGAAGACCTCGACCGCATCGTGGTCGACGCCAGGTGGGTGCAGGCGGACGCGTGCGGCCCGCACCTCGAGGGGTGCCCGCTCTGGGTGCGCGAGCCCCTCGCTGCGTGGCTCGACGAGCGGTTCACCGAGGCGCGGTCGTTCCGCTACCGCGTCGACGGTTCGGACCGTGCGCAGCTCCAGGTGCAGCGGGTGTGACGGTGCGACGGGTGTGACGGGTGTGACGGAGCGCGCCCGCACGATCCTCCACGTCGACATGGACAGCTTCTACGCGTCGGTCGAGATCCTGCTCGACCCGTCGCTGGCGGGGAAGCCGGTGATCGTCGGCGGCGACGGGCCACGGGGCGTCGTCGCCTCGTGCAACTACGAGGCTCGCGCCTTCGGTGTGCACTCCGCGATGTCGTCGATGCAAGCGAAGCGGTTGTGCCCGCAGGCGATCTTCCTGCACGGGCGGTTCGACACCTACAGCGAGACGAGCAAGCGCCTCCACGAGATCTTCCGGTCGTACACGCCGTTGGTCGAGGGCATCTCGCTCGACGAGGCGTTCCTCGACGTCACCGGGGCCACCGCATTGTTCGGCGACGGCCGGCGCATCGCGGCCGACATTCGCGCCCGCGTGCAGGACGAGCTCGGCTTGTCGTGCGCGGTCGGCGTCGCTCCCAGCAAGTTGCTCGCCAAGCTCGCGTCGAAGGTGGCCAAGCCGACCGCGTCGCGCAACGGGACGGTGCCAGGGCTCGGCGTCGTCGTCGTCGCACGGGGGGAGGAGCTGGCGTTCCTTCACCCGCTCCCTATCCGCGCGCTGTGGGGCGTCGGCCCTGCGACGCAACAACGACTGGAGCGGTTCGGAACGGAGACGGTCGGAGACCTGGCGCGCTTGCCGCTCGACACGCTCATGAGCGCGCTCGGCAAGGCCGCCGGTCGCCACCTCCACGAGCTCTCGTGGGGGCGTGACGACCGGCCGGTCGTGCCGAACCAGGAGGCGAAGTCGATAGGCAACGAGGAGACCTACGCCCGCGACCTGCACACGCACGAGGCAATGCAGCGAGAAGTCGTCCGCATGGCCGACGCGGTGTCGTCGAGGTTGCGGAAGGCGGGGGTCGCGGGCAGGACCGTGACGGTGAAGGTGCGCTTCCACGACTTCCGCACGATCACGAGGAGCCACACGCTCCCGACACCGACCGCGACGGCGAGCCTCATCGCCGCGACCGCGGGCGACCTGCTCACCCAGGTCGACCCCGCCCCAGGGGTCCGCCTGCTCGGCGTGACGATGAGCAACCTCGGCGAGGCCGTCGCCGAGCAGCTCACCCTCGACGAGGCCAGGCCCGCCGCGGCCGACCGGGCCGCGGAAGCGGTCGAGGAGATCCGCCGCCGCTTCGGCGAGGAGGCCGTCGGGCCCGCCGCGCTCGTCGACGATCGCGGGCTGCGGGTGAAACGACGAGGGGACACGCAGTGGGGCCCGTCGACGCGCGGGTGACCAAGCGCCCCGCCTGCGCGATGATGGCGGAGGGCTACCAGGCTCGGCGAGAAGGGGAAGCGCGTGCCGCTCTCTGAAGACGAACAGCGGATCCTCCAGGAGATCGAGAAGAACTTCTACGACTCCGATCCCGCGTTCGCGCGCGAGGTCGGCGCCGTCTCTCCTGCCGAGAAGACGGGGCGGAAGCTGCGGTGGTCCGTGTTCTCGTTCGTCGCCGGCCTGCTCGTCCTGATCCTCGGGTTCACCGAGTCGGTGCTGCTGGGGTTCCTCGGTTTCGCCGTGATGGTCGGATCGGGCTTCGTCTTCTACGTCAACGCCGCCAAGCTCGGTCGCAGCCTGTCGTCGGTCAGCGCCCGCACCGGCAGCTTGAGCGACCTCGTCGGTCGCCGCAGCCAGAAGGTGCGCGACCGCCTCCGCAAGCGCGACGACTGACCGTTTCCTCGTTCCGGAGGCAATAGAGGCGGTACAGCCGCCCCTATTGCCTCCGGAACGCGTCAGGGGCGGGCGCGGGGGCGGCTGCGGAACTCGCGCCAGAGGGGGCGGGGGTCGAGCCACCACCGCACCCGCTCGAAGACCGGCACCTGCCCGGTGATGGCGCGGGAGACGGTCTGGGCCGACACCGCGGCGCGCTCTCCTGCGTCGTGCGCGAGGCCTCCCGCGTCGGGCGCGTAGGTCGCGAGGGTCGCGTCGTGGCCGAGGGCGCGGAAGGCGATCGCCGCGTCCTGCTGCAGTCCGGCCGAGGCCGGTGCGCGCGTGGAGAACTCGAGCATCGTCTCGGCCGGCTTCCGCCGGACACCCGCCTGCGCGAGCACCTCGCTCGCCTCCGCCCACGCCGCGAGCACCCGATCCGCCGCTTCGGTCGCGGCCCGCCTGCGGCGGATGCGATGCAGGTGCAGGAGGGGCACGAGCACGACCCACAGCCCGACCAGCACGCCGACGACCTTGACCGCCTCGTCGAGACGGCTCTTGTCGGCTTCCTCGCCTGCGCCCGGCTCGCTGCCCTCGGGGAAGGCGACGTCGGGCGGTGTGGTCGACGGCGTCTCGGCGTTCGGGTCGAGGGTGGTCGGGGGCGCAAGTGTGGTCGCGGTGGTCTCCGGCCCGGACGTGTCCTGCGACTCGGGCAGGCCGGTGTACGACTGGGTGTGGCGGTCGCCGCGGCCAGGGGTCGGCTCGAACGCGATCCACCCGAAGCCGTGGATGTAGACCTCTGGCCAGGCGTGGGCGTGCTCGTCGCGCACGTGGTACGTGTCGCCCCGCAGCTCGCCCGGCGTGAAACCGACCGCCACGCGCGCCGGCAGCCCCGCGGCCCTGGCGAGCACCGCGTAGGCGCCCGCGAACTGCTCGCAGTACCCGCGCTTGGTCCGGAAGAGGAACGACTCGAGCGCCGAGCTGCCGTGGCCCTGCTGGAAGCCGAGGTCGTAGGTGAACTGGCCGCTCTGGAAGAAGTCCTGCAGCACCTTCGCCTGGCGGTACGGCGTGCGGGCGTTGGCGACGATCTCCCTGGCGAGGCGTGTGACCCGCGGCGGTAGCTGCGGCAGGGCCAGGTACCGCTCGGTGATGTCGGGCGGAGCGGGCGTCGTCGCGCCCTCGAGCATCTCGGGGGTGAACTGTGGGACCGCGGACTCGACGACGTAGGTGTAGCCGTTCGTGGTCTCGTCCTCGGTGATCAAGCTGGCGGTGTCGGCGTTGTACGACGCGCCGTCGATGCCGCTCACCCGAACCGGGCGGAACGCTGCGGGCAACCAGATCGAGTCGAGCGCGCGGATGCGGAACTCCTGCGTCGCCTCGAGCTTCGGCACGATCGCCGCGATCCTCGCCTCCGCGGTGAGGCCGCCCCGCGCGGGCCGGTACGTCGCGTTCGACGACCAGATCGAGCCGTTGAACGAGTCGAGCGACGTGAGCCGCCAGCGCGCGGCCTGGTCGCTCTTGACGGTGAAGACCTCGATGTCGGCCCGCTCGACGAGACGACCCTGGAGGTCGACCATGGGGCTGATCGTCGTCCGGGACGACGGCCCCGCCTTCCCCTTGTTGCGGATGCTGATGAGCGGCTCGCCCGTCGGCACTTCCGGGCCGATCACCAAGCCGGCCACGATCGCGGCCGCTCCGATGAGCGCGGCCGAACGCATCACCGTCCCAGGGCCGTGCGCGGGCCGCCCTCCGAACCACGCGAGCCGTGTCCGGGTCGTCATGTTCGAGACGACGAGGAAGGTCAGCGCGCTCGCACCGAAGGTGACGAACGAGAACGTGCGGTAGCGGCCGAAGCCGAGCGCGGCCGCGAAGGCGAACAGGCTGAACGCGGGGATCAGCGCTTCGATCGCGGTCGCGAGACGGAAGGCCGCCCAATCGGCCATGAACGCGGCGATGCCAACCGCAAGGGCGAGCGCGAGCACGAACCCGTCGATCGCCGGCGTGGGCGCCTTGACGACGCGGTACGTCTCCCGCGCCTGCGCGAGCGCCTCTCCCATCGTCTTCAACGTGAGCGGGATCGGGATGCCGTACGCGGTCGTCTCCCCGAAGAGCGTCCACGCGGCCACGACGCCGACCGCGCCCATGGTGGCGGCGACCGACACGCCGGTGGACACCTCGTGGTTGCGGCACCACCACGCGACGGTGTGGGCCACGAGCGCGGACAGCACGATGGGGGCGAGGAAGGGTCCCTCGCTGAACAGCCGGCCGAAACCGACGCCGACGGCGACGGTCAACAGCGTGAGCGACGCGGTGGCCGGGAACGTCGGGTCCGCGATCAGCCGCGTGAAGACGCCAGGTCGCGCCGCGGGGCGCGCCGCGGTCGCCGTCACCGGCGAGCCGCCGCGGTGATGCCGATCGCGCGTTCCCACGCGTTCGCGAACGGCTCGTTCCGGTTGACGCGGACGACGGTGCTCACGGTCGGCAAGTCCATCGCCGCGGGCACGGCAGCGGACTTGTCGTACGCGGAGCGCTCGATGACGACGAGCACGACGGTGCCGTAGCGGCCCCTGAGCTTCGCGATCGCGTCGAGGTCGGTGCGGGGGATCCGGTCGGTGGTCACGACCGCGAGCGAGCCGCCGTTGCCCGCGCGCCGCAGCGTCGCCGTGACGCCGGCGAGCCGGTCCTCCCTGGTCGGCTGGAGGCTGGCGAGGTGTTCGAGGATGGCCTCGTCGTGCGCGGTGCCGGCCGCGTATCCCGAATCGGTGCCGTCCGTCGACACCAGCCGGATCAGCGACTGCAGCCGCCTGCTCGCGTCGTGGATGCTTGCCGCCGCGGACACGGCCAGCTCGATCGAGTCGGCGTCGTGCACGAGCTGGCGGACGTCGAGGAGGATCGTGACGCGCGTCTGCCACGGCATCTCGTCCTGCCGGATCATGAGCTCGTCGAGGCGGGCGGTCGACGGCCAGTGCACGCGCCGGGTGTCGTCGCCGACTTCGTACTGGCGCAAGGCGTAGAACTCCTCGCCTGCGCCGAGCAGCGCCCGCGGGCGCTGGCTGCCGGAGTGGGGGTCCTGACCCTGGCTCGTCGGCAGCGCGTTGATGCGGTCGATGCGCGGGTAGACGGTGAGCTGCGTCACCCCCGCGGTGGGGTACGTCTTCGTCATCAGGCCGAACGGGTCGCTCAACGACACCTCGAGCGGCCCGATGTCGAAGATGCCGCGCTGGTCCGTCGGCAGCCGGTAGGCGGCGCGGCTGGTGGCGCCGGACAGCAGCGGCGGGACGAGGAAGCGCGCCCAGCGCCAGCCCCGGTGGAAGGGGTCTCTCACCGAGAGCACCGGCGTCCGCTTGCCGCGGTTTCGGAGCAGCAGGTCGACGCGGCTCTGGTTGCCGGCGAACACGCGGGCGGGGTGGAGGGTCCGCTCGACCTGCACGTTGACGTCCCTCGTCGCCACGAACAACGCCGCGCCGCCCACGAGCGTGGCCGCGGCGACGGCGAGGACGTAGAGGTCGACGACGCTCAACACCTTGCCTGCGGCGGCGAACGCGCCGGCCGCGCCGAGCATGCCCCACCCGCGTCGCGTCACGCCGCCAGCCCCGACCTATCGCTCGGAGCGTGCGGTGGGCACGGCAACCGACGCAAGGATCTCGTCGAGCACGTCGGCCTGCGTCACCCCGCCCATCTGCGCCTCAGGCGTGAGCAGCAGTCGGTGCTCGAGCACGGGGCCCGCGAGCGCCTTCACGTCGTCGGGCAAGACGAACTCGCGACCGACCGACGCGGCCAGGGCCCGGCTCGCACGCAGGAGCGCGAGCGTGCCGCGCGGCGAGACGCCGAGGGTCGCCCGGGGGTGGCGGCGCGTCGCGTCCGAGAGGTCGACGAGGTACGTCTTCAGGCTCGGCGCGACGTGCACGGCCTGCGCGAGGCGCACCATCGTCTCGACGTCGCTCGCGGTCGCGACGGGCTTGACCTCGTCGATGCGGGGCGCGCCCGAGTGGGTGTCGAGGATCTCGATCTCGGACGCCTTGTCCGGGTATCCCATCTCGACCCGCATCAGGAACCGGTCGAGCTGGCTTTCGGGCAACGGGTAGGTGCCCTCGTGCTCAATGGGGTTCTGCGTCGCGATGACCATGAATGGCGTGTCGAGGTGGTACGTCGTCGTGTCGATCGTGACCTGGCGTTCCTCCATCGCCTCGAGCAGCGCCGACTGCGTCTTCGGCGAGGCGCGGTTGATCTCGTCGGCGAGGACGATGTTGGCGAAGATCCCGCCGTGGCGGAACTCGAAGCCGCCCGACGTGCGGTTGTAGACCATCACCCCGGTCACGTCCGACGGCAGGAGGTCGGGCGTGAACTGGATCCGGTTGTACACCCCGTCGATCGACGCCGCGAGCGCCTTCGCGAGACTGGTCTTGCCTACCCCAGGGACGTCCTCGATCAGCAGGTGACCCTCGGCCGCGAGGCACACGAGCGCAAGGCGGATCGCGTCCTCCTTGCCCGAGATGATCTGCTCGACGTTCTCGACGATCGCCTCGAAGCGATCGGCGAACGAGGTGACGCTCTGGGCCGCCGTGCGTTGTCTGGCCACCGGCGAAGACTACCGGGCAGCCATCGCAACCCACCGTCGGACGCGGGCCTCCAGCGCGTCGAGCGGGATCGACCCGGCCCCGAGCACGACGTCGTGGAACTGGCGGACGTCGAACCGGCCACCGAGGGCACCCGCCGCCTCGGCGCGCAAGCGGCTGATCGTGCGCTCGCCGATCTTGTACGCGAGCGCTTGCGCAGGCCACGCGATGTACCGGTCGACCTCGACCGTGATGTCGTGCAACGGCTTGCTCGAGTTCGCGCGGAAGAACTCGACCGCTTGGTCGCGAGACCACCCCATCGTGTGGATGCCCGTGTCGACCACGAGGCGCACCGCGCGCCACATCTGGTAGGTCAGCGCGCCGAAGCGCGAGTAGGGGTCGGCGTACAACCCCATCTCGTGGCCGAGCTTCTCCGCGTACAAGCCCCAACCCTCGACGAACGCGGTGTAGCCGCTCCACGCCCGGCGGAAGCGGGGCACGCCCTCCAGTTCCGCCGCCAGCGCGATCTGCAGGTGATGACCGGGCACCGCTTCGTGCAGCGTGAGCGCCTCCATCTCCCAGATGGGGCGCGACCGGAGGTCGTACGTGTTGGCCATGAACCATCCGGGCCTGCCGGTCGCGGGCGCGCCAGGGAGGTAGTACGCGGTCGTCGTCGACGGCGCCTCGTGGTCGGGCACCGGGTTCACGCCGTAGGTCAGCCGCGGCAACGTCCCGAACAACCGGGGCAGCTCGGGATCGATGCGTTTGCAGATGTCCCTGTACCTCGTGAGCAGCTCCTCGGCGTCGCCGGCGTAGAACTCGTCGGCCGTCCTGAGGTGCTCGCAGAAGGAGTCGAAGCCGCCCGTGTGGCCCGTCTCCGCGATGACCTCGTCCATCTCCGCGCGGATCGACGCCACCTCGTCGAGGCCGATCTGGTGGATGGCGTGAGGCTCGAGGTCGGTGGTCGTGTGCAGGCGACCGAGGCACCGGTACCACGCGTCGCCGTCGGGCAGGTCGGCCCACGAAACCGACTCGCGACAGGCGGGCAGGTACGCGCTCCTGAGATGGCCGGCGAGCCTCGTGAACGC
>DASVEG010000223.1:0-2072 GCA_036380695.1 Acidimicrobiales bacterium
CGAACGCCCGGAGGGTGTCGTCGACGAGGATCACCGCGACGTCGCGGGCTCGCAGGGCGGTGAGCTCGGCCTCGCCGGGTCGGGCGGAGACCAGCACGGCGGTTGCTCCGCGCTCGGCCGCCTGGCCGACGAACCGGTGGCCGTCGGTGCGCTCGCCGGGGACCGCGACGAACAGGTTGCCCGCGATGACCTCGCGCGAGTCGACCGCCGCGCCGAGGACCGCCTGACTCGATGGCGTCAGCAGGTGACCGCCGGACGCCGCAACGAGCTCGTCGGCGGTCAGTCCGGCAACAGGCTCGCCCGGCGCGCCAGCCCAGCCGGCGCGCGGCGCAGCGCGTTCGGTCACGGTCGGCAGTGTGGCACAGCGTCTCGTCACCGGTCGGCGACCGTGGGCGGCTCGGGGACGTGCCGCTCCTGGAGTAGCCCCGGCCGCGTGATCGCGTCGTGGGCGATCCGCCGGAACAGCTCGAACGACATCACCGGCATCTCGAGCTGGCCGACGCGGGCGATCGTCGGGGTGCCCTCGTCGATCTTGACCGCGACCACGAGGTCCGGGACGCCGGGGTCGCGGGCGATGTACCCGACGAAGCTGTAGTTGAACAGGTTGTGCTTCCAGTCCCCCCTGCCCTCTCGGGCTGTCGGGTCCCAGATCTGGGCGGTGCCTGTCTTGCCGCCGACTTCGTAGCCCTCGATCAGCGTCCGGTCGCGGTAGAACGGAACCTCGGTGACGACGTGGTTCATCATCGCCACGAGGGTCTGCGATAGCTGGGGATCGAGGACCGTG
The DNA here is from genome assembly GCA_036380695.1 of Acidimicrobiales bacterium. Taxonomy (GTDB): domain Bacteria; phylum Actinomycetota; class Acidimicrobiia; order Acidimicrobiales; family CADCTF01; genus DASVEG01. Next base: position 785 of record DASVEG010000223.1, read on the forward strand.
CCGCGGTCGCCCGGGTTGCGCTCATGCGCGCCGACAGCCTTGACGACGTACGGCTGGATCAGCGTGCCGCCATTCACCATCGCGGCGAACGCCGTCGCCAGCTGCATCGGCGTGACGGCGACGCCCTGGCCGAACGAACCGTTCGCAAGGTCGATCTGCTGCCAGGCCGTGATCGTCGGGTCGTGGACGATGCCGCCCACCTCGCCCGCGACGTCGATGCCGGTGGGCTCGCCGAATCCGAACCGCGTCCAGGTGTTGTGGAGGATCGTCGACGACTCCTTCGTCGTGCTGCCCGTGAGCAGGGCGACCTTCGCCGCGACGACGTTGCGCGAATAGGCGATCCCGTCCTCGAACGTGACCCAGCCCATCCCCTTGCGATCCGAGTTGTCGATCTTCGCCCGGCCCTCGTCGAGCTTGAGCGTGCCGACGTCCTTGATCTTCGTCGCCGGCGTCACGGCGCCGGTCTCGATGCCGGCGATCGCGGTGAGCATCTTGAACACGGAGCCGGGCTCGTACACGGCGCTGACGACCGGATCGACGAACCGGCCGGGGTCGACGGCCGCGACGGCCTGGTAGTCGTTGGCGTCGTACGAGGGGTAGGTCGCCTCGGCCAGGACCTCGCCTGTGTACGGGTCGAGGACGACGGCGGAGACGCTCTTGGCCTTGTCGGCGGCCCACGCCGCGAGGACCTCCTGCTCGACGGCCAGCTGGAGCCCGGCGTCGATGGTGAGCCTGAGGTCCTCGCCGGGGGCGCCCTCGTCCTCGACCACGATCGTGTCGGGGATCGCTCGGGCGGCGACATCACGCTGGGCGTGGACGATCCGGGGCCGGCCGGCGAGCGCATCCTGGTAGTACGCCTCGACGCCGTACTGGCCGACGCCGTCGCGGTTGACGAACCCGAGCAGGTGCGCGGCGAGCGTCGAATCGGGGCCGCCGCCGTCATGGGGATAGACACGGACCGGCTCGTCCTCGAGGAGGACCGCCTCGACGCGCTCACTCCGGGCGGCGGTTCGGATCCGGTCGGCCGTCGCGGAATCGAGGCCGTGGGCGAGGACGACGTAGCGCTTGTCGGTCGTCATGCGCGCCGTGAGCGTCGCCGCATCGGCTTCGTCGAGCCGGAGGATCGCGATGAGCTCCTCGGCGACTTCGCGACGGCGGCGCGGGCTCAGCTCCGACGGCATCGCGGCGAGTCGCTCGCGGTCGACGGTCGTCGCGAGGACGACCACGCCGCTCCGATCGAAGATCTCCCCCCGGGCGCTCGGCGCCTCGGTCCGCATCGTCGTCTGGG
>DASVEG010000224.1:0-2392 GCA_036380695.1 Acidimicrobiales bacterium
CGCGATCGCCGCGTTCGCGGGGCCGGTCATCGTCCTGGGCGCCGTCGTCGCCGGGTTCTTGTGGCGGCGGCAGTACGCGCGCATCGCGGTGTACGCGCTCGTCACGGCGTGGACGGCATGGATGACTGCGTTGTCCGTGTGGGGGTTCGAGGTCAAGGAGGCCGACACCGCGCCGCGCCTGCTCTGGGTCGTCGACGGCGCGATCGCGATCGGGCTCCTCGCGTTCGGCTGGTGGTTGGAGGACGTGATCGCACGCCGGCGTACGAAACGCGTGCGCGGCGCCGCAGCGTGACCCGACCGCGCCGGGGCGCTATCCGTCGACGACCACCCCCAAGGGGGCCGCGACCGACGGATGGCGCCGGGCGGGTCGACTGAGTCTCGTTGGGCTCAGACCACGACGGACGTGCTGGCGTTCACGTTGTCGCCGATGGTCAGCGACACGGTCACCGGGCTCGTCGTCGCGCCGAGGTCGGCGCCGCGTCCCGACGCGGACACGCTGTAGGCGTCCGGGCCGGCCGGGGCGAGCACGACCTTGATCGCCGCGCCGCCGACCGTCCGCGAGCACGTGAACTTCCCCCGCCGATCCTGCACGAAGCACGGCGCCGAGAGCACCACGGCGTAGTCGTCGAGACCCAGCGTCACGTCGTCGGTGAGCGGTGCGATGCCGTCGCTCGCGTTGCCGATCGTCAGGGTGCCGGCGAAGTCGAACGTGCCGCGGCTCGCGCGCATCCGGAGTTTTCCCGTGAGCGACGTGACCTGGCCGAGTGTCTCGCCTGGTTGGAGCGACGCGTCGCCTCCGGAGAGCCCGGTCACGGTGATCGTGCCCGCCACGGCCTCGATCTGGACGGAGCCGTCGTCGCCCTCGACGATGTTCGCCGTCTCGCCCGCCTCGACGATCACCACGGCAGGTGTGCCGTCTACCGTCACGTCCACCTCGGCGGGACCTGCGGTGAGCGTCTCGACCGTCGTCGTCTCGACCGGGTCGGTGATGACGTAGGTGCCTGCGTTGAGTCTCGTGCTCGACGGCTTGCCGTCGAGTTGGATGCGCGCCTTCTGGTCGCTGGATCCGCTGACGACGACGCGGACACCGCGTGCGTCGTCGGTGATCGCGACGTCCCATCCGTTCCGCGTGACGGTGCCGATCGTCATGCCGCCCGCGCCCAGGTCGGAGAAGCGGTCGCTCGTCGCGTTGGGCGAGAGGTCGATCGAGTCCGCGATGCCGTCGTTGTCGTCGTCGGTGTCTTCGCCGTCGGCGACGTCGTCGTTGTCGTCGTCGGGGTCGCAGGCGTCGCCGAGGCCGTCGAGGTCGAAGTTGGCTTGGTCCGTATTGGCCACCGTCGGGCAGTTGTCCGAACCGTCCGGGACGGTATCCGCGTCGGTGTCGACATTCGGATCCACCCACGCCGGGTCGTAGTACGTCGCGAACACCCAGTCGGTCGTCGCATTCGGCGAGATGGCCCACGTCGCGATCACCACGCCGCCGCCGCTGTAGCAGCTCGGCGTGCAGACCGGCGTCTGGTACTGCGGGTTGCGGGAGATGACGTAACGCCCGCCTGCGGTCAGCGCCACGCCGCCGGGGATGTCGACGTGCACGGTCTGGTCCTCGAACGACCCCGTGATGAAGGGCGCGTACGGGATGCTGACGTCGGCGATCGTGGCGACGACCGCGCCGCTGCCGGCCGTCTCGCCTTCGGGCCACTCGCGCACGGTGAACGTCACCGACAACGGCGTCCCGTTGATGCCTGGGCAGCAGACCTTGGGCACGGCGAGCGCGACGAGGTTGTCCTGTCCCGCCGTGAAGCTCATCCCGTACGTGCCGCTCGAGTCGGCGTTGAAGTTCGGCTGGAACTGGTCGACCACGCCATGCGCGGTCGCACCTGGCGCGAGCGATACCTGCGCCAGCAAGAGGGCAACGAGCGCGACGAGCGTCGCGAACGTCGGGACGGTACGCCGTGCCGTGATGGTCATGTGCTCTTCCTCGCGCCGGGTCACGCCGCCGAGCGTTGGTTCCCTGCGCTAGCGATCCGTTAGTCCACCCGCTCCGCGTTGCGCAATGAGGAGATAAAGGACGAACCGTTAGGCTGGGCGCTCATCGGCGCCTTCTGGTGTTGTCCGTGTCGTCGTGCAGGTTGCGCCGCGGACCGCGCCGCCCCACTACCGTCGGGCGCGACGTCGCCTCACGGTGTCGCTGGGATGTAGGAGTGGAGTGGCCAAGCTGATCTACGCGTTGAACATGTCGCTCGACGGCTACACCGAGGACGCACGGGGCGCCGTCGACTGGGCCCCTTCGGACGACGACGTGTTCCTGTTCATCACCGACCTCATGCGGTCCGCGGGCACGTACATCTACGGGCGGCGCATGTACGAAACGATGGCCGTCTGGGAAACCGAC
>DASVEG010000225.1:0-17303 GCA_036380695.1 Acidimicrobiales bacterium
CAGGGCGGGCGCAAGCACCCGCACCAGGAGTTCATCCAGATCGACACCACGAACATCCTGTTCGTGTGCGGCGGCGCGTTCGCCGGCCTCGACCACATCATCGAGAGCCGCATCGGCCGCAAGACCATCGGGTTCCGCACGTCGGGCGACGATGCCAACTCCGCCGACCTCGGCGAGGTGCTCTCGCACGTCACCCCCGAAGACCTGTTGAAGTTCGGGTTGATCCCCGAGTTCGTCGGCCGCCTTCCCGTCATCGCGACCGTGAACCAGCTCGACAAGGAAGCGCTCGTTCGCATCCTCGTCGAGCCGAAGCACGCGCTGATGAAGCAGTACAAGAAGATGTTCCAGCTCGACAACGTCGAGCTCGAGCTGGCCGACGACGCGCTCGACGCGGTCGCCGAGCAGGCGCTCCTGCGGGGCACCGGGGCCCGCGGCCTGCGCGCCATCCTCGAAGAGGTGCTGCTCGACGTGATGTACGACCTGCCGTCGCGCACCGACATCGGCAAGTGCGTCATCGACCGCTCGGTCGTGCTCGAGCGCGTCAACCCGACGCTCGTCCCGCGGTCGGACACCCCGCCGAAGACCGAACGCCCCCGCCGCGCCGCCTCCTGACGCTCGCTGGCCGCCGCGCCGGCGCGTGCGGTCGTGCGGCAAGTGACGGAAACCGCGTTCATGGGTAGCGTCCCCTCTATGAGGAAGCTCGTGAAGGTCGCGCTCGTCGCCGGTGTCGCCGGTGGAGCAGCCGGTGCCGTTCAGGCGTTCAAGAAGGACGACACGGGTGAGGTCATCGCCCAGAAGGCGCTGAAGGGCGCGGGCGAGGCCGCCGCCGTCGGTGCCGTCGTCGGGTTCTTCCTCGACCGCCGCGAGAAGAAGCGCAAGGCCAAGGCGCGCATGAAGGTCGGCGCCGGCCTGACCACCGCCGGGTTGATGGAGGCGGCACGCGCCGCCCGCCCCGCGCTCGAGCACGCGTTCGAGGTGGCGAGCAGGGCCGCGGAGCAGGCGAAGGACCAGGCCAAGCCGCGGGTCGAGCACGCCGTCGAGGTCGCCCGCCCCGTCGTGGAGTCGGCGGCGCGCAACGCGGCCGAGAAGGCGCGCGAGGCCGCGGAGGCCGCGCGTCCCCACGTCGAGCACGCGGTCGACGTCGCCCGCCCGAAGGTCGAGGCCGCGGCCCGCAACGCGCGCGACCGCGCCATCGAGCTCGCCGAGTCGGCGCAAGCGCGCGGCAACGGCGTCGCCGCCCGCGTCGCCTGACGCTCCGCCGCTCAAGAGCCTTCCGTTCTGGGTGCAGAAACTCGCGCTATGCGCAAGTTTCTGCACCCAGAACGCGTCGGGGGGTCGGGGGGACGTAGCGTTCGGCTGAGGTGGCCGACGCTCTCCGACTGATCACGAGCCCGCTGCCCGTCGCGTCCGGGCTCGGCTACGCGGCGTTGTCCGCGGCCGTTGCCGCGGACGCGCTGGCCCGGCGGTCGTGGGCCGCGGGGCGGCCCGCCTCGCTGATCGTCCCCGCGCTGGCCGGCGACCTCGGCGGCCGCGTCTCGTTCGACAACGAGCTCGTGCGCACGGGCCACGACCGCACGACGCTGTCGCCGGACGACCTCGCGGAGCGAGCGCGTGCGTTCGCCGAGGCGCGCCGCGCGGAAGCGGCCGAGACGCTCACCAGCTTCGGCGTCGCCGCGGAGCTCGACGAGGGCACAGCGGCCGACACCGTCCGCCGCGCCGCGGCCGTCGCGTTCGTGAGGCTCCACGACGAGGGGCTCATCCACATGGCCGACGTCGTGGTGCCGCACTGCCCGAGTTGCAAGACGGTCATCGAGGGACCGGACGCGGTTCGCGGCGAGCTCGACGCCTCGCTCGTGGAGATCGTCGTCGACGACGACCTCGACCTCCGCGTTCGAACGTTCGCGACCGAGCTGCTCCACGGCGCGGTCGCGGTCGGCGTGCCCATCGGGCATCCCTCCGCGGGAGCGCGGGTGGCCCTCCCCGTGACCGGCCGCGAGGTACCGGTCGTCGCGGAGCCAGGCCGCACCGAACCCGGGCTCCTCGCACCGGCCCACGACGCGGACGCGCACGAGTTGGCGCGCCTTCACGGCTTCGTGCCGGTGCCCGTGCTCTCGCCCGACGGGGTGGTGCTCGGCGACGACCCGTTCGGCGGCGGCCTCACTCGCTTCGCGGCGCGGCAAGCCACGACCGCGCTCCTCGAGGCCGAGGGCGTCGTCGCGTCCGTGGAGGACGCGCTCGAGCCCGTCGAGCGGTGCCGCCAGTGCGGGTCGGTCGCGGTGCCGGTGCTCGGGCCGCACTGGGTGCTCCGCGTCAGCCAACTCGAGGTCGCGGCGGCCGACGCCATCCGCCACGGCGAGGTCGGCTTCGTTCCCGCGGACATGCGCGACGCCGTGCTCGCCGTCGCCGGCGCGGAGGCCCGCCCGTGGTGCCTCGACCGCACGGTGCCCGGCGGCGTGCCGTTGCCGGTGGCGACCTGCGGCGACTGCGGCCGCACCAGCGTCGACGTCGAAGCGTCGCCGACGTGCGGCAAGTGCTTCGGCGTTCTCGACCCCTCGACGACGACGCTCGACCCGCGGTTCGTCGGCGCGGTGTGGCCGCTCGCGACCCTCGGGTGGCCGGCGCGTGGTCGCGGCACGGTCGACGCCAGCAGCGCCGAGCAGACGACCGCGGTGGTGCCGCCGGGCGCTCTCGAGTCGTGGGCGTTGCCCGCGCTCGCGCTCGGTGTGCACCTCGCGGGGCTCGTGCCGTTCGCATCCGTCGTGGTGCAGCCGCCGACCGCGGTGCCGGACGCGACCGCGCCGGACGGCGCCGCCGATACCCGCGCGGCGCGTCTCGCGTTGCTCTCGACGATCGACGTCGACGCCGCCTCGACGGCGGTGCGCGCGCTCGACGAACCCGACGGCGACGACCCCGACGTCATCGTCGCCGTCGAAGGTGCGGTGGCGGCTCTCGACGACGGCGGTCCCGGTCGCGCCGCAGCCCTCCTCGTCGCCGCCTTGACCACCGGTGTCCCCGCGGCCGCCGCCGACCGCGCACGCGCGCTCGCGGTTCCGTTCCTCGGCGCGTGAGCGGTACGGGCCGATGACGATGGACGCGGCAGAAGTCCGGGCGTGGCTCGACAGCCACCTCGACCGCGAGGCGGTCGTGAACGCGAGTGCGCCACCGCCGCCGAGCCTGGACCGCATGCGCGAGCTCATGCGGTACATGGCCGAGCCGCAGCATCAGTACCCGGTCATCCACCTCACCGGCACCAACGGCAAGACGTCGACCGCGCGCATCGCCGCCCGCATCCTCGCCGAGGCCGGCCTCACGGTCGGCACGTACACGAGCCCGCATCTCCACGACGTTGGCGAGCGGATCACTCGCAACGGCGAGCCGATCCCCGCGGACGAGCTCACCGAGGTGCTCGCCGCTATCGCCGCGACCGAGCCGTTGTTGTCGGGGACGTTGTCGCGGTTCGAGATCCTCACCGCCGCCGCGTACCGCTGGTTCGCCGACGTCGCGGTCGACGTCGCCGTCGTCGAAGTCGGGATGCTCGGGCAGTGGGACGCGACCAACATCGCCGACGGGCAGGTCGCGGTGGTCACCAACGTGGGGCCGGACCATCTCGACTACGCGGGCACGATAGAGAACGTCGCGCGCGAGAAGGCGGGCATCGTGAAGGAGGGGTCGACGCTCGTGCTCGGCGAGGTCGACCCCGCGTTCGCCGCAGTGTTCACGGCAACACCGGCCGCGACGGTGTGGCGGCGCGACGAGGACTTCGCGTGTGTCGGCAACGACATCGCGCACGGCGGCAGGGTCGTCACCATCCGGACCCCCAGCGCGCGGTACGACCCGTACTTCCTCTCGCTCCACGGCGCGCACCAGGGCGACAACGCCGCGACCGCGCTGGTGGCCGTCGAGGCGTTCCTCGGTCAGGCGGTTGCCGGAGCGATCGTCGAGGAAGCGTTCGCGTCGGTGACGTCGCCCGGGCGGCTCGAGGTGGTCGGGCGGCGCCCTCTCGTCGTGCTCGACGGCGCCCACAACACGCCGGCGGCCGAGGCGGTGGCCGCCACGCTCGTCGACGAGTTCGGCGACGCCGACCCGTGGACGGTCGTGCTCGGGGTGCTCCGCCCGCACGACGTCGCCGACCTACTCGCCGCGCTCGAGCCGCTTCGCATCGGCGCGGTCGTCGCCACCGCGCCGTTGGAGTCGCCGCGAGCCATCCCAGCCGAGGAGGTCGCCGCCGCCGCGGAGCGGGCGGGCTTCGACGTCACCGTCGAGCAGTCGGTCGGCGCCGCGGTGCGCGCCGCGATCGGCGGCGCTGGTCGAGACGGGCGGGTGCTGGTGACGGGGTCGCTCCGGACCGTCGCGGCCGCGCGCGTCGCCCTCGTCTCCTGACGCGGCTTCGTGCCTCGTTCGGGTCAGCCGCTAGGGTCCCGCCCTCGTGGAGCACGACCGCACCTTCGTCATCTGCAAGCCCGACGCCGTCGAACGCGGCCTCGCCGGCGAGATCGTCGCCCGCCTCGAGCGCAAGGGGCTGCGCCTCGTCGCCGCCGAACTTCGCAGGATCGACGACATCACCGCCGCCAAGCACTACGAGGAGCACCGCGACAAGCCGTTCTTCGCTGACCTCGTCGAGTTCATCACCCGCGGGCCGGCACTCCTGCTCGTCGTCGAGGGCCCGGGCGACACGTGGAAGGTCGTGCGCACGCTGATGGGTGCGACCAACCCCAAGGACGCGGCGCCCGGCACCATCCGCGGCGACTTCGGCGTGCTCCTGACGGAGAACCTGGTGCACGGCAGTGACGGGCCGGAATCGGCCGCGCGCGAGATCGGCATCTTCTTCCCCGACCTGGCGGGGTAGCGGGGCTACCGGACGAAGCCGGAGTGGGCCGAGCACGTCATCGCGCCGGCCCAGATCTTCACGCCGCACACCGCGCACATCGTCCGCGCCGCCTGGCAGTTGGCGCACTCGGTGCCGTTGCCGAACACGTTGTGGCAGTTGGGGCACTCCTGTGCCTCCCGCGTCGCGACCGGCGCGGCAACAGGCGCGGCAACAGGCGCAGCGACAGGCGCGGGCACCGGAGCCGCCACCGGCGCGGCGGCCGCGGCAGCGTAGCCACCGCCAACCGCAGTCCCGGCAGGGGGCGGCGGCAGATCGGCCGGCATCGGAGGCGCCCACGTCGACTGCGGCCGGGGCGCAACCCCACCACCGTTGACGGCGGGATCCTGGGGCAGCAGGGAGTCGTCGCCGTAGGTGCGGGCCGGCGGCGTCCACATCGCCGGGTACGCAGCGGCGGGCGACTTCTTCTTGCGGAGGCGCACGACCAGCACGACGATCGCCAGCACCGCCATCGCGGCGACCGCGCCGGCCACCGCGAGGGTGCCGACGATGCTGTCCTCGTCGATCGCGTCGGCCACGGCCTCGGCGGCGGCGTCGCCCTGCGTGCGCGTCTCCGGCACCGTCTTCGCAACGTGGTCGAACTCGGCCTTGGCCATCTGCAGCAACAGGTTGCGGTCGAACTCCTCGCGAGGACCGACGAGAACGGCGATCACCGTGTACTTCGCTCGCGGGAACTCGACCATCTCGGTGCGCAGCACGTCGGTGCCGTCGAGCTCGTCCTGGCTCATGCCGCGAGCGCGGGGGATGCCCTGGACCGCGAACTCGGTGCCACCCTCGGCCACTGCGGTCTCGACGTCGTTGTCGACGCCGATGTTCGCCATCGCCGCCGACGTCATCTCGGCTACGCCGACCACCGCGAACTTACCGGTGTTGGGCTGGGAGAAGAACGTCTTGACGAACCCTCGAACGAACGCCGAGTCGGCCGCGGGCTTGTACCCGGGCGGCGCGGGGTCGCCGTCTTCGGTCACCTGGCCCCAGGTGATGCCGGGAGTGCCCTGCGCCGACACGAAGCCAGGCGCGGGCGGCTCGAGGAGCAGCCCCATGAGGTCGACCTCTTGGGCGCCAGAGGGTGCCGAGAACGACGTGAAGCACAGCATGAACGCGACGACGATCCCGCCGCCCACTCGGAGTCGCATGTCCCTTGGTCGGCTCGCACTCGGCCGATCTGAGCGATTCGTGACGCGAAATGCGCGACCCGGCACAGGCGGGAGGTGACCCACCGGCGCGTACCCGGGTACCCTGGCCCGGACCTCAGCAGAGCCTGAGGAGGATCTCGCGCGTGTCCGACAACTTCTTCTCTTCCCTCATGGGCCGGGACATGGCCATCGACCTGGGCACGGCGAACACCCTCGTCTACGTCCGCGGCCGTGGCATCGTCCTCAACGAGCCGAGCGTCGTCGCCGTCAACACCAAGGACGGGCGACCGCTCGCGGTCGGTGCCGAGGCGAAACGCATGATCGGGCGTACCCCGAGCCACATCCAGGCCATCCGGCCGCTGAAGGACGGCGTCATCGCGGATTTCGAGATCTGCGAGAAGATGCTGCGCTACTTCATCCAGAAGGTGCACCCCCGCCGGTTCGCGAAGCCGCGCATGGTCATTTGCGTGCCGTCCGGCATCACCGGGGTCGAGCGCCGCGCGGTGCAGGAGGCCGCGGAGTACGCGGGCGCGCGCAAGCCGGCGTACATCATCGAAGAGCCCATGGCCGCGGCGATCGGCGCGGGCCTTCCCGTCCACGAGCCGACCGGCAACATGGTCGTCGACATCGGCGGCGGCACGACCGAGGTCGCGGTCATCTCGCTCGGCGGGATCGTCACGGCGACGAGCATTCGCGTCGGTGGCGACGAGCTCGACGACGCGATCATCAACTACATCAAGAAGGAGTACTCGCTTGCGCTCGGTGAGCGCACCGCCGAGGAGATCAAGATGGTCCTCGGGAGCGCGTGCCCGCTCGAGGAAGAGATCTCCGCCGAGATCCGCGGTCGAGATCTGATTACCGGCCTGCCGAAGACGATCATCACGACGACCGAGGAGGTGCGCGAGGCGCTCGAGGAGCCGATCGCGGCCGTCGTCGACGCAGTCAAGGTGACGCTCGACAAGACGCCGCCCGAGCTCGCCGCCGACATCATGGAGCAAGGGATCGTGCTGACCGGCGGGGGCGCGCTGCTCACCGGCCTCGACGCGCGGCTCAGCTCGGAGACCGGGATGCCGATCGTCGTCGCGGACAACCCGCTGCTGTCGGTCGCCATCGGTGGTGGGCAGTTCCTCGAGGAGTTCGACGCCCTCAAGGACGTGCTCCTCCCGCCGAACTCCCACTAGCGCTCGATGGCGGTCTATCGCCGCCCGGCGCGGTCGCGCTTCACGCTGTTGTTGCTCGTGCTGACGTCGGTCACGTTGGTCACCCTCGACTACCGGGGGGCGGGCAGCGGCGTGATCGAGGCGGTCAAGGACGGTGCCCGCGACGCGTTCGCTCCGGTGCAGGACGCGAGTGACACCGTGTTCGCGCCGGTGGGCAACGTCGTCGGCGGCGTCCTCCACTACGGCGACCTCGAGGCCGAGAACGAGCGGCTCCGGGAGGAGAACGCGGAGCTGCGGGGCGCAGCCCTGCGAGCGAGCGACGCCGAGCGCGAGCGCGAGCAGTTGCTCGACCTCATGAACCTCGAGTTCGTCGACGACATCCCGCGCGTCGACGCCCGCGTCGTCGCGGTCAGCCCGAGCAACTTCGAGCTGTCGATCGAGATCGACCGCGGTGCGAACGATGGCGTCGTCGAGGGCATGCCCGTCGTGACCGGCGCCGGTCTCGTTGGCCGCATCGAGAACGTGAGCCGCAACCGCAGCACCGTGCAGCTCTTGGTCGACGACGAGTTCAGCGTCGGCATCCGGCTCACCGCCGAGGGCGATACCGGCGTCGCCAACGGCAAGGGGGTCCGGCGGGCCATGCAGGTCGACCTCGTCGACCCGGGCAGCAAGCTGGAGAGCGGGCAGGTCGTGGTGTCCAGCGGGCTCCAGCAGAGCCAGTTCCCTCCCGGCATCCCGGTCGGGCGCATCACCAGCGCGACGAGCCGGCCGAACGCGCTGCAGCAGGACGTGAAGATCGAGCCGGTGGTCGACCTCGGTCGGCTGGCGTTCGTCACCGTGTTGCTGTGGAGCCCGCGGTGAACCGGGGAGTTCGCCTCCGCCTCGCGGTGGCGATCACGGTCGTGCTCGGGCTCCACCTGACCGCGCTCGCCGACCTCCGTCTCGCCGGGGTCCGGCCCGACGCCCCGCTGTTGGTGGCGATCACCGCGGGGCTGGTCGCCGGTGCAGAACGCGGCGCGATCGTGGGGTTCGCGGCAGGCGTGCTCGCCGACCTCTTCCTCCCGAGCCCGTTCGGGTTGAGCGCGCTCGTGTACTGCCTCGTGGGCTTCGGCATCGGGTCGGTGCAGAGCGGGATCCTTCGCAGCGCGTGGTGGATACCGGTGGTGACTGCCTTCACCGCGAGCGCGGCCGGTATCGTCCTCTTCGCGGTGCTCGGCGTCATGGTCGGGGAGACCGAGATGGTCGGCCCTCGGTTGCCGCTCATCGCGTTGCTCGTCGGACTCATGAACGCTGCCCTCGCACCCGCGGCGACGCGGCTGCTCACGTGGGCGGTGCGGGCAGGCACGCCCGATCGCAACTACGCCATCTGAGCCACTGAGTTTGAACCACCGGACATGACGACCGATTCACCTCGCTTCCGTCTCGCCGCGCTCGGCGTGGTCGTGCTGTCGTTGTTCGGCGCGCTGTACGCGCGGCTCTGGTACCTGCAGGTACTCGATTCGAACACGTTCGTCGCGGCCGCGACGAGCAACCAGGTGCGTCTCGTGTACGAGGAGGCGCCGCGCGGTCGCATCCTCGATCGCGACGGTGACGTGCTCGTCGACAACAAGCGCAGCCAGGTCATCGCGGTGCGCAAGGCGCAGTTCAACCGGCTGCCCGATGCGCAGCGAGCCGCGGTGAAGGCCCGGCTCGCCGCGCTGCTGGCCATCGACGAGGCCGAGCTCGACAAGCGCATCGCCGACGTGCGCTACAGCCAGTACAAGCCGGTGCCCGTAGCGGAGGACGTGCCGGAAGAGGTCTTCATCCACGTGAGGGAACACCAGGCCGACTTCCCCGGCGTCGAGGCGACGAGCATCAGCCAGCGCTCGTACCCGAACGGCACCATGGCGGCGCATTTGCTCGGGTACGTCGGCGAGATCAACGACCGCGAGCTCGCGGGGCGCAAGGTCGACGGTTACCGGCTCGGCGACACGATAGGGAAGTCCGGGATCGAGCTGGTTCACGAGGCCGACCTGCGGGGCGTCGCGGGGGTGCAGAAGCTCCAGGTGAACTCCTCGGGCGAGGTTCTCGGCGTTCCCCTCGCGGTCAAGGAGCCCGTGCCAGGCAACGACGTCCAGCTGACGATCGACCTCGACGTGCAGCGGCTCGCCGAGGAGTCGCTCGTCCAGGGCCTGGAGGCGGCGCGTTCGCTCGTCGACCGCGAGGAGAAGAAGCACTTCCTCGCCCCTGCCGGTTCGGTCGTCGTGCTCGACCCGCGCGACGGCAGCGTGCTCGCGATGGCGTCGTTCCCCACGTACAACCCCGCCGACTTCGTCAACGGCATCAAGCCGGACGTGTACCGCGCGCTCACCGACCCCGCGAGCCACTACCCGCTGAACAACCGTGCCATTACGGGTCAGTACGCGCCGGGGTCGACGTTCAAGCTCGTCACCGCCGTCGCCGCCGCGAGCCGGGGGATGATCTTCGGCAAGACGACGATCGTCGACCAGGGCAGCTACACGGTGCCGAACTGCCGCGGCGAGAAGTGCTCGTTCAGCAACGCGGGCGGTCAGTCGTACGGCCGCGTCGACCTCCCGCGATCTCTGACCGTGTCGAGCGACGTCTACTACTACACGCTCGGTGCGCGGTTCTGGCTCGAGCGTTCGAAGTACCCGAATGCGATGCAGGACGCCGCGAACGCGTTCGGCATCGGGTCGAAGACGGGCATCCCGTTGCCGGGCGACAAGGCCGGCGTCGTCCCGAGCCCCGAGTGGAAGAAAGAGCTCTGCAAGCGGGTCAGGTGCGTGGACGATCGCTGGTTCACGGGTGACTCGATCAACATGTCGATCGGGCAGGGCGACGTGCTCACGACGCCGTTGCAGCTCGCGAACGTGTACGCGACGTTCGCCAACGGCGGCACGCGGTACGAGCCGCGGGTCGCGGCCCGGGTGCTGAAGAGCGGTGACCCGGGCACGGTCGTGCGGGAGGAGCCCGTGACCGAGGCGGGTCGCGTCGACCTGCCCGCGAGCGTTCGTGACCCGATCCTGCAGGGGCTGCGCGGCGTGATCGACCGCGAGGAAGGCACCGCGTACTACGCCTTCGCCGGCTTCCCGCGCGGGTTCCCGATCGCGGGCAAGACCGGTACGGCGCAGGTGCGGTCGAAGCAGGACACCGCGGTGTTCGCCGCGTTCGCGCCGGCCGACAATCCGCAGTACGCGGTGTCGGTGTTCCTCGAGGAGGGCGGCTTCGGTGGTTCGTCCGCCGCGCCCGTCGCGAGGCGGATCCTGCAGGGCATCGCCGGCGCGCCGCCGGGGCCCATCCAACTCGGGACCGGAACCGACTGATGGCGACGCTCACCGCGCCCAGCGGCGTCGGTCGGTCGCGCGTGCTGACGCGCCAGTCGGCCGCGTCGCCGTGGCGGCACGTCGACCTGTCGCTCGTCGCCGCGGTGCTCGCGCTCGCGGCGTACGGCCTGCTGATGATCTACAGCGCGACGAAGGTTCGCCTCGACGAGCAGGGGATCGACAGCACCTACTACCTGCAGAGGCAGGCGATGTTCGTCGCGCTCGGCATCGGCGTGATGACGGTGACGACGTTGTTCGACTACCGCATGTACCGCGACTACGCGGTGCTGATCTACGGCGGCACGCTCGCGTTGCTGCTGCTCGTACTGTCGCCCCTCGGCGCGGAGCACAAGGGCCAGCAGGCGTCGTTCGACCTCGGACCGTTCCAGTTGCAGCCATCGGAGTTCGCCAAGGTCGCGCTGGTCGTGTGTCTCGCCGCGTACGTGTCGACGTTGCGCGAAGGCGTCGACGGTCGGCGGATGCTCGGCATCCTCGGCGTCGCCGGCGTGCCGATGGGGCTGATCTACCTGCAGCCCGACCTCGGGACGACGCTCGTGTTCGGCGCCATCCTCCTCGGCATGCTGCTGATCGCCGGCGCCCCGGCGCGGTACCTGCTCGCGCTCGTCGCCGTCGTGATCGTCGCGATGGTCGCGGTCGTGCAACTCGGGGTGTTGAAGCAGTACCAGATCGAACGCCTCACGTCGTTCCTCGAGCCGACGGCCGACACGCAGCGGTCGGCGTACAACCTCGACCAGTCGAAGGTCGCGATCGGTTCGGGCGGGATCTGGGGCAAGGGGCTGTTCGAGGGGTCGCAGACGAACCTGTCGTACGTGCCCGAGCAGCACACCGACTTCATCTTCACGGCGGTGGGGGAGCAACTCGGGTTCGGCGGGTCGGCCGTGCTCCTCGCGCTGTTCAGCCTGGTGGTGTGGCGGACGTGGCGAGCGGCCGCGCTGGCGCGCGACATCGCGGGGACCCTCATGTGCGTGGGCGTGCTCGCCATGTTGACGTTCCAGATCTTCGAGAACGTCGGGATGACGATGGGCATCATGCCGATCACCGGCATCCCCCTGCCGTTCCTGTCCTACGGCGGCTCCTCCACCCTCGCCACCTTCGCCGGCATCGGCCTCGTCCTCAACGTCCACATGCGCCGCTTCACCTGAGGGGGTCCGCGCCGGGCGTTTCTTGTCACACCCGGACGCGAGGGTGGGGCATGAGCTGGTTCGACGAGGCCATCACCGCAGTAGCCAGAGCGCGCGGGCGTCGACTCGTCACGCGCGAAGAGACGCTGATCGTCGCAGCGTCGGATCGTCCGGCTTGGGAACGGATCGCTGAGGGTGTGTGGTCGGTCGCGCAGCCCGGGGTATACACGATCGGGCCGGGGGCGTTGACGTGGGCCGAGCACGTGCTGGCCGCGACGCTCGCGGCGGGGCAGGCCGCAGTTGCTTCGCATCGGGCCGCCCTCCTGCTGTGGGGGATGGACGGGATCCGGTCCGCGGCGCCCGAGGTCACGGTCGCGCACGCGACCCGAGCCGCGTTGCGGAACACGATCGTCCACCGGTCGCGACGGCTCGAGAGCGTGTGTTGGGTTGCAGGGGTCCCGACCACGTCTCCCGAGCGGACGCTGCTCGAGTGCGGCGCCGTCGTCCCTCCGGTCGTCGTCGAGAAGGCGTTCGCGTCGGCGTGGCGGGCCGGGCTGACCTCGCCCGAGAAGGCCCTCCGCTACAGCGAGGAGCACGGCGGCAAGGGGCGCACGGGCGTACGTCTCCTCCGCGAGATCGCCGCCACGTATGCCGACGGCGCGCGGCCTCCCGGCAGCGCCGCCGAGGTCGACCTGTTCCGCCTTCTCGCACCTGCCCTCGCGGACGCAGGCATCGAGCCGCCGGTACGACAGTTCGCGATCCCGTTGTCGGACGGCAGCTTCGCCGTCGTCGACAGCTGCTGGCCGGAACGCCGCAAGGTGGTCGAGGTCGAGGGCCTGACCTGGCACGGCGACTTCCGCGCCCACGACTACGACACTTACCGCCGCGGCCTCATCACCGACGCTGGCTACAGCGTCCGCTCGGTCACCCCGCGCGCTCTACGCGAGCGTCCGACGCAAACCCTCGCCCTCCTTCTCCGCTTTCTGGGTGCAGAAACTTGCGCATAGCACGAGTTTCTGCACCCAGAACGGAGGACCGCGGGCCGCGCGCCGCCGGGTCCATCGACCACCGCAAGTACACTTGGCGGGACATGTCCTCGTTGTCCCTGTGGGAGCAGATCGAACCGCTCCTGGCCGGGGTGCAAAAGCCTGCCCGCTACATCGGGTGCGAAGAAGGAGCCGTCGAACCGGCCCACGCACCGCACAAGGTGGCGTGGCTGCTCCTCTACCCCGACAGCTACGAGGTGGGGCTGCCGAACCAGGGCCTCCAGATCCTCTACGAAATCCTCAACGAGCGCGACGACGCGGTCGCGGAGCGTTCGTACGCGCCGTGGGTCGACATGGAGCGGTCGTTGCGGGCGCGCGGCCTCCCGCTGTTCAGCCTCGAGACGCACCGCCCCGCGGCGGCCTTCGACCTCCTCGCGTTCAACCTCAGCGCGGAGCTCGTGTACACGAACGTCCTCAACTGCGTCGACCTCGCCGGCGTGCCCGTGCGCGCGGCCGAGCGCCGGCCCGACGACCCGCTCGTCTGCGCGGGCGGCCACTGCGCGTTCAACCCCGAGCCCCTCGCCGACTTCGTCGACCTGTTCGTCATGGGCGACGGCGAAGAGGTGATCGCGGAGATCACCGAGGTCGTCGGCGAATGGAAGGCGAGCGGCCGAACCGAAGGATCGCGCGAGCACGTGCTCCGCGAGCTGTCGAAGGTGCCCGGCGTCTACGTCCCCTCGATGTACGACGTGGAGTACGACGGCGAGCGGCTCGTCGCCGTCACGCCCCGCTACCCCGACGTTCCCGCGACGGTCGAGAAGCGGACCATCGCCGACCTCGCCGACTTCCCGTACCCGCGGCAACAGCTCGTCCCGCTCACCGAGGTCGTGCACGACCGCCTGAACGTCGAGATCTTCCGCGGCTGCACGCGCGGCTGCCGGTTCTGCCAGGCGGGCATGATCACCCGCCCGGTGCGTGAGCGCCCCGCGGCGCAGGTGCGCCAGATGGTGAGCGACGGGTTGAAGCGGACGGGTTACGACGAGGTCAGCCTCACGAGCCTGTCGAGCGCGGACTACTCCGGCATCGACGAGGTCGTGGGCGGCATCATCAACGACCCTGCGTGCGGCGGGCAGGTGAGCGTGAGCCTCCCGTCGCTGCGCGTCGACGCGTACACCGTCGGCATCGCGAGCGAGATCGCGAAGGTCCGCCGCACCGGCCTCACGTTCGCGCCGGAGGGCGGCACGTGGCGCATCCGCCAGGTGATCTCGAAGCTCATCCGCGAGGAAGACCTCTACGGCGCGGTCGAGAGCGCGTTCAGCGAGGGTTGGCAGCGCGTGAAGCTGTACTTCCTCACCGGCCTACCGACCGAGACCGACGAGGACACCAACGGCATCCTCGAGCTTGCGCGCAACTGCGTCACCATCGGGCGGAAGCACTCCAACCGCGTGAGCGTCGTCGCGTCGGTCGGCGGGTTCGTGCCGAAGCCGCACACCCCGTTCCAATGGTTCGGCCAGAACACGGTCGAGGAGCTGACGAGGAAGATCCATCTCCTCAAGGACGGCGCGCGCCACGCCAAGGGCGTGCAGCTCAAGTGGCACGACCCGAAGGCCACGCTGGCCGAAGGCATCGCGTCGCGCGGCGACCGTCGCATCGGCAAGGTGATCGAGACGGTGTGGCGCCGCGGCGGCACCTTCCAGGAGTGGTCGGAGTTCTTCGACGTCGCGTTGTGGACCGAGGCCATGGCGGAGCACGGCCTCTCGCTCGACTGGTACGTGTACCGCCACCGCACCGAGGACGAGGTCCTCCCGTGGGATCACATCTCGGCCGGCTTGCACAAGGACTTCCTGTGGCAGGACTGGCAGGACGCGCTCCACGAGCACGGCACGCCCGACTGCCGGTGGACGCCTTGTTACGACTGCGGCGCGTGCACGGGCTTCGGCATCGAGCACGTCGTCGCGTCCGCGACGCCGCCGGCGGGCGGATCGCAGGGGACTGGGCAAGACCTCGCGTCGGGCGGGTTCGTCCCGGTCGAGCTCGTGGGTACCAGGCGAGCGTGAGACTCCGGTTCCGGTTCTCCAAGGTGGGCAAGATCCGGTGGACGTCGCATCGCGACCTCGCCCGGATGTGGGAGCGCGCGTTCCGCCGCGTCGAGCTCCCGCTCGCGTACACCGTTGGCTTCTCGCCGCGCCCGAAGGTCAGCTTCGGGCTCGCGCTCCCGACCGGCTACGAGTCGGTCGCCGAGTATCTCGACGTCGAGCTCGACCCTTCGCGGGTGGCCGGGATCGACGTCTTCGCGCTGCCGCCACTGTTGTCGGCCGCGCTTCCCGCGGGGGTGGACGTCACCGCCGCCGCAGTCATCGACGACAAGAGCCTGTCCCTCCAGCACGAGGTCACCTCGAGCGAGTGGGACGTCGAATTCGCCGCTGGTACCGACGCTGCACGCCTGCGCGAGCTCGCAGGCGAGGCGCTGGCCGCGACCGCTCTCGTCGTCACCCGCGAACGCAAGGGTCACGCCGTCGAAGAAGACGTCCGACCCGCCATCCTGTCGCTCACGGTCGTCGAGACGACCGGGGTGGCGCCGACGCTCTTGGCCGAGCTCGCCGCGCAACCGCGCGCGCTCCGGCCGTCGGAGATGCTCGCCGCCGTCGCCCCGGACGCCACCGTCGTTCGCGTGCGCAGGCTCACCCAATGGATTTCGCGCGCCGACGGCGCGCGGGAGGAGCCGCTCGCCGCGGCTCTCCCGCCCGACGCCCTCGCCGATGCGCCACCCGCAATCGAGCTGGAGCGGGTGTGATGAGAGAGGACCGCTTCCATGTCCGAAGCCGTGTCGGAACCGACCGGGACCCCCATTCCGGCCGGAGACGCGACCCCGCAAGGCGACGCCCAAGCGTCCGAGGGAACGCCACGTAAGAAGCGTCGCCGGGGGAGCAGGGGCGGTCGCAACCGCAGCCGCACCAACCAGCCGACGTCGAACGGCGGCGCCGGCGCGTCCGCGAGCGACGACCGCACGCCAGACGACCTGCCCGATCCTCCCAACGAGGGCAAGCCGTCGCCCGAAGGCGCACGCGCCGCGGACGTGCCGTACCAGCCGAAGATCGGCGACACGCGCCCGGCGCGGCCTCCGTCACGGGCCGGTGGCGACAACGTCCGCACCGCGGCATCCGCCGCGTCCGCCGCATCGGCTCCGGGGCGCGACGACGCTCCGAAGGCGGAAGGCGACGAGAGCGCGGTCAAGAAGCGTCGGAGGCGCGGCGGGCGTGGTCGCGGCAAGGCGAAGGCCGGGCAGGACCGCGCTGCCCCCGCTCGCACGGGCACGGCAGCAGCGCGAGGCGAGGCCGATGCCGACGAGCCGCTCGAGCTCGACGAGGAGACGCTGGAACGCCGGCGTGGCCGCGAGCGCAAGGGCCGCCCCGTCGGTCGGTACCTGATGGCGGTCCACGTGCAGGAACACGTGACGCAGATCGCGGTGCTCGAAGGCCGCAACCTCATCGAGCACTACGTCTCCCACCCCCAGGACGACGTCGCGCAGATCGACGGGAACGTCTACCTCGCGAAGGTGCAGAACGTCCTCCCCGGGATGGAGGCGGCGTTCGTCGACATCGGTACGCCCAAGAACGCAGTGCTCTACCGCGGCGACGTTCGGTACGACAGCGAGGACGTCATCGAGGGATCGGCGAAGAAGAACGACCTGCGCATCGAGCAGATGCTGCGGCCGGGCCAGACGATCCTCTGCCAGGTCACGAAGAACCCGATAGGCACGAAGGGCGCGCGGCTCACGCAGGAGGTGAGCCTCCCTGGGCGGTTCGTCGTGCTCATCCCGAACTCCGACACGTACGGCATCTCGAAGCGACTCGGCGACGACGAGCGCAAGCGACTGCGCCGGATCCTCGACGACGTGAAGCCGGCCCAGCACGGCGTGATCGTGCGCACCGCGGCCGAGGGCGCGACGTCGGAGGAGCTGCGCCGCGACGTCCTGCGCCTGTTGAAGCAGTGGGAGCACATCGAGGGCCACGCCAAGCGCTCGAAAGCGCCGGCCTTGCTCTACCGCGAGCCCGACATGGCCGTCCGCGTCATCCGCGAGGAGTTCAACAAGGAGTACCGCGGCGTCGTGATCGACGACGAGCGCTTGTACGGCGAGGTGCGCGAGTACGTCGAGTCGATCAGCCCCGAGCTCGCGGACCGCGTCGAGCTCTACGACCGCGACGGCGAGGGCCTGCCGCTCTTCGAGCGCCACCACGTGCACGAGCAACTCCACAAGGCGCTCGACCGCAAGGTCTGGCTGCCGTCCGGCGGTTCGTTGATCATCGAGCGCACGGAGGCGCTCACCGTCATCGACGTCAACACCGGCAAGAACGTCGGCACGTCGAACCTCGAAGAGACGGTCTTCCGCAACAACCTCGAAGCCGCGCAGGAGATCGCGCGCCAGCTCCGGCTGCGCGACATCGGCGGCATCATCGTGATCGACTTCATCGACATGGAGATCAAGGACAACCGCCGCAAGGTCGTCGAATCGTTCCGATCCGCGCTGGCCCGCGACAAGACCCGTACGCAGGTCTTCGACATCACCGATCTCGGCCTGGTGGAGATGACGCGAAAGCGCATCGGCGAGGGATTGTTGGTCAACTTTGCCGATCAATGCCCGAACTGCGATGGCCGCGGCGTGCTCATCGA
>DASVEG010000226.1:0-8361 GCA_036380695.1 Acidimicrobiales bacterium
ACCGCCTGTCGACCGCCATGCGCGCCGACCGCATCGCGGTCGTCAACGTCGGGCGGATCGTCGAGCTCGGCCCGCACGAGGAGCTCGTCGCCATCCCGGGTGGCATCTACGCGGGGATGTACGCCACGTGGATCAGCCACATGACGGAAGCCAGCTAGCCGAACCCCGCCAACCGTTGCAGGCGGGCGGCGGCGCGCTTGGCCTCGTCTCGAAGCAGCCGGTCGAGGCCCGGCACCCAGGCGATCCCCCCGTAGTAGAGGTGCATGGTCAGCGTGAGCGCACCGTGGCCGTCGCCGTCGCCGTCGCCGTCGCCGGCTCCGGCTCCGGCTCCGGCGATGCGAGCTTCGAGCACCCACGCGCTGTGCTGCCGCCCGTCCTGTTCGTCGCGCTCGAACCGCGCGCGACCGGCGGGCTCGTCGTCGACGGTCCGCCGCATCCGCACCCGCTTCGTCCGCGTGAGGGGGCCGAGACTGGCGCCGAGGTCGACCACCCATGCGGCCTCGGCAGTCGCGTCCGCCTCGGCCGCGCGCACGACGGAGAACCAGCCCGGATACGTGGACAGATCGCGCACGAGAGCGAAGACGCGACGTCGATCGGCGGCGACGGCGGCCTCCCCGGTGAAGTCCATGGCTCACGGTAAGGCAAGGAGTAACCGCGATCCGCGTCGAAGGTAGGGGGTAGGAAACCCGGCAGACCGAAGGGGGCTCGGGCGACCTTTGACGAGACGGGCAGCGCTCGCTGCGGGACTGATGGCGGTTGCGGTGACGCTCGTCGCCGGCTTCGTCCTGCCCGCGCCCGCCTCGGCCGACCCCGCAGATGGTTCGTTCGAGCGCAAGCGGGTCGACGTGAACGAGAGCGCGCTCTGGGTCCGTCTCGCGGTCACTCGCTCGGCGACGGCCGCGCTCGAGCCGTGGAGCGGCTGGTGGTCGACGGAGGATCGCGAGACCGACGACGTCGACTACGAACACGGCGGAGGCCTCGTGCAGCTCGGCGTTGGGCAGACCTCCGGCACGATCAACATCCAGCTGTACGACGACTTCGAGTACGAGCGCCACGAGTCGTTCCGGGTGAGGCTCTTCGACGGCAGCGGCAGCCGCGAGATCGACCATGCGCTCGTCACCATCACCGACGACGACGACACCTTCTCCCCCGACCTCGACGCCGAGGCGTTGGAGGCGGAGGCGCGAGCGGCCGAGGCGAGCAGCGCGCCGGCGCCGAGCGCGCCGGTCGTCAGCGCGACCGGCAGCGGCGGCGTCTCCAGCTCGAGTAGGCCCGTGGTCTCGAATGCGTCGCGACCCGCGCCGCGCCCGGCGGCGCGCCCAACTGGGCAGAGCGCCCGCGGGCCGCGCCTGACGCCGTTCCATCTGCAAGGGCCGTCAGACGAGCCCGCGTCGCCGACCGAAGCTCCGCCAAGCGCGGTCACCGCCGCCGGCGTCGTCGGGGCCCTCGCGCTCGCGCGCGTCAGCGCCGAGCTGTGGTTCCGGTTGAGGGTCGCGTCCCGCTAGCTCGTCTTGCGCAACCCCGCGTTGCGGAGCTCCCGGAACGGGTGTACGAACGACGTGTGGATATGGGCGCAGTCGACGCGGTACGCACCGTGCTCGACGCGTTCGAGACCGGCCGCTTCTCCGAGGCCGAAAGCCTGCTCGAACCCAACATCTCGGTGACGCGCCACGGCTCCATCCCCGCTGACCTGATCCTCCCCGGCATCGCGCCGCTCCGCCAAGGAGTCGTTTCGCGCGAAGAGCTCGTCGGTCTACTCGACGATGCGTTCGGCGCCGAACATCCCTCGGGCCGGATGAAGCTGCGCGTCGACTCGATCGGCCAGCAGGCCGACGGCAGGGTTGCCGTCCGTGGCGCGCTCATGCGGCTGACCGCTGGCGCCGGCTACGGCCGACCCGTCGCCTTCGTCATCGAGGTTCGCGAGGGCAGGGTGGCGGCGGTCGACAGCTACCACGGCGACGCGGAGCTGCCCGACGACGACGCAGAGCTGTCCGGCGGCGACGACGACGCCTGACGCGGTGGACTAGGCGCCAGCGAGGGCGACGGCGTCGCCGACGGTGATCGTGCCGGGCGCGGCGACGTTCGCATAGACGCCGGCACACGCCCACCACCCCATGCCCGGGATCTCGACGCGGTTGTCCCTTGCCAGCGTCCGCAGCAGGCTCGGGTCGCGCTCGAGACCGGGCTGCGGCAGCGTCGTCATCACGCAGCGCATGGTCACGAGGAACGCCTGCGCGGCCGCGTCCGCCCCCAGGCGCACGTCGCGACCGACCCATTCGTTCTCGGGATAGGACGCGGCGTCACCGACGTCGACGAGCACGTTGGGCCGGTAACGACGGACGTCGGCACCGCCGAGCGCGGCCAGGGTCGACGTGGTGATCAGGTGCAGCACGGCGAGGTCGAAGAACGTGCCTGGCGGCGCCGCCATGCCGAGCTGGAGGTCGCTGACGGGAAGGCCGTCCTCGCGCTCGGCGCCGGAGGTCGACGCGATGAACTCCGCGGGGGCGATGCCGTCGACGTCGGGCCACACCTCCTCGAACCGCCGGTCGTCGGGCGCCACGGATGCGAGGTGAACGGGCCGGCCCGCGAAGGCGGACAACGTCTCGTCGACGTCCGCGGCGTCCGACCGGGTGGTCGTGCCGTCGGGTAGGTCGATCACGACGGGCGGGGCCGGCGCGCCATCGACGGGATCGGCGGCGAAGCGGGCTGTCGCGTCCAACAGCTGCCCCCACTTGCGTGGGTGCTTGGCGCTCGCCACCTTCCCGTCGACGGCGTCGATCAGCGCGTACGCACGATCGCCGGGCACGCCGCGGTCGCCCACGGTCACCTTGGTGAGCGCCTCGCCCTGCATCGACTTCACCGGGTACCGGAAGAGCCCGCCAACAGTTCCGATCGAGGTCATGCCGAAGTCGACCACATCGCGGACCTGGTCGCGGCGACTGCGGTTTTGGAAGCAATAGGGCACCGACATGGTGCCCTATTGCCTCCGGAACGAAGGGGTCAGGGCGCCGGAACCGCCGGGATGGGCGGGAGCGAGCCGGGGTCGACCGGGGGGACCGGGGGAAGGTCGCCCGGGCCGACCGGCAGCTCGCCCGGATCAACCGGGGGGACGGGAGGCAGGCTGCCCGGGTCCACCGGCGGCACCGGGGGAAGGTCGCCGGGAGGCGCCGGCAGGTCGCCAGGAGGCGCCGGCAGGTCCTCGGGGATCGGGAGGTCGCCGGGATCGACGGGCAGTTCCGGCAGTCCGCCACCGCCGCCACCGCTGCCCTCGTCCTCACACGTGTTGCTCGCGTCGCGGGCGCACGTGTCGGCGTCGTTGTCGATGCCGTCGCCGTCGATGTCGGAGTCGTCCTTGTTCGCGACGCCGTCGCCGTCGAGATCTCCGCACGCCGCGTTCGCGCTGCCCTTGCAACCATTGTCGTGACCCTGTGCCATCGCAGCCGACCAACCGGTCAGACCGAGAATGGCAACGAGCACGCCCACCGCCTTGCGCATCGAAGCTTCCTTTCGTCCCGCCCGCCGCCGTCGACGGGCACGGTCGAGGAACGCTCGCATCGGCGGAACCTTGCGGTGATCTTTGCGAAACCACAGCTACGGTCCTTGCGTGACCGCGCAGGTGCCGGATGGCTTCGTGCTCGACGGCGAGGAGCTGTCGCTCGTGGGCGTCAACGGATCGCCGCTGTTCCATCCCTTCGACCACGGCATGTTGCCGACGGCGGTCCACACCGCGTGCTGGCGCGGGTTCATCGCGACGTACGGCGTGCGCGACGGGCGGTTGGTCGTCACGAAGGTCGTCACTCGACTCATGGACGGCGTCAACGGTGAACACACGGTCGAGTCTGCGCCCGCGCTCTTCGGCGTTCGCCCCGTCGTCGACGAGAAGCTCGCCGCCCTGCGCTACGACGACCTCGACGGGCCGGTGCCGTTCACCGGCGGGTTGCTGCTGGGCGCGGGGTTCATCGGGGGGCTCTACGTGCACATGGGATTCCACCCGGCGTGGAAGTACGAGCGCGTGCTCGAAGTGCTCGCGGAATCCGGCAACGTGACCGCGGTGCACGATCGCTCGGACGCGATGGCCGTGGTGCGCGACGAGATCCTCGCCGGCAAGCGTCCCGAGCCCGACGGCCGCGCCGAGGCGTCGGCCCGCCTGGAGCGGATGTTCTCCCTCGACTACGACCGGAGCGGAGCGTGACGGCGTGACGACCGCCGTGCGTCTCGACGGCGCGACCGGCGCGATCGAGGTCGAGGGGCAAGGGCGCGTCGACCCGAACGAGCCACAGTCGTCGTTCGTTCGCTGGGCCCGCGTAGCCGGCGTGGCGCCGTCGACGGTGCTGGGCGTAGGCACGATGTCGCACGTGCTCGGCGCGGAGCGTTGGTCGGTGACGATCACCTTCGACCTCGGCACGCTCACGACCGCGAGCGTCGGCATCGCGGGCGCCGAGGGAGACGCGGGGCGCGAGGAGCTGGACGCGTGGCTCGACGAGGCGCAGGTTCGCCGCGGGCTGTTCCGGCGCAAGCCTTCGTGGGGCCGGGTCGAGGTCGCGCGCGACTCGTACGGCGACTGGGACGTCGTCCTCACCTACCGCGGCGGTGCCACGCCTGGTCCCCCGCCACGGCCGGACGATCTCGACGCGCTGGCCGGCGCCACCCTGCTCGCCTTCGGTCCCGTCGGCGACGACTGGGCGTTGCCGCGGGCGTACGTCGCGCTCGAGCGCATGCGGCGCTCCTTGCCATCGCTGCCCGAATTGGTGGCCGCGTTCCGCGACGCGACGGCGGCGGGCCGCATCTACTGCGCGCACCTCATCGCCGACGTCGACGAGACGGAGGGACGGGCCGCGTTCGAGACGCTCCAGGACGACTCGTCGCCGCTGTCGACGAGCGCGGGAGGCAACACCACGCTGATCACCGTCGGCGAGTACGCCCGACGAGTCGTCCTCAGCAGGTCGGCATGACGGATGGCGAGGTCGCGGTCGCGTGACCACGGCCGACCTGGCGGCCCGGTTGCCGAGCATTGCGACCCTCCGGGAGTGGTGCCTCTCGCTCGCGGTCCTCGACGCCATCCTTGTCCCAGAATGGGAGTGGCGTTCTTTCTCCTTCGATGCCGATTGGGCACCGTCACAGGAGATGGCCTCGATGCGCAACGGGTCGGGTGACGAGTACTCGATCACCTTCACACCCGCAGGCGCGTACGTCCGCGGGTTCGACCACGAGTCGCCTCTGAGCCCATGGGCGTTCCGGCCCGTCGCCGTCGTGCGCGGCCTCATCGACCGCGTGCCCGCGTCGCTGCGCGAGTGCGCCGTGGAGCCCGCCTTCACGATGGACGGCATCCCGCAGGTGACCGGTTGCCTCTGGCGCGAGGGCTCCGACAATGCGCGGCAGTTCGGTTCCCCGGCGCGGCCTGAGCTGGCGGGCGAGGACGGGGGCGCGGCCACCCTGTTCGCCGAGCTCGACGGCAAGCCCGAGACCTACGTCGCGTTCGCCGCCGAGGTGAACGAGGTGGAGCTCGACCTGGACCAGGTGCGCGCCGTGTTCGAGCGGCGCCCGATCTGCGCAGCCTTCGTGGCACGACTGAACCCGGCCGCCGACGCCGGCGACGTGCTCGCCGAGCTCCGCTCGATGGGGTACCCGACGGACCTTGGACGGTGAAGGCCGGACCGACGTAGGCGACGGTTCAGGGACGCGTCCGGTTCCACTTCGTCCCACGTCGCACGACCGAGCAGCCCGTCGTCGCGCTGCCGACGACGCCGCGCTCGGCCGACGTGCGCGCCGAGCTCCGCTCGATCCGGCGTGGGCGCACACAGACTCGAACTGTGGACCTCTACGGTGTGAACGTAGCGCTCTAACCAACTGAGCTATGCGCCCGAAGGGCCACCACTCTACCGGCTCGCCGTCAGCGACCCGCGAGTCTCTGTAACACCAACCGCGAGTACCGCCGCTCAGACGCGCAAGTCTCGTCCGCCGCCCGCCGCCCGCCCACGCGACCGGCCGCTCTACTCGATCGCTGCGCCCGCGACGGGGTGGGGGGCCCGGAGCGACGAGAGCATGCCTGCGGGGTGGCGGGCCATCGACGCGACGACCCGCATGCTGCTCAACACACCACCGGGGTGGGAGCCGGCGAGCCAGCCGATGTCGGCCTCGTGCGTGCTCAACGGGTCGGCCACCTCGATCGTCACCCGCGCGCCACGCGCCAGCGACCACAGTCGGCGCGGCAACACGACGGGCCCGTCGGCCCTTCGCTGCAGCGACCGGAGCGGCAGCCCGATAGGGAACCGCACGCCGAACGGCGCCCCGCGTACGACCACGCCGCGCTCCTCCCACCGCATCGATCGTTCGTCGCCGTCGCGCGACCAGAGGAACCGGCCGAGGTCGGTGGGAAGCCCCCACAACCGCCGGTACGCCATCCGGGCCTCCGGCGAGTCGACGACCTGCAGCACGACGCACATCCCCGGGCGCAAGCCGATGCGCCCAGGCAGCCCTATCGAGAGCTCGTGGTAGGGCCCCACCGGCGAGTCCTGGTACGCCACGCCCACCACCACCGCTGGCAGCAACGGCAGCGGCCGCACGCCGCCGGGCAGCAGGCGCGTCAACCGCCTCCGCTCGCCTCGCGGCACCCGCGCGAACGCGAGGATGGCCTCACCGACCAGCCGCCAGGGCGGCCCGAGATCGTCGCCGGCCTCCACCCGTCAGATCGGCGCGACGCGACCGGGGTCGAGGGCAGCCTCGAGCACCGCCATCCCCCGCAGGACGACGAGGTCGCCATGCTGCGGCCCGACCACCTGCAGCCCGACCGGCACACCCGCCTCGCTCAACCCGACGCACACCGACCCCGCGGGCGACCGCGTCATGTTGAACGGATAGGTGAACGACACCCAGTTCGCCGCTTCCGCGCCGTTGATCGTGCCGGGCGCTCCCGACAGCGGCGGGAGCGACGCGATCGTCGGCGTCAGCAGCAGCCGGCACCCATGGAAGAGGTCGACGAGGCGCAGGTTGAGCTCGTGGCACCGATCCTCGGCCTTCACCAGATCGACGGCTGGGATGGTCGATCCCCACTCGACCATCGCGCGCAAGCCGGGGTCGATGCGGTCCCACACCTCGGTGCCCTGGTACGCACCGAGCGTGCGCGCGTTGTAGGCGTTCGTCATCGTCACCCACGACAGGACGGGGTCCTCCGGGAACACGACGTCGACCTCGACGATCTCGGCGCCGAGGTCGGCGATCCGGTCGATCGCGGCGCGGCAGATCCGCAAGACCTCGTCGTCGACGTTGGCGTAGCCGAGCGTCGGCGACCACGCGACCTTCATCGGCAGGTGCGCGTCGTCGAGTGCGCTCTGCCACGACACCTCCGGCATCGGCAGCGACCGCAAGTCGGTCGGGTCGGGACCGAGCACCGCGTCCAGCGCGGCTGCGGTGTCCCGGATCGTGCGCGCCATCGGCCCGCGCGTCGACAGGTGGTGCCAGTCGGGCGCGACCGCTCCCCCGCTCGGGATGCGCCCGAGCGACGGCTTGAAGCCGGCGAGGCCACAACACGAGGCGGGGATGCGGATCGAGCCGCCGCCATCCGACCCGCTGCACAGCGGCACCATCCCCGATGCGATCGCAGCTGCGCTGCCGCCCGACGATCCGCCGGCCGAACGGTCGAGGCTCCACGGGTTCCGCGTCGCGCCGAAGAGCACGTTCGTGGTGTCGCCCTTCCACCCCAGCTCGGGCGTGTTCGTCTTGCCGACGACGACGCACCCCGCGGCCTTCAACCGCGCGACGAGCGGCGAGTCGCCGTCCGCGGGCGCGTGGTCGGCGAACGCGGCCGAGCCCTTCGTGGTGCGGAACCCCGCGGCCTCCTCGAGGTCCTTCACACCGATGGGGATGCCCGCGAGGGGCCCTGGGTCCTTGCCCGCGGCGACCTGCTCGTCGACGTGCGCGGCCGCGGCAAGCGCGGATTCCGCGTCGATGGCGACGAACGCGTTCACCGACCCGTTCAGCTCGTCGATGCGAGCGAGCGCCGCGCCGGTCAGCTCGCGTGCCGACGTCTTGCCGTGGCGCACCTCCTCGGCGAGGTCGACGACGGACGTGGTGCGGAAGTCGAACGTCATGTCGTGGCCTCTCTCGTGTCGGTTGCATCGCCGTAGTGACGGAGCTCGACGAGATTGCCGTCGGGATCGCGTACGTAGATCGACGTGCCGTTGCCCCTCGCGCCCCAACGCTCTACGGGACCATCGACGACCTCGAAGGCGCCACCGTCGACCACGGCTTGCAGGTCGGTGGGCGCGACGACGAGACAGAAGTGGTCGACGTTGCGGCCATCCTGCCCGGGCGAGGCCGCCCCGCGCGGGAACACGTCGATGATCGTCGACGCGTCGACCCGCA
>DASVEG010000227.1:0-10087 GCA_036380695.1 Acidimicrobiales bacterium
GGGGGGGGGGGGGGGGGCGGGGGCGGCGGCGAGTACGGGGGAGGCCGGCGGGCCAGTGCGGGGGGCACCGGCTCCATCGGCAGTTCGAGGTCGGGCGGCGTGGCCTCGCGGTCGTTCACCGAGCCGCGGCGCGCGGCGCGGCGTTCCCTCGGACGCGGCCTCTCATGGCAGGCTGGACGAGGCGGCACGCCGGAGCAACGACGGCGACCGCGGAGCGGAGGCAGGTGCCAGGCGTGCACACAGTCGAGCCGATCGTAGTTCGCAGCCCTCTGGGCTGGGACCCGGTCTCGCCTCGCCGCGTCCGTCCCTGGCTTCCGGCCGCGATCGTGGGCGGGTTCTTGGTCGTGACGCTCGCCGTCTCGAGCCTCGTCACCCTGCCGTATTACGCGCTGGCGCCCGGGTCGGCGCGCGACGTCGGCGCGCTCATCGCCGCCGAAGGCGTGCAGACCTATCCCGCGAGCGGGGAGGTCCTCCTCACCACCATCACCCTCGGCAAGGTCACCGCGCTCGAGGCTCTCATCGGATGGGCGCGCGCCGATGTCGACGTCGTCAGCCAGGACGAGCTGATCCCGCCGGACACGAGCGACGCCGACTACCGCCGCTTCAACGAAGAGGTAATGGACGACTCGA
This sequence comes from Acidimicrobiales bacterium, assembly GCA_036380695.1. Lineage (GTDB taxonomy): Bacteria > Actinomycetota > Acidimicrobiia > Acidimicrobiales > CADCTF01 > DASVEG01. The sequence goes on from DASVEG010000227.1 coordinate 631, forward strand.
AGCAGACGGCGATCGTCGTCGCCCTGCGGCGCCTCGGCTACCAGGTGAACGAGCGGGGCGACGGCGCGCTGGTCGACCGCGTGCTCTCGCAGTTCCCGTCGAACGGACGGCTCGAGCCAGGCGAGGTCATCAAGAAGATCGACGGGCAGGCGGTCGCGCTCGTGCAGGAGGCGACCGCGCTCATCGCCGCGCGCCGCCCCGGCGACGTGCTCCACCTCGAGGTCGCCTCGCCAGACGGGTCGCGCGTCCGGAACGTCGACGTCCCTCTCGCAGCCGATCCCGAGCAGGGCGGCAAGGCGGTGCTCGGCGTGTTCCTCCGCACCGCCAACCGCGGGTTCGACCTGCCGTTCCCCGTCGAGATCCGGAGCGAGTCCATCGGGGGACCGTCCGCAGGTCTCGCGTTCGCGCTCGGCGTCATCGACCAGCTGACCGAAGGCGAGCTGACGGGAGGACGCAAGATCGCCGTCACCGGCACCATCGAGATCGACGGTCGGGTCGGCGACGTCGGTGGCGTGCCGCAGAAGACGGCCGCGGTCAAGGAAGCCGGCGCGGACGTGTTCCTCGTGCCCGCCGGCGAGCTCAAGGCCGCCAGGGAGCGCGCCGGCAAGGGCCTCGTCGTCATCCCCGTGACCACGTTGCAGGAGGCGCTCGACGCGCTCGCCTCGGTTGGCGGCGATCTCGCTGGCCTGAGCACCGCGCAGAAAGCCGCCGCGTGAGCCTCGACATCGAGCAGCAAGCGCAGTTCGCGACGGAGTTCGCGCTGTTCCTGGTTGCGCTGGCGGGGCTCGCGATCGTCCTCCTCCGCGCCGAGCTGCTCACCGCGGCGGCGTCGATGCGCGTCGCTCTCGCGCTGGGGTTCGCCTCGATCGGTGCCGCCGCGTTCGCGCACGGGTCGCTCCTCGCCGACACGTCTGCCGACCCCGTCGTCCTCGGCGCTCGGGCGGTCGGTTGGCTGCTCGTCGGGCTCGGCACGTTGAAGTGGAACGGCGGGCCCGTCGCGAAACGGCTCGTGTTCGCGAGCGTCGCGTTGGGCGCAGGTGGTGTCGCCGCCGACGCCGCGGAGGCCGACCTCCTCGCGGGCGCGCTCCGTGCGCTCGCCGCGCTCACGCTCGGCGGTGCGCTGCTGCAGTCGAGCCGCAGGGCAATCGCGGCGCGTGTCGCGGCCAGTTCCGCCGCGACCCTGCTGCTCGTCGTCCTCGTGTTGTCCGTCGGCCTCTCCGCGGTCCTCTCGAACACGGTCGAAGACCAGGCCGTCGCCAGCCTCGACGCTCGCGCCCTGCGCGAAGCGGGGGTCCTCGAAGACCGGCGCAACGAGGCGATCAAGAACGCGGGCCTGGCGTCGTCGGGCCTCACCCAGGGCCGCACGACTGCTCCCGCGATCGGCGAGATCGCGGACACGGGCGCCGTCGGCCCCGAGCAACGCGACGTGCTCGACAGCGCGCTCGAGACGTTGTCGAGCGGGCTGTTCGACGGGTTCGCCGTCGCGTACGCCGATGCGCGCGTCGGGCTCGTCTCCGCCGTCGGTCTTCCGCCTGCGGTGTTCGTCGAGCTGCTCGGCCACCCCGCCGCACAAGAAGCGACGTCGTCCGAGGAAGGGCGGGGCGCGGTCGTGCTGCTCGACGACCAGGCGGTCGCGGTTGGCGTCGTGCCCGTCCGCCGCGCCAGCGAGGGGCCCGGCCAGCACCTCGGCCTCGTGCTGGCGGCGTTCCCTGCCGACAGGGGCTATCTCGAGTCGAGGGGTCGCGCCGACGACGCCGTGTCGTTGCAACTGTGGTCGCGCACCGCACCCGTCGCGTCGTACGGCGTGCAGCCGGAGCGCGCCGTCGCGCAACGCCTCGCCGGAGCCGTGTTCGCGGAGGACGACGCCTCCGCGGCCGAGATCTCCTCCGGGCGGTACGTCGCGGGCCGAGCGGTACGCGGGACCGACAACCGGCCGCTCCTCGCGCTGATCGCGTCGCGGCCCACGACCGCGGTGGACGAGATCCGCGAGCGCCTGTTCCAGACGTTCTTCGTCATCGCCTTCGGCGGCACGCTCCTCGCGTTGCTGCTCGCCGCGCTGGTCGGCGAACGCATCGGTGCCGGCGTTCGCCGGTTGACGAGGTCGGCCGAGCAGCTCGCGCAGGGCGAGGCGGGCGTGCGGTCCGGCGTGCGGAGCGAGGACGAGGTCGGTCGCCTCGGCGCCGCGTTCGACGCCATGGCGGAGTCGATCGAGGAGAAGACCGACGCGCTGCGGCAGGCGGCGCTCGACGAAGCGCGCCTGCGCAACCGCGTCGAGGCGATCGTCGCGGGTATGGGCGAAGCGCTCGTCGCGTTCGACGAGGACGCGTGCGTCACCGACTTCAACGAGGCGGCGGAGGAGCTGCTCGGCGTCACCGCTCCGGTCGCTCGGGGGCGGTCGGTGGTCGAGGTCGTCCGCGCTCGGACGGAAGACGGCGGCGCCGACCTGTCCGCCCGCATCGAGGCGGCCGACGACGCGCGCTGGTCGGAGCTGGCGGAGGTGGAGGCGGCGGACGGCGTGCTCGTGCCGGTCGCGATGACGGTCGGCCCCGTCCGCGGCCCCGGCGGCGAGGTCGCGGGCCGGGTGATCGTGCTTCGCGACCTGCGGGCCGAGCGCGAAGTCGAGCGCATGAAGCGCGAGTTCCTCTCCCGCGTCGGCCACGAGCTGCGGACGCCACTCACGCCTCTGCTCGGGTTCGCGCGGATCCTCGCGACCAAGCAACTGCCGCCCGACCGCGCGCAGGACGTGCTGCGTTCGATGGTGTCGTCCGGGCAGCGGCTCGAGCGCATCGTCGAGATGCTCGAGTTCTTCGCGTCGGCGCAAGCCGGCCGCACCCCCGTCCGGCTCGAAGCGATCGACGTGCGCGAGCTCCTCACGTCGGTCGTCGACGAGCGCCAGCGCGCGATGGACGCCAACGGCCACGTGCTCTCGCGGCGGGTCAAGGCGGGCACGCCGCGCGTCGTCGGCGACCCCTACTGGGTGCGGCGGTCCGTCGACGAGCTCGTCGACAACGCGATCAAGTTCTCGCCTTCGGGCGGCAAGGTGTCCGTCACGGCCGCGCCGGCGGGCGACTTCGTGGAGATCGCGGTGCGAGATCCCGGCGTCGGCATGTCCGACGAGGAAGTCGAGCGCGCCTTCGCGGAGTGGACGCAAGGGGACGAATCGGACACGCGGGCGTATGGCGGCCTGGGTCTCGGTCTGGCGCTGGTGCAGCGGGTCGTCGAACGCCATGGCGGGCGTGTCGTGTGCGAGACCGCACCGGGAAAGGGGTCGAAGTTCTCAATCCTCCTCCCCGCCGTACCGATGCAAGTAGACGATGCGGCGAACTCTGGCACTCGTGCTCCTCGCCGCAACGGTCGCGCTCGCAACCAGCGCGTGCGGGGAAGCGGGCAAGGCGAAGGGTGAGGCGCGGGTCTCGCTCGGCGACGGCGACGTCGTCGAGGTAGCCGCACCAGGCGAGTCCTTCGCTCGCGTCGACGACGGCGCGCGCCTCGAAGACGGGTCGAGGGTGCGCGCGTTGCAAGGCACGCCATCGCTCGAGATCACCAGGGGCGGGCTCCTGACGTTGCGCAAGGGGACGTCGGTGATCCTCGGGCGCCCGGTGATGCTCGAACGTGGGCAGTTGCTCGTCGACGCGCCCGACGGCCTCGACGTCGCAACGGTCGTCACGTCGGTGTCGACGAAGGGCGTGTCCCGCGTCGGCCAGTCGCTCGCTTCGTCGGTGCGCGTCTACGAAGGCGAAGCGAGAGTGACTTCGCTCGGGCGCACGCTCGCGGTTCCCGCGCTCCGGCAGGTGACGATTCCCGCGCGGGGCCTCGTTCCGCAACGGGCCGCCCCGACGACGTGGCGGCGCGACGACATGTGGGACGTCCGCTACCTCGGCCTCGTCATCGACCTCACCGACCAGCTCGACGCGCAAGGCCGGGGCTTCGCGGTGCAGGCAGGCACGGCGTCGACGGACGATCTCGCCGCGCTGTTCCCCGGGCTGGCGAAGGACGCCTTCAGCCGCGCCGCATCCAATCGCTCGAGCGGCGAGGCGCTCGTCGGTGCCGGCATCTCCTCGGCCGGCAAGCGCGCGCCGAACCGCGTGTTCGGGCTACGCGACGACGGCGCGTCGTGGGGGATCGTCGCGATCGAGCAAGTGTCGGGCGACCCGTCGCGCGCTGTGTCGCTCGTGCGCCAGGCGATCTCCGCGTGGTTGTCCCGCGTCGGCGTGGAGCCGCAGCCACGGCTCGCCGCCGGGCCCATCGCGTCGCCGGGATCCGGTGCGCCGTTGCCGTCGCCGTTCGCGCCTGTGCGCGCGCCGTCGCCGACCACGCCGCCGCCCTCGACGACCACGCCGCCTCCGCCGGGCGGCCCGACGACGACCACCCCGCCTCCCACAACTACGCCGATCGTCACCGTGCCCCCGCCGCCGGTGACCGCGCCCGGGCCGGTGCCGACGACGGTCCCACCGCTCGACGAGGTCGTCGGCATCATCGCCGACGGCACCACCGGGCTCACCGGCGGAGGCTGATCACCCGCCGGGGGCACCCCCCGGCCGTAGGCTCGTGGCATGTCGTCGCCGGACGCGCCGCCGTCGCAAGAGGCGCCCCTCGCCCCAGAGGAGGTCTCCGATCGCACGTTCCCGACGGCATTTCGAGGGTTCGACCCCGTCGAGGTTCGGGCGTTCCTCGGCCGCGTCGCCGACGAGCTGAGGGCCGCGCAGGGCAGGGAGAACGAGCTCAGACGCCTGCTCGACGAGGGTGGCAAGGACGTCCCGTCCGCGCTCGCCGCGGCCGAAGCCGATGCCGAAGCCGTCGTCGCCGCCGCGAAGGAGGAGGCCGACCGGCTGCTGCGCGAGGCGAAGGAGCGCGTGAGCCAGCTCGGTGCCGCGGCCACTGCGGAGACGACGAGGGTGCTGGAGGAGGCGAACGCGCAGGCCCAGCAACTCGTGAGGACGAAGGGCGAGGAGGCAGAGACCGTCGCGGTGAAGAAGATCGCGGACGCCGAGCGCGAGGCAGCCGCGATCCGGGTCAAGGCGCGCGAGGACGCAGACTCGATCCTCGAAGCCGCCAAGGAGCGCGGTCGCGAGATGGTCGCCGAGGCGCAGGCCGCGCGGGAGCGCATGATCGCCGACGTCGCCAAGCGCAAGCGCGCCGCGACGGCCCAGCTCGATCAGCTCCGCGCGAGTCGCGACCGGCTGCTCGAGTCGCTGCGCGTCGTGCGGCGCAACCTCGACGAGATCACCACCCGTCTCGAGGTCAGCGAGGGCCAGGCCGCAGCCGCGGGCGACGACGGCGCCGGTGTCGCTCGCACCGCCGGCGGTTCGAGCCCGGCCGCCGTCGGTGCCGGCGTGGCCGCCAGCGCGGGTGCCGCGGGTGCGCCGGCGGACGCACCGCGGAAGGTCGCTCGTTCGACGCGGGTCGCGCTCGGCGAGTTGCCGCCCAAGGCGCCCGCCTCGCCGGCGCGCGCCGACGCACCGCGGGCGCGCGTCGCCGCGGAGCAACCCGCCGACCCGCAGGTCACCCGAGCGGCCGCCGAGCCGCCCGCGCAGGAGGCGCCAGCGCCGGTGGAGGAGCGGCGCTCGTCCGCGCTGCGGATCCTTCGACGGAACCGGCCCGCGGCCGGCCGCGAACCGGCCGTGCCGCCGCCAGGGCGAGAGTCGGTCGGCGAGGGCGTTCGGATCATCCGAACCGAAGAGCCGCCCGAGCCCGAGCACGCGTCGGCGCCGCCGCCAGCGCCGGAGCCGCATCCGGTGACGGAGGTCGCGGTGGGAGACGCGGACGCCGCGCCCGCAGCGGAGGCCGCGGAGGCGGCGGAGGCCGCGCCGGGACCGGCCAGCGCGCCCGAGCCCGACCCAGACCCAGCGGTCGAAGACGTCGCCGCGGAGACCACCGCCGAGGCCGGGCCCGTCCCGTCGCCGCCCGACGTGGCCGACGAAGACCTCCCGCCCCCGCTGCGCCCGGAGGAGGTGCGGCCGCGCATCGAGGACCTGTTCGCGCGGCTGCGCGCCGATCGCGAGCAGGCGGTGACGGGCGCTCGCGAAGTCCTGGCCGAGCGCGACAGCGACGCGGTCGTCGACGTGCGCGAGCCGGAGGCGGGTGATCCACCCGTCGCGTCCGGCGACCCGGCGGCGCAAGCGAAGGACGCGGACGAGCACTTGCTGCAGGCGCGCGACGTCATCCTCGACCCGCTCGCGGGTCAGCTCACGAAGCGGTTGAAGCGCGCGATCCAAGACGAGCAGAACGTGACCCTCGACCGGTTGCGCACGGTCCGCGGCCGGCTCGACGCCAGCGCGGTGCTGGCCACGCCCGACACGCAACCCGCGCCGTATCGCTACGCCGCGCTCCCGCTGCTGGAGGAGGCGGCGCGCAGCGCGGCGTCGGCCGCTCCGTTCGGAACTGTCGCCGTGGGTGTCGACGACCTGGCGCAGTCGCTGGCCGACGAGCTCGCCGAGCAGATCCGCAGCCGCGTCGAGCGAGCGCTCGCGGAGTCCACCGGCGACGACGCCGACGTGTCCTCGTTGAGCGAGCGCGTGAGCGCGGTGTACCGCGAGTGGAAGACGCACAAGGTCGAGCGGCTCGCGGTGCACCATCTCGTTGCGGCATGGGCGCGCGGAACGTTCGTCGCGACGCCGGAGGGTTCCGCGATGCGTTGGGTCGTCGACGACGACGGCCCGTGCCCCGACTGCGACGACAACGCGCTCGCGGGAGCGACGCCGCGTGGCGAGGCGTTCCCGACGGGCCAGCTGCATCCGCCTGCGCATCAGGGGTGTCGCTGCCTGCTCGCGCCCGCCACTCGGTAGCATCCCGTTCGACATGCGCCGCCCAACCGATGTGCGGCCCGACCTTCCCCGTGGGCGGCCGTCGGCCAGCCGCGCGTGGGTGGGCGTGGCCGTTGCCGTTGCGTTCTTCCTGATCACGTCGGGACGGGGGGTCGCCCGGTTCTTCACCGACTACCTCTGGTTCAAGGAAGTCGGTTACACGTCGGTGTGGAGCGGCGTGCTCACGGCGAAGCTCGGCCTGAGCGTCGGGTTCACCCTCGCGTTCTTCGTGCTGCTGCTCGTGAACCTGCTGATCGCCGACCGCCTGGCGCCGACGTTCCGACCGATGGGCACCGAGGACGAGGTCGTGGCCAGGTACCAGGAGGCGATCGGCCCGCACGCGGGCAAGGTCCGCCTCGCCGTTGCCGCGCTGTTCGCGCTCATCGCCGGTACCGGCGCGGGCAGCGAGTGGAAGAGCTGGTTGCTGTTCCGGAACTCGGTGCCCTTCGGGCGAGACGACCCGCTGTTCGGTCGCGACATCTCGTTCTTCGTGTTCCGCCTGCCGTTCCTGAGTTACCTCGTCGACTGGCTCTTCGTGGCGTTCGTGCTCGTGCTCGTGCTGACCGCGGTCGCGCACTATCTCAACGGCGGCATCCGATTGCAGTCGCCGTTGCAACGCGTGACGCCACAGGTGAAGGCGCACCTGTCGGTGCTGCTCGGGTTGGTGTTCCTCGCCAAGGCCGCGGGTTACTACGTGCAGCGGTTCGAGCTGAGCTTCTCGACCAACGGCTACGTCGACGGCGCCGGCTACACCGATGTCAACGCGCGCATGCCTGCGTTGCAGTTGCTGATGCTGATCATGATCGCGGCGTTCGGGTTGTTCATCGTGAACATCTGGCGGCGCGGTTGGGCCCTCCCCGTCGTCGCCCTGCTGGTGTGGGCGGTCGTCGCGTTGCTCGCCGGGGTGATCTCGCCTGCGTTCATCCAGAGCGTTCGCGTGCGTCCGAACGAGAACGCCCGCGAGCGGGAGTTCATCGAGCGCAACATCAAGGCGACGCGCGCCGCGATGGGCATCGACGCGGTCGAGAACGTGCCGTTCGAGTACGACTCGCAGATGACGGCGTCCGACCTCGAGGCGAACGCGACGACCGTCAGGAACATCCGGCTGTGGGACCCGAACACGCTGAAGAACACCTACCAGCGTCTCCAGGAGCTGCGGCCGTACTACCAGTTCGAAGACGTCGACATCGACCGCTACGAGATCGACGGCGAGGTCCGGTCGGTCGTGCTGTCGGTGCGGGGCCTCAACCCGGCGGAGATCCCCGGCGACTCGTGGGTCAACACGCACCTGCAGTACACGCACGGCTACGGCGCGGTGCTGTCGTCGGCCAACGCGATCGACGGCAAGGGCAGGCCCGACCTGCTCGTGCGCGACATCCCGCCGGAAGGGTTGCCCGAGCTCGCGCTCGACGAGCCGCGCGTCTACTTCTCCGAAGACCTGCCCGGCTACGCGGTGGTGCGGACGAAGCAGGAGGAGATCGACTACCAGACCGCGACGGGCGAGACGAAGACGAGCACGTACCCGCTGGGCGCGGCGGGCGTGGAGTTGTCGTCGGCGGCGCGGCGCTTCGCGTTCTTCCTGCGGTTCGCCGACCCGAACATCCTGCTGTCGTCGCAGCTGACCGACGAGTCGCGGATCATCTTCAAGCGCGACATCGCCGAGCGCGTGCGCGCCGCCGCGCCGTTCCTGTCGTTCGACGCCGACCCGTATCCCGTCGTGAGCAACGGCGACATCCTCTGGATCCAGGACGCGTACACGACGACGTCGCGTTATCCGTACGGGCAGCGGGTCGACACCAGCGGCCTCGCCGCGGGCGCTGACCTGCGCGGCCAGCGCTTCAACTACGTCCGCAACTCGGTGAAGATCGTGACCAACGCGTTCACCGGCGAGATGCGGTTCTTCCTGTGGCAGCCGGACACCGACCCGATCGTGCGGTCGTACGCCAAGGCGTTCCCCGACCTGTTCGAACCCGCCGCGGCGATGCCCGCGGAGCTGCGGTCGCACCTGCGGTACCCCGAAGATCTGTTCCGCGTGCAGGCCACGATGTTCGGTGAGTACCACGTCACGAACCCGTCGACGTTCTACGCCGAGACCGACGACTGGGATATCGCGCAGGACCCCGGCACCGGCCGCGTCTCCGATCAACTGCGCACCGACGAGACGACCGCGACGACGTCTCAGGGCGCTCCGGCGCTCGTGTTCAACAACCGGTCGCTCGCTCGCATCGAGCCGACGTACCTGTTGCTCAAGCTGCCCGGCGACGACTCGGTGAGCTTCGTGATCCTGCAGCCGTTCGTGCCCCAGTCGCGCGGAGACCGGCAGATCAACCTCACCGCGTTCCTCGCCGCCAGCTCCGACCCCGAGTCGTACGGTCGATTGCGAACCTTCGAGATGCCGCGTGACGAACAGATCGACGGGCCGCTGATCGTCAACAACGCCATCCAGTCCGACCCCGACATCTCGCGTGAGCTCTCGTTGCTGGACGGCCGAGGGTCGAAGGCGTTGCTGGGTCAGGTGCAGGTGATCCCTATCGAGAACTCGTTGCTGTACGTGCGACCGTTGTACGTCACGTCCGAGCAGACCGACCTCCCCGAGGTGAAGCGCGTCATCGTCGTGCACGAGGGCCGCGCCGTCATGCGTGCGACCCTTCGTG
>DASVEG010000228.1:0-15596 GCA_036380695.1 Acidimicrobiales bacterium
TCGTGACTTGCAGCGTGTACGCGATGGTCTCGCCTGCGACCGCGGTCGCGGGGCCGGCCTTCGTGAGCGCGAGGTCGGAGACCGCCGTGATGTGCAGCGACTCCTCCGCACGGTTGTTGGTGTCGTCCGGGTCGGGCGTCGACGACGTCGCGGTCGCGATGTCGTTGACGTCCATCGCCTCGTTGGCCGTCACCTCGTAGAAGATCGTCGCTCGACCAGAGGTCGAGGGCGACATGTTGGAGAGGTCACCGAGGTTGCAGGTGAACTTCTTGCCGCCGCTGACGTTCGACGTCGCCGAACACGTGCCCTGGCTGGGCGTGACGTTCGAGATCGTGAACGATCCGTCCGACAGCAACACGTCGGTCACGGTGACGTCCCGTGCGTACGACGGGCCGTAGTTGTCGACGAAGATCGTGCAGTGGCCGGTCTCGCCGGCCGGGAGCGGACCGTCCGGCTTGCACATCTTGTGCACGTCGAGATCCGCGAGGTCGTCGACGATCGTGCCTTCGGTGTCCGTGTTGTCGCTCGGGTCTTCGTCCGGGGTGTTCGAAGACACGGTGACCGTGTTGAAGATGGTCACCGGCCCGTTGTTCTCCGACACGAGGTCGGGATCGATCGCCACCTTGATCCGGAACGACCGCGTCTCGTCCGCAGGGATGTCGCCCACCGTGCAGGTGAGCGTGCCCTCCGGGCTCTCGACGCAGCCTCCGGGGAGGTCGGTGGTCACGTAGGTGACGCCCTCGGGAAGGGTGTCGACCGCGACGACGTTCGACGCTGTCTCGGGACCGTCGTTGTGGATGTTGATCGTGTAGAAGAGCTGCTCGCCCGCGGTCGCCGGGTCGGGGCTGTCGGTCTTGTTCACCGACAGATCCGCGCGGTCGGCCGTGACGCCGGCGAGCGAGTACTGCTGCTCACCGCCGAGGGGCAGGCGGACGGTTGAGTCGGTGTTGAGCACGCTGACGCGCGCCCTCCACGTGCCTGGGGCCGGGTTGGCGACGACAACCTGCTCGAGGTTGTTGAGCCGGTCGGTGCCCTGCGCGGCGACGCCGCCCCACGGACCGGGGTCTGCGCCGGGGCCCGCGGGCATCGGGCAGTTGCCGGTCTGGGTGCCGTTGGTGCTGTCGCCGTCGCAGTCGAACTGCTGGACGGCGGGGAGCACGAGCGGGCGCACGACTTCGCCGTTCGGGCCGACGAGCAGCAGGTCGAGGTCGTTTACCAGCGTCGGTGCCGCGTGGTTCGCGTTCGGCGTGCCGGGCAGGTCGTCCCACGCGAGCGTCACGCGGAGCTCGTCCTGGCCGGGCACCACCGACGCGAGGTGCATGTCGGTGACGTCGGTCGGGGCGACCGAGTCCTCGATGAACATCCGCTGCTTGATTGCCTGCGACGCGGCGAGCGCGTCGACCTGGCCGTAGCCGCTGCCGTAGTCGGGGCCAGCGGTCGTGACCGTGGCCGCCCCGGTGTCGGGGTTCATGCCGCTCGCGTTGCCGGTGACGTCGGTCGCGGTCTGCACGAGGATGGCCTTGACCGTCGACGGGAGCGGCGGTGCGGTGTCGATGTCGACGCCGAACTGCTCGGCCCACTGCTGCAGGAGGAGTGCGACGACGCCGGTGACCGCGGGCGTCGACATCGAGGTGCCGCTCTTGTTGCGGTAGCTGTCCTCGGTGTCGGCGTTGTTGACGCCTGCGTCGCCGTCGTTGTCGACGTCTGCACCGGTGGAGATGACACCGTCGCCATTGGCGCCGATTTCCGGCTTCACGCGACCGTCGGGGGTGGGACCGTGGCTGGAGCCACCACCGAGCGACCCGTCGTCGTTGAGGTTAGCGACCATGATGCAGTTCTTGCAGGACTTGCTCAACGAGAAGTAGCCGCTGTTCTGGCCGTACTGCGGAGCGCCGCCCTGGTTGCCTGCGGAGAAGATCACGGGGCGGGCCGGGATGCCGGCGTCGCCGCGGATGATCGTGTCGATCGACGCCATGGTCGCGTCGTACTGGCCGTCGTTGTACGAGTACGAGTGGTTGCTGACGTCGACGCCGTTGTTGACGATGGCGTCGGTCATGGTGACGACGCTGTCGGCGGTCTGCGACCCGTACGCGGCGATCTCCGCCTGCGGCGCCATGCCCCGCCACTGGAACGCGGTGCCCATGTTGTTGACGCCGTCGGCGTTGAGCTGGTCGCTCATCGCACCGCTGCCCGCGGCGATGCCGGCGACGTGCGTGCCGTGGTCGCCGCCGTCGCCGGGATGCAACGTGTTGAGCATCCGGCCGTTGAAGTCGTTGTGGTGCTCGTCGACGCCGGAGTCGTGGATGCTGAGCTGGATGCCCAGGCCGCTGAGGCCAAGGTAGGTCGCGCTCGGCACGTCGAACTGCTGGAGCTCGTCGGCGTTGACGTTGTCTCGCGACACGTCGAGGTCGTACTGACCAGGCTCGGGCACGGCCGCGAGGAACTGCACCGCGTCCTCCTGCGCGAGACGCTGGACGTCGCCGTGGGTCAGCGTGGCGCGGTACGTCGATGAGGCGCCGTCGGCAACGCCGACGATGCCGTGCCTCGCGAGCAGGAGCTGTGCCTCGGCCGCGGTGACGTCACCGAAGAACAGGATGAGCGCCTCGGTCGTCGCAGGCCCGCCGGACGCAGTTGCGAACGCGAGGCCAGCATCGATCTTGTCCTGCGCCACGAGCGGCTGGACGGCGCGCACGAGGCGCGTGAAGGCCGGGCTGCCCGGCGTCACCGTCGGCTCGATCGACGCGATGTACGCCGTGCCCGGGCCCTTCGGCGAGTTCAGGTACGCGAGCGGGGTGACGCCGGCCGATCGCAGCGACGCGAGGTCGGTCGCCGTCGGCAGCGTGTGCAGCTGGACGATGGCGTGGATGCCGCTCGTCGACGACTTGCCGCGTTCGAGGGTCGCGGTGTCGACGCCGCGGCCGCGCAGCACGCGCGAAAGCAACGGCACCGAACCGTCGAACATCGACGGCGGCGCCCCCGTGATCGTGAAGGGGCTGGTCGCGACCGAGCCGGAGTCGGCGCCGCAACCGGTCGAGCCCGGCCCGCCGAAGCCGCGGCCGACCGCGTGAATGGAGTTGCTCCCCGCCCGGACGTACGCCGGGACGGCGATGTGCGTGGAGAACGTGCCGTCGGCGGCGATCTCGGCCCGGCCGAGGACGTCGCCCGCGCTCGACCCCCAGTAGAGGAGGACGTCGCAGTCACCGGCGAAGCCCGACCCGGCCACCGAGATGGTGGAGCCGGCCGGTGCACCGCTCGGTTCGAGGGTGAGGGCTTTGCCCCCGGGTGCCGTGATTCCCGAGGCAACGCCTGGGAGGACCAACGTCGCCGCTGCCACGAGCAGCGCGACGAATCTCATTCTGGAGCGCATCTGGTTCCCGCCTTCTACGCGCTTGGTTGTCAACTGCGCGGGCGATCGCCCCGCAGGTGGCGCAGAGAACTAGTTCGGTTTGACCAGGTGTGTCAAGGATTGTGACGAACGACCCACTTCGTGCGGTTCGCCGCAGACCGACGCCGCGGTGTCAGTCGAGCTTCTCGCAGAGGAACGGGTCGGCGTCGTGGGCGCCGTGGTACGTGTGCTCGACGTCCTGCCACTGCAGCTCGATGCGATAGCCGTCGACGAGCGCCTGCGTGTACGAGCGGTCGGGCCGAGGGCAGCCGAGCGCGCCGTCCGGCCACGTGACCGACTCGACCGACAGCACGCGCACGTCAGCCTCGGCGTAGCCGAACCGCTCGACGAGGTCTCGCTTCGCGACGTCGACGAGCCGCTCCGCGTCCTGGACGTCACCGGCTCCGCGGTCCGCGCCACCCCGGGGCGATGCGTCGCCGTCTCCATCTCCGGCGCACGCCGCGAGGGTGATCGCGAGCGCGGCCGCCATCACCGCGCGCCGGATCGCCGGACGCTTCACCATGCGCCTACGACGATGCGTGGGGTGCGCGCGGTTCCCGTGACGGTCATGGGCGAGCTACGCGGCCGGGCGCATCTGCCGGAACGACTCGGAGATTCTCGTCGATAAAAGACCGACACTTTTGCCCCCCCTCGTACGTATCTAGAAGTGAAAGGGCGGTGTCGATGACGGTCCTACTGAGGCTGGCGGTCGCGGTGACCGCTGTTGGCATGGTGACGACGCCGGTCTCCGCGGACGACGATCATGACAACGTCGAGTGCACATGGCGGGGCACGCCATCCGGTTACGCCTACGCGATCGATCCCGAAGCAGAGGTGCCGCACGCCGCGATCATCGGGGCGCACCGGCGCGCGGTCACCGACACCAACGAGATCATGGGCGGACGGGTTGCCATTCGCGAGAACACGCCCGTCGGCCCCGGTGACACCAGCACCTACGGTTCGGACCGGCAGGTGTGGGTGTACGTCGAGAACCACGGCGAGAATCAGTACGCAGGGTGGTGGTCTCCGTGGGGCGGGTGCCGGTCGACCGACGGCGGACCCTGGTATTACACGTACGGCGACGTTGTCTACAACTCGTTCTATACCGATCGCCGGGTTCCAGGAAAGATTGATGATCCGCGTTACCCGTCGAGCGTCGGGTACGGACCTCACCTCGCGCTGCACGAGACGTTCCACACGGTCGGCGGCGACCACCTCGCGCTCAATACGCCGAACCCTCGGAGCACGTGCAACGTCCTGTACCACTTGATCAGTCCGTTCATCAAGGGCGGAGATTGCGAGCCGATGGCGGGCTTCGCGAAGCCCGGCGACATCACCCACCTCCAGAGCCTTTACCCCGCCCCCGACGCGGGTGGCGCCGATCTCCCGCGGCCGCCGGGACTCGTCATCCCTCCGATCCCGTGTCTCACGTGCCTATGACCGCAAGGAGTCGCACGGTGAAGAAATTGACCCCCCTGGCGCTCGCCTTCGTCGCCCTTGCCGGTGCATGTGGGGAGCAGACGGAAACCGCCCGCGCCCGCGGCGAGGGCATGCAAGAGGCCGGCTGGTCGAACGTCGCCGAGCTCGCGGGCGTTGTCCAGGCGGCCGCCGTCGTTCGCGTGGTCGGTCAGCGCGAGACGGCGATCGGCAGCACCGGGTACACCGTCTCAGCCGCCCGGGTGACCGAGGTCCTGAAAGGCCCGTGGGACGTCGGCGACGAGGTCGATCTGCGGCAGATGGGCCTCCGCAACGACGGCCCGGTGTTCGACCAGCCGATGATGGACCCTGGCTCCGATTACGTCGTGTTCGCCCGCGACGTGCAGCTGCCGAACGACCGGCCCGTGCCCTTCTTCCACGTGTTCGGGCTCTACGGCCTGGACGGCGACTCGTGGCGCCACCTCGCGCACGAGTCGCCGATGGCCGACGCGGACCGGACGATCACGCTCAACGAGATACGGAGCGCGATCGCGTCGGCGTAACCGCCTACCGCCGTGGCCTGGGAGCATCGGGCGTGGACCACGACCTCCAGGAACGCCGGCTGGCGACCGTACGCGAGCACATGGACGCGGAGAACCGGCTTTGCACAGCAACCCGCTCGGTCGCCCACGTTGCTGTGCAGCGGGGTTTCTTGCACGAAAACCCTGGCCGTCGCCCGAAAGGGACGAAGGTCGTAGATTGCCGCGATGGCAAGAGGCCCGATGCTTCCGCGCAAGAACGTTCAGCGCAGGTTCATTCGTTCCGCGCTCGAACAGGTCGCCTACCAGATCGGCACGCATCTGGCGATCGAGCGCAACCGCAACGAGTGGACGCAGGAGGAGCTAGGCGAGCGCGTCGGCATCCCGCAGGAGTACCTGTCGATGTTGGAGAACGGTCAGCCGTTCGCGTACAACGACGCCGTCATCGACGCGATCTTCACGGAGTTGGGCCTACCCACCGATGACGAGCGCGCGAGCTTCCTCAAGTGGTGGCGCGACCTACCTCGTTGACGCCGGGCTCCTACTGACGCTCGACCGCGGGCGAGGCGAACGCTGCCTCGATCCCGAGTTCGTGGGTCGCTCCGATGACGCAGCAGACGTTGTGCGCGAGCACCTTGCACAGCGCCTCGTTGACCATGCCTGCGTCGCTGCGCGAGAGCACGGAGTCCCCGAACTTCGCCTTGATCATCGAGAAGGTGGTCTCGACGTTGGACCGCTTGTGGTAGCTCCGCAGGAAGGTCTCGCGTTCGAGGGCGAAGCGGTGGTACATGCGCGCCCACGCGCCGTCGTCGGTGGGGACGCGGGTGTTGCTCTTGAACGGGATAAACGGAGTGCCACCGAACTTCTCGACCGCATCGGCGTTCGCGTGCGAGAGGTACGCCTTGTCCGCGGAGACCTCATCGACGGTGAAGTGCTCGGCGGTCGCTTCGAGCAGCGGGCGGAAGTAGTTGGTGTCGGCGGCGGTCCAGCCCGTGACCTCTGCGGCGGTGACCACGTTGGTCCGCACGCCGGTCATGGCGTGCAGCTTCACCCACTCGCGGTTGTCGGTCTCGCGCCCCCACTTCTTCGAGTACCAGCGCACGAACCGGCACGTCGAGAAGCCGGTCGAGTCAACCGCGAAGTCGGTCTCGACGGCCTTCAACGGGAGCGCGGCGCTGGTGATCAGGTGTTGCAGCACGGGCGTCATGGCAGGGTCGCTGAGGTACTTCGACACGCTGTTGAAGTGGGGCACGGTGGCGATCAGGCCGCGCTCGTTCGCGGCGCGCAGGTCGCTGGTGAAGCGACGCGACGAGAAGCCGCTGTAGACCTTGAACGTCGTTGCGAACGCCATGGTCGAGACCGGGATCGAGGGGCGACCCGGCCGACGCTCGCGGGGAGCGT
The DNA here is from genome assembly GCA_036380695.1 of Acidimicrobiales bacterium. GTDB lineage: Bacteria > Actinomycetota > Acidimicrobiia > Acidimicrobiales > CADCTF01 > DASVEG01. The sequence goes on from DASVEG010000228.1 coordinate 6,742, forward strand.
CGATGCCGCGACACAGGTCCGCGAGCAGTTCCAAGAAGCGGTCCTTCTCTTCGCACTGCGCGGCGTTGTACGCGCTCCACTCCTGTGTGTAGGTCACCGACACCTCACGCGTGATCGTGTGCGTGCCGCCCTTGCCCTGCTCGCGTCGGAGGGTGAAGCGCACCGCCATGATGTGCTTGCACTCGACCGCGTTGGTCTCGTGGTCGGGGCAGGTGCAGAAGCCCATCTCGGGATCGACCACGTAGGAGCCTGCGCCGCTCTGCGACGGGACGCGCCAACCGCCGCGGCCCGCTTCCAGCTTCGTCGTCGCCGCGATGACGAGTGCTCGGACTTCCCGTGTCTCTTCCATTGCCCGCCTCCTGCAAGTGTGTACCTAAGAGGACTATACTGCTTCGGTATACACTTGACAATACCTACGACGGAAACCCTTGACGGGATATACCGAGTAGGTGATACTCGTGGAGATGGGTCGGGTGAAGCGGACCGTGTGGGCGTGGGTGTGCGAGCGGTGCGGCCACGAGTGGTTGCCTCGCAAGCAGGACGCGCCGCCGCCGCGGGTCTGCCCGAACCCGCCGTGCAAAAGCCCCTACTGGAACACCCCGCGCAAGAGCGCGACGAAGAAGGCGGCGAGCATGAAGCCGAACAAGGCCGCGAAGAGGTAACCTGTAGCCGTAGCAACGGTGCCCCCAGTCGGATTCGAACCGGCGTTCCCGGAATCAGACTCCGGGGTCCTAGGCCGCTAGACGATGGGGGCGTTGGGAACGGGGCTTGGAGGGGAACGGGTGTCCAGCCAGAACCCCCCAAGCCCCGAGACCTACTCGAAGATGAACTCCTCCTCTTCTTCCGCGGGCGCAGCGCCGTCACCGTTCACCGCGTAACGCGGTGCCATGTACCGTCCATGGCCGGTTCGCACGAGGAAGCCGCGCTTCGCCGCGCGGGACAGCGCCGAGAAGGTCGCGTTCATGGGGTCCATCACGCTCATCGGCGCCCCACGCTTCTCGTACTCCCGCACGATTTCCTCAGCGGACCAGTCCCGCGGCCCTTCCTCGGCGAGGTCCAAGCAGGCTTGGAGCACGCTCCGGCCGCTCGCGGTCTGGGCGCCCAACGCCCGACGCCGAGCGCCCAACATCGACGGGCTGTCGAGCTTCGACAACGCCTGGATCGCCTGATCGAGCACGTCCACAGCTTCCAGGTGCTCGGCGCGCTTCTCTCGCAGCGAGGCGAGAATTTCTGCCAGATCGGCGTTCACGGTGTCAACCGTAGCACACAGTCCTGTCACGACAGGTGTGACGACTTGCGAGGCCCGCAAGTCGTACACCGCACAACTGGCGATCTGACGCGTCAACCACTCTCCGTGAGAAGTTACACGCGTGGGATGCAAGGTGTGCTTGCAAGGCGCGAGCGCGGGACGGACGGCCCGTCCCGCGCTGCGCGATCAGGCCAGGTAGAGCGCCGGGTCGCCCTCGTCGGACACCGACAGCGCCGCCACGGTGTTGCCACCGTGGTCAAGCCCGACCTCGGCGACCCTCTCCTGCGCGAGCATCCACACCCGGTCACGTCCGTAACCGTTACGAACGACGAGGCCGAAAATGTCGTCGGTCACCCCCACGTTGCCCACGACGACGCGCACGCGCCCCTCGGCGTCCACGACTTCGATGCGTCGCGTCCGCACCACCTCTGTAGCCTCAGCCATGTCGGTCCCTCCTTGGGGGATCGGCCACGGCCGGGGGGTGTCACAAGCACCGCCCCGGCCACCCCGCGTCTCGGGGCTTGCGGCGACCGTGCCAGTCGGGTGCGACAAGAACGCGCCCTCAGCGGACGCGTTCTATGTGCAGACCGTCGAGTTCTCGTGCAAGCGGGGGTTCATGTGCAAAGCCCGGAGAACCGGCTCGACTTCGACACGGTCATCGCGACGTTCGCGCGACCGCGGTACGAGCTGATGGCGAGCGGGCGCGTGTTCGACGGCGAGGACGACGTGCGCGGCTACTTCGCGCGGTCGCGCCGGGTGTTCCCCGACCGACGGGTGATGTGTGACGTGACAAACCCGAACCGCTCGGGTCGGATTTTCTGTCTCACCCGAGGCGCACACTCCGAGCATGGAGTTGAGCGTCACCGCCTTGGCGAATCGGGTGCAGACCGAGGCTGACGCCTACGCCCTGTTGGAGGAACTTCGGTGGGCGGCACGCCGAGTGTCCCCACTGCGGTAGCGAGCGCGCCTACTCCCTGTTTGTCACGTCACACATCACCAGCGGCCCGGTCACCCCGCGTGGCCGGTGTCCCGCCTGTCTCGAAGAGGTTGACGAGAGGCTTATTTTTTCGACCCTTTTGGTCCGGTCGTTCGTATCTACAAGTGAGGGTGAGAGGTGAGACCGCAACGAGGAAGGTGATACACGTGACCTCTGGAAGGACTAGCCGAAGACGTGCTGCGTCGATCGGCGCGATGCTCGCTGTGGCAATCGCAATGATGTCGCTGTCGCCCGCGAGTGCGCACTTCATGGGCGCTGACTCAGTCGACGACGGAGAGATCCGTTTCGACAGCCGCACCGAACATACGGAGCCACTCGCTCACGCAATCGCCGTCTGGAACGCTCGCGGCCAGATCAAGATCATTCCCGACAACCTCTTCAACATGCAGGATCTCATGGTGAGCGATGTTGACTGGCCCTTCGATGACGTCTGTGGCGACCGAGTAGCGGCCAGGACGATATTTGGATCAACCTGCCGAATTCCGACCGCTTGGCGACGACGCCAAAGACTCTTGCATGACCCACGAGTGGGGCCACGCCTTGGGCATCGCGCACAACGGTGACTACAACGTGATGGACGAGGACTGGATACCCACCATCGAAACCGAGCCCAGGTGCCCGACAAAGAGGACTACCGCGCGCTATGGGGTGGAGACGCTGGATACAAATGCGTATCTGTAGCTGGGAGTAGCGGCATTTGGCTGCCGCCACTAAGGCCACCGGGTCTCGTCATACCCCCGAGGTGATCGATCCGATGCGCCACGAGCCGACCCTCGATTGCAAAGGACACCGAGGATGAAACGCTCCGCCGACCGGCCCCGCCGTCGCGCACGAACGTTGTGGTCTGTTTCTATCGCTGCCGTGATTGTCGTCGCGGTGGGTTTTGCAGTGTTCGCAGCGCGCGAAGACACGTTCCCCACTGACGGTCACTCGAACATCCCGTTCGATACGACGAATCCGGCTGAAGTCGCGCGCCGCTCGGACAGCGTCTTCGTCGGGCGAGTGATCGAGGAGCGCAGCACGATCCGACGCGCCGTCTCCAAGACCGACGATCGGAAGCTTCCCGAGACCCAGTACGACGTCGAGGTCGTTCACCTCATCAAAGGCGAACTCGCAGGACGCGTGGTAGTCAATGCCGTGTTCTTGGGCGGTCCGCACTTCGAAGACGATGCCGGCGCACTGCAGCTCGGTCGGGAATACCTCTTCGCGACGAAGGTCGACGGCCCATGGCAGACGGCGAGCCGCCCCTACCGGCGGGTACCGATCACGTCTCCCGAGCACCGGGCCCAACTCGTCCACGCCTATACCACCGCGACTGCGAGCCAGGTCGCGTCAGCGCCGTAGCGGGGTGGGCCGCCGGACAGCCGGCCAGAGCGCGAGCATCGGGCGTGGACCGCGACCTCCAGGAACGCCGGCTGGCGACCGTACGCGAGCACATGGACGCGGAGAACCGGCTCGACTTCGACACGGTCATCGCGACATTCGCGCGGCCGCGGTACGAGCTGATGGCGAGCGGTCGCGTGTTCGACGGCGAGGACGACGTGCGCGGCTACTTCGCGCAGTCGCGCCGGGTGTTCCCCGACCAGCGCAACGAGAACGCGGTGCTCCATGCCACCCACGACGGCGCGGTCGTCGCCGAGTTCGACCTTCTCGGCACCCATCGCGATACGGGCCGCGCCTTCAGGTCGCGGATGGTCGCGTTCTTCTTCTTCGACGAGGGCGGCGACCGGATCACGTGCGAGCGCGTGTACTTCGACCGCGCGTCGATCGACGAGCAGACGCGCGAGCCGCAGCGCGACTAATCGTCGACGCCGTGCTCGTGACCATGGCCGAGATGCGGCTCGGGTGACGAGCCCGGCTCGCGAACCTCGGCGACCGCGGCCCACAGGTCGGTTGCGGTTGGCTCGCCGATGAACGAGGCGCGCACCACGCCGTCCGCGTCGGCGACGACGGTCATGGGGACGACGTCGACGGCATAACGATCGTGGAGATCCTTCCGGTCTTGATACGGGACCTCCGTCACCTCGACGTCGTCGCTTGCGAGCACCTGCACCTTCGGCAAGACCTTGGCGCACGACGCGCACGTCGCCGACGTGAACACCGCGACGAGCCACGGGCGCGCCTCCCCAGGGAAGTCGGCGCGGTCGAGTTGGCTCGGCACGTCCCAACGACGGGGTTGCGTCGGCGCCGCGGGTCGCCGCCGTTCGAGCACGACAGCCACGGCAACGGCGAGCACGACGAGGATTGCGGCGACGACGAGTCGTTCCATCGGAGCGTCAAGTGTGCGCCGCCCGGCGCGGGGCGCTACAACTCGCGCCATGACCGGCGTTCAAGAACCACCCGGGCCAGAGGGGTCGGACGACCCGACGCCGCGGACGCATCACGAGGAGACGTTCGAGCCCGCGACGCTCGGGATCACGCCGTCGTCTGCCGACGCGCTCGAAGAGCCCGAGCCCGCAACCGTGGCATCCACGGCAACGCCCGCGCGCACCGGCTCGTCGAACTGGCCGATGTGGGTCCTCGGTCTGGTGATCATGATCGACCAGATCGACCAGAACATCGTGCGCGGCGCGCAGAACGACATTGCCGCTGACCTCAGCCTTTCCGACACGCAGATGGGCATCCTGCTCTCGTGTTTCGTGCTGGTGAACGGGCTCATCAGCGTGCCCGCGGGCTACCTCGCCGACCGGTGGAACCGCAAGAGGACGATCGGCCACACCGTGATCGCTTGGTCTGGCGTGACCGCGCTCACCGCGGCGGCGCCGAACTACGGAGCACTCGTCGCGGTGCGGTCGATGCTCGGCTTCGGCCAGGCGATCACGGAGCCGTCGTGCGCCAGCCTGCTCGCCGACTACTACCCGGTGCAGAAGCGCGGGCTCGCCTTCTCGATCCAGCAGGTGCTGCTCTTCCTCGGGTTCGGCATCGGGTTGTCGGCCGGCGGGTTGGTGGCTGCCAGCCTCGGGTGGCGATGGGCGTTCGTCATCGTCGGCACGCCGGGCGTGCTGATCGCGATCGCCGCGTACCGGCTGCGCGAGCCGTCGCGCGGCGAAGCCGACCGGTTGCACCTGGGCCTGTCGGCCGAGGGGACCGACGAAGTGACCGTCACCCGCGGGTTGATGGACGAAGGCGTCCGCGTGTTCATGCGAGAGCTCGTGGCCGGGCTGCGGGCCGACCTGCGCACGATCTTCGCCATCCCGACCATGCGGTACGCGCTCGTCGGCGTCTCGGCCTTGCTGTTCTCGATCACCGCGGTCGGTGCCGCGTTGCCGGTCTTCTACCACGAGAACCTCGGCGTGAAGGAGGGCGTGGCGGAGTCGTTGGTGGGCGCGGTGCTCGTGCTCGGCGGTATCCCCGGCGTCCTGCTCGGTGGCAGGGTCGCCGACCGCTACGCGACCCGCATCAAGGGCGCGCGCATGGCGATCCCTGCGTACTGCGTGCTCGCCGGCCAGACCGTCTTCGTCCTCAGCTACCTCAAGCTGCCCGTCGCCCCGACGTTCGCGTTGCAGGTGGTCGGCGCGTTCATCATCTCGCTCGCCGTGCCCGCGCTGCGCGCCGGCCTGTCGGACGCGGTGCCCGCCAACCTCCGCGGGGCGGGCTTCGGTGCGTTCAACCTCGTCTCGGTGATCCTCGGGCAAGCGGCCGCCGCGGTCGTCGTGTTCGTGCTCGCCGACATCTTCGGCGACAACCTGCGCACCGCCTTGATCCTCGTGAGCCCGCCCGTGTTCATCGGCGGCCTCATCTTCCTCAAGGCCCGCAACCACATGGACGAGGACGCCGCTAAGATCTTCCAGGCGATCATCACCGCGATGCAGGAGCAGCAGGCGAAGGACGAGGCCACGAAGAATCGCCTCGCCGGCGCCGGCGATACGCCCCCCGCCTGACGGCCGACCGGGTTTGGGCGCGAAAACCGCCATATGTTGCAGGTTTCGCGCCCAAAACCGGAAGGGCGGGCGGAAGCGGCTAGCGCAACGGCACGCCGGGCGACAGGGACAGGCCCAGGCCGGCGACGGCGTACAGCGAGCGCTCGACGACGACGGGGCCACCGGTCGCCTCGACGAGCAACGGCAGGTCGTCGCGCCGGATGTGGTCGGTCAGGCGGAACGACCGCCTCCGACCCGCTCCGACCGCGAGGTCTTCCAGTCCCTCGACGGCGAGGAGTTGCCCGGCGGCGAGGGCGGTGATCGACACCTGCACCGGCGACGTGCCCGTGTTGAGCACGGTCACCCACTCGTCGGACGACTCCGACGCGGAGCCGGCGGCGAGCAGCCACCGCGCCGTCGCCGTACGCGAGCCGAGCGACTCCGACGTGCCGGCGCGGTTCGACTCGGTCGTGGCGACCACCGCCCGTTCGGCGACGACGGGGACGCCATTCGTGCTCGTCACGATCGCCGAGTGGGCGACGCCCTTCGGCACGCGCTCCTCGTCGTTCACCGCGATGTCGAGCCGCGCGCGCGGCGGGATCGTGAGGTCGAACGGCTCAGTTGCGCCCTCGTCGAGCACGAGGTCGACCGACACCGTCGCTTCGCGATTGGTCGGGTTGTAGATCGCGAACCGTTCGATGATGCCCGTCGTCGCGTAACCGTCTGCGAACCACCACTGCTGGCCGGCCGATGGTGCCGCGAGCGACGCGCTGATGCCCTTGGCCGCTCCGCCCCTGGCTTGCACCTTCGTCACGACGAGGCGGCCGCTACGGGTGGCGACCGTGCCCGCGAGCCGGTTGCGCCTGCGCACGTGGTCGCTCACGTTGACGACGGCCACCCGCCCGCCCTTGACGACGATGCCCTGCAGGTTCTGCGGAACCTCCCGCCCCTGGTCGGTCGTGAACGACATGTCGACGATCGCGTCCTCGGGGAACGGGTTGTAGAGCGAGAGCAGCATCGTGTCCTCGCGAGCGGTCGACCCGTCGGCGAAGAACCACTCCTCCGACCCGGAGGAGGCGCAGGGCGCCACGCTCGTGCCCGCCGGCCCGCGCACCTGCTGCTCGACGACCACACCGCCGACGTCCGCGTCGACGGTGGCTGCGAGGTACGGCGCGTCGCGATGCTCCGCGAGGTTGACCGTGAGGGAGCCGCGCGCGGGGACGACGACCGGGATCGACTGCGGGTCGCCCTCGTGCGCGACCAGCGTCACCACCGCGTTCACGTTGTCCGCGGTCGGGTTCGCGGCGATGAGCGACACCTCGGCGCGCTGGCCAGGGTTGCCCGTCGCCGCCGCGCAGAACCACGTCGACGAGAGCGCCCGCAGCGGCGACGCGGTCGGCATCCGCGCCGCGAGCGCGACCGCGTCGTCGCCCTCGGGCTCGGGCCGCTCGACGCGGTCGATCGCAAACCCCGCGGCGACGATCGCCACCAACATCACGACGACGCCGAGGCGGCGGGCGGGCGTCACGGCGCGTCCTCGACCACGACATCGGCCAGCGCGTCGTCCGCTGCCGCGTCGTCGGCGGCGGCATCGGCCGCGGCGACGACCCGCGTGCGCGTGCGCTGCGCGCGGAGCACGAGGCGCACCGCCGCGACCCACAGCGCGAGCTGGAGCAGGAGGACGGCGTACCGCAGTGGCGGCGTCCGGTAGACGAGGCGGCCGGTGCCCGCTGCGGCGACGGTGAACGAGTTCGCCCATCCGCCGGCCTTGCCGTGAGGGACGGCGTCGCCGTCGACCGTGAGGCGCCAGCGCGGCGAATACGACTCGGCGACGACGACGGTGCCCGCGGCGACCGGCCCGCGAGAACGCAGGACGGGCGACCCTGGCTGCAACGTCTGCGCGTTCCCTATCGACTTGATCGGCGTCCACGACGCGTTCTCGAACAGCACGAGCGAGTCGTCGGTCTGCACGAGCTCGAGGTCGACCTGGCCGCGCAACGCGTCGAGCACGCCGACCGGAGGCGGGTGCCCCGCGCTGGCGCGGCTGGACGGCGCGGGGCGCAACGGCACCGCGATGTAACGCACGCCGTGCGGCCCGAGGATTCGACCGAGCCGCGTGGTCTCCCCGCGCCGCGCGACGCCGAGCGCATCGGCCAGCAAGCCCGTCGCGCCGTCGTCCGAGCCCGGCCACAGCGATGTCGCGTCGGGCACGCCGTTGCGCGACGTTCCGTACGCGAGGCCGTCGGTGAGCCGCCACCCGTCGAGCGGCAACGAGTCCGGCGCGCCGAGCCACAGCACGCGGAAGTCGCCCTTGCCGACCTCCTCCGGCATCCACGACAGCAGTCCCTGGAAGTCGCGCGACGGCATCCGCCAGCGGCCGTCGACCGCGGTCGCGACGATGGGGACGGTGGCGGCGACGGCAGCGACCGCGGCCGCGAGGGACGCGACCTGGCGCCACCCGAACCGGTACCCGGGCAGGTCGGCCTCGAACGCGGACAGCCCGAGCGCGGCGCACAACACCAACGCGACGGCGGCCGGCGCGAGGAGGACGTCGAGGGCGGGCGGCGACACCCCGAGCCAGCCTCGCCCCGCGGCGCCGGCGACGACCCACGCGACGACGGCCACGAACCACAGGCGCGCCGCCCACGCGCCGCGCCAACGACGCCCGACGACGAGCGGCAGCGCCGCCGCCCCGAGCAGGCCCCACCCGAGCCCGCCTGCGGGCAGCTCGCCGAGGTGGAGCCGGAGC
>DASVEG010000229.1:0-4453 GCA_036380695.1 Acidimicrobiales bacterium
GACGGCAGCGTCGCCGAGATCGTCGTGTGCGACAACGGGCCGGGCGTGCCGGAAGAACAGCTCGCGCGAGTGTTCGGGTTGTTCGAGCGGATCGAGGGGTCGCCGTATCCCGGCACCGGGGTCGGGCTCGCGATCTGCCGCCGGGTCGTCGAGCATCGGGGCGGCCGCATCTGGATGGAGCGGAACGACGGCCCTGGCGTGTCGGTACACGTCCGCCTACCGGTCGCCGTGCCCGCGTCGTGACCGACACGCCCCCCGCCGACACCACGGTCCTGCTCGTCGACGATCGCGAAGAGAACCTCTTCGCGCTCTCGGCCATCCTCGAGCCCGCGGGATACAAGCTGCTGCTCGCGCGCTCGGGAGAGGAGGCGCTCAAGCAGCTCCTCGCCAACGACGTGTCGGTGATCCTGCTCGACGTGCGCATGCCGGGCATGGACGGCTACGAGACCGCCCGTCACGTCAAGCAGCGCGAGCGGACGAGCGACATCCCCATCGTCTTCCTCACCGCCGAGTCGGCCGAGGCCGACGGCGTGTTGCAGGCCTTCTCGGCCGGCGCCGTCGACTTCGTCACCAAGCCGTTCGAACCGTGGTCGCTCCGCGCCAAGGTGCAGGTGTTCGCGGACCTCGCGCACAAGACCCGTTTGCTGCGCGAGCAGAGCGAGCTGCTGCGCCATCAGCTCGACATCCAATACGCGGCGGAGACCCGCCACCTGAGGAAGCTGGCGGACGCGGCCGTCGCGATCAACTCGACGCTGTCGCTCGACGAGATGCTCCGGCAGCTGACCGAGAGCGCGCGCGAGGTGATCGACACGCACGAGGCGGAGACGATCATCACCGTCGAGGCCGACGTCGGGCTGGAGGCGAGATCGCGCTCGACGTCGGCGAAGTACGACGCGTGGGCGGCGTCCGAACACGATGACTCCCTCGACGCGATGTACGCGTCGGTGATCGAGCGGCGCGTGCCCGTTCGCATGGCGAACAAGGACATCGCGGAGACGCTCGGCGCGCGCGGCGTGCACGGTGTCGCGTCGAACCACCCGCTGCTGCAGGGTTGGTTGGCGGTGCCGCTCATCGGCCGGACGGGCAACGCGCTCGGGCTCATCCAGGTCGCGGACAAGGTCGACGGGGACTTCACCGATCAAGACGAGCTCGTGCTCGTGCAGCTCGCGCAGCTCGCTGCCGTGGCGATCGAGAACGCGCGCCGCTACCACCAGGAACACGCGGTCGCCCACACGCTGCAGCGGAGCATGCTTCCCGACACGCTGCCGGTCGTCGACGGCGTCGACCTCGCCGCCAGGTACCGGGCGGGGAGCGCTGGCACGGAGGTCGGCGGCGACTGGTACGACGCCATCGAGCTCGACGACGGGCGGTTGATGCTGGTCGTCGGGGACGTCGTCGGGCGCGGGGCCTCCGCCGCCGCGGTGATGGGCCAGCTGCGCACGGGCCTGCGCGCGTACGCGCTGCAACACTTCCCGATCACGGTCCTCATGCGCAGCCTCGACCGGCTGCTGCAGGAGCTCGGCAAGGGGATGCTCGCCACCGCGATCTGCGTGGTCGTCGGGCCGTCGCGCCGGCACCTCGAAGTGATCTCCGCGGGTCACCCTCCGCCGCTCGTGCTCGCGGCCGACGGGACGGCGTCGTACGTCGCCTGCGACGCGCACACGCCGCTCGGGATCCTCGAGGCGCCCGTGTACGCGGCGACGACGTTGACGCTCGCCGAGGGCGCGACGCTCGCGTTGTACACCGACGGCCTCGTCGAGGGCAGGCACCGGTCGCTGTCGGAGGGGATGCAGAAGCTCGCCCTCTCCGCGTCGCGTCATCCGGCCGCGGACGTCGAGTCGCTCGCCGACGCCGTCCTCGAAGAAGTCGTCGGGGCGGAGACCGGCGACGACGTCGCCCTCCTCGTCGCCCGCCTGCGCTGAGGCCCTGCGTTTTGGAGGCAATAGAGGCGGTGGTACCGCTCCTATTGCCTCCGGAACAGGTGAGGGGCCGTCAGGCGGGACCGAGGATGGCCTGGCAGCGGGCGATGGCTTCGGGGGAGCCTTCGATCGTGGCGCGGCCGGCGGCAATGGCTTCCTGGGCCGACTCCCGGCCGATGCCGACGGCGAGGAGCGTCGTAGCGTCGGTGGTGACGGTGACGTCGGCACCGCCTGGCGCGGGGCCGCGCTGGACGTCGATGTCGCCGTCGCGGATGCGCACGTGGAGCGACGTACCGTCGACGTCGAACTCGTAGACGTCCCGCACGCCCTTGGCGAGGTGGGGCTTGAACTGGGCGCGGACGGCGAGGAACAGCCACTCGGGGCGGTAGGGCGCGGCGCCGCCGTCGTAGTCGAGGCGGTGGGCCCCCCACACCGCGAGCGGGAGCATCGCCTCGGCGAGCGCGCGCCCGTCGGGCGTGAGCTCGTAGACCGCGACCGCGGCGGGGGGCGGGAGCTGCGTGCGCTGCACCAGGCCCTCCTCCTCGAGGTGGCGGAGGCGGTCGGCCAGCAACCCCGTGCCGATGCCCGGTTCGCCGGCGAGGAGGTCGCTGTAGCGCTGCGGCCCGAGCGACAGGTCGCGCACGATCAGCAGGGTCCAGCGCTCGCCGACGAGGTCGAGCGCCTTGGCCAGCCCGCAGAACTGGTCGTACGTGCGCTTGGTCACATCGCCATCGTATCGCTTGACTGCTTCATGGAGGAGGAGTAGAAGCTTCAAAAACCGATAGTGACTACTGAGGGGAAGAGAACGCCATGACGCTGCCTCGCGAAGAGGTCGTGAAGGGCCTGGTCGACGAGATCGACGAGTTCGGGACGCTGGTCGCGTCGTTGAGCGACGACGAGCTCGCCAAGCCGTCGAGGTGCGAGGGCTGGACCGTCGGCGACGTCGCCGCCCACGTGACGGGGCAACTGGCCGACATCGTGCACGGGCGGTTCGACGGCCTGGGCACGCCCGAGGTCACCCAACGCCAGGTCGACGAGCGCCGCGGGCGCACCGGCGTGGAGCTCGCCGCGGAGCTGAAGGAGGCGAACGCCATCGGGAAGACGATCGTCGAGTCGATCGACGACGCCGCGTGGGCCGGCCCTGCCCCCGGGCCGGTGCAGACGACCATGGGCGAGGGCGTCGAGGGCCTCTGGTACGACGCCTACGTGCACGCCGAGGACATCCGTTCCGCGACCGGGCGCCCGTCGGAGCGTGGGCCCGGCCTGCGCGCGTCGGTCGCCCACCTCGCCGACCTGCTGACGCAGCGGGGCTACGGTCCCGCGACGCTTGCCCTCGACGGCCTCGAGGCGTTCCCGGTGTCGGGTGGCGTCGAGGCCGGCGCCGGCGGTAAGACGATCGAAGGCGACCCGCTCGACTTCGTCCTCGTCGCGACTGGCCGCCGCGACCCCGCCACCCTCGGCCTCGACGACAAGGTCAACGTCTACGCGCCGTAGGCCACCGGCTCTGTGTTTTGGGCGCGCAGCCAACGAAATGCTGGTGGCTGCGCGCCCAAAACGGGTTCACCAACTCGCGGTCCAGGTGTACCAGCCCTCGCCGAGCGGCTGGAACCGGGGCGATTCGAACCACCCCGTGTTCAGCTCGGCGAACGGTCCGCTGGGCAGGAAGGCGAACCCGGCGTCGTCGAAGAGCGCGCCCTCCGCGTCGTAGAAGATCACGCCGTTGCCGACGCGGACTGCCTGGAGCACGCGGTACGAGCCGATCCGGGCCGGCACGTCGAACGACACCCACTCATCGACGTCCGTTGGAGGCGGCGCGGCTCGCGCCGCCCGCTCGAAGTCGTCCGCGGCCAGCCTCCAGCGAGTCTGGAGCGGCAACCCACTCGAGACGATCGCGACGATGGCGAGGCCGCCCAAGGGGGCAGTCAGCAACCAGCGCCACGGGCCATGTGCCGCGGCCTTGTGCGTCGCCCACACGAACGTGGCGACGCGGAGCGCCCAGACCACTGCTGCGGCAAGGAGGAACGCGCTCGCCATCGCGGCGCCGAAGAACTCATAGCCAGGAAAGTTGTGGGCGTAGACGAGCCACAGCGCCGCAGGGACCATCGCGAGGTGGAAGACGGCGCCCGGCGGCCGCTGGAACACTCCCGCCACCCTCTTCGTCGCCCTCGACGCCGTCGGGTGGGTCGGTGCCACGTCGCCATGGTCGCGCCCAAAAACGGTTGGGTAGGGTCGGCGGATGCCGCGGGTCTCGGGTGACGGGTTCGTCACCGCCGCGGACGGGCGGCCGCGATGGGGGAGGTTCGGGGCCGCCGGCGTGCTCGTCCGCCACGTCGACCGCGAGACGGGGGAGGCGTCGTACTTCCTCGCCCGGCGGTCGGAGCACACGCACCTCGGCGGCACGTGGGCGATCCCCGGCGGCGCGCTCGACCACGGCGAGGAGCCGATCGACGGCGCGTTGCGGGAGTTCGGTGAGGAGGTCGGCGTCGACCTGTCCGCGCTCGGCTACGTCACCGCCGAGGTGCACGAGGACGACC
>DASVEG010000230.1:0-13043 GCA_036380695.1 Acidimicrobiales bacterium
GTCGGCGGGCGTCATCGTTGGGCCTCGAAGTCGACGACGACGGGTTCGCCGCGGAGGATCGTGTGGCGGGCGCGGCCGGTGAGCGCGCGGCCCGCGTAGGGGGTGTTGCGGCTGCGGCTCGCGAGCTGCGCCGGGTCGACCGTCCACTCGTGCGCCGGGTCGATCACGCACAAGTTGGCTGGGCGACCGGCGGCGACGGGGCCGCCGTGCTCGTCGGCGATCCCCGCGATGCGCGCCGGCTGCCAACTCAGCAGCGCGAGCACGCGCTCGATCGGCATGCCGACGCCGCCGAGCTCGCCGAGCGCCAGCGCGAGCGCCGTTTCCAGCCCGAGCATCCCCGGAGGGGCTTGGTCGAATGGCTCTTCCTTGCGCTCCTGCGGGTGCGGTGCGTGGTCGGTGGCGATGGCGTCGATCGTCCCGTCCGCCAGCCCGTCGCGAACGGCGGCGACATCGGACGCCGTCCGCAGCGGTGGGTTCACCTTGAAGACCGGGTCGAACGCGGCGACCGCGTCGTGCGTGAGCGTGAAGTGGTGGGGCGCGGCCTCGGCGGACACCGGGAGCCCGTCGGCCTTCGCCCGGCGCACGAGCTCGACGCTGCCCGCGGTGCTGAGGTGCAGGAAGTGCACGGGCGCACCGGTCAGCCGCGCCAGCGCGATGTCGCGGGCGACCATCAACTCCTCCGCCTCCGCGGGCACGCCAGGGATGCCGAGCCGGCTCGACCACTCACCCTCGTGCATGTGCCCGCCTGCCGCGAGCGACGCGTCCTCGCAGTGCTGCGCGAGCGTGAGCCCGAGCGCGCCTGCGTACTCGAGGGCGCGGCGCATCAGCCGCGCGTCCTGCACGCCTGCGCCGTCGTCGGTGAACAGTCGGACACCCAACTCCGCCATCTCGGCGAAGGGCGCGAGCTGCTCGCCCCGGCGCCCGACGGTGATCGCGCCGGCGACCCGCACGTCGACGAGCGCCTTCGCCCCGAGGTCGAGCACCTGTTGCACGACCGCGGCGTTGTCGATGGGCGGGTCGGTGTTCGGCATCGCGACGACGGCCGTGTACCCGCCGAGCGCGCCGGCCCTGCTGCCCGACTCGACGGTCTCGGCTTCTTCGTGGCCCGGCTCGCGCAAGTGGGTGTGGAGGTCGACGAGGCCGGGCGCGACGACACAGCCGGCGGCGTCGATCACCCGCGCGCCGCGACCGGTGTCGAGCCCCTCGCCCACCTCGACGACCCGACCGTCGGCGATGCGCACGTCGGCCCTGCGGCTACCGGTCTCGTCGACGACCGTGCCACCGCGGACGACGATCACGACGTCGCTCACCGGGTCACTCACTGGCGGCCACCCCCGCGCCCGCGCCCAGGAGCAGGAAGAGGACGGCCATGCGCACCGCGACCCCGTTCGCGACCTGTTGGGTGATGACCGCGTTCGGGAGGTCGGCCACCTCCGCCGCGATCTCGACGCCGCGGTTCATCGGGCCGGGGTGCATCACGAGCGCGTGCGGCTGCAGCTGCCGCGCCCGTCGCGGCGTGAGCCCGAAGAGCTGCGTGTACTCCCGCAGGCTCGGCACCAACGCCTCCGTCATCCGCTCGCGCTGCATGCGCAGGAGGTACACGACGTCGACCTTCGGCAGCACCTCGTCGAGGTCGCTCGCCACGGAAACGGGCCACCCCTCGAGGCTGGGCGGGAGGAGGGTGGGAGGCGCGACCAGCGTCACGTCGGCACCGAGCGCGGTGAACGCATGCACGTCGCTGCGCGCCACCCTGCTGTGCTTGACGTCGCCGACGATCGCCACGCGCCTGTCGGCGAGGCTGCCGAGGCGTTCGGTGATCGTGTAGCAGTCGAGCAGCGCCTGGGTCGGGTGCTCGTGCCACCCGTCGCCCGCGTTGACGACCGAACCCTCGGTCCACTCCGCGACCCTCCAAGGCACGCCGCTGCTCGAATGCCGCACGACGATGGCGTCGATCCCCATCGCCTCGATGGTCTCGACGGTGTCGCGCAGGCTCTCGCCCTTCTTCACGGAACTGGTACCGACGCTGAAGTTCATGACGTCCGCGCCGAGGCGCTTGGCCGCCGTCTCGAAGCTCAACCGGGTGCGGGTCGAGTCCTCGTAGAACAGGCTGACGACCGTCTTGCCCCGCAGCGTCGGCACCTTCGGGATCTGGCGGCGCGACACCTCGACGAAGCTGTCGGTGACGCGCATCACCTCTTCGATGCCGTCGCGCCCGAGGTCGGAGATGGCGAGGAGGTGCCTCATGGCGCCGACCTCTGCGCGGTGGTCATGTCCCCCAGCATCACGCCGTCCTCGCTCACGTCGACGAGCTCGTCGCGGCGCGTGGGCAGGTTCTTGCCGACGTAGTCGGGACGGATGGGGAGCTCGCGGTGGCCCCGGTCGACCATCACTGCGAGTTGGACCTGCCGCGGCCGCCCGTAGTCGTTCAGCGCGTTGAGCGCGGCCCGGATCGTCCGGCCGGTGAAGAGCACGTCGTCGACGAGCACGACCGTCTTGCCGGCGAGATCCCACGGGATGTCGGTCACCGCCTCTGGCAGGACCGGCCGCAGCCCGATGTCGTCGCGGTAGAACGCGACGTCGATGGTGCCCACCGGTACGCCCTCGCCGGCCGAGTCGGGCTCGACCCGCTCGAGCTCGCGTGCGATGCGGTGGGCGAGGGGCACTCCCCCGGTCTGCAGCCCGATCAGCACGACGTCGCGCAGCCCGTGGTTGCGCTCCACGATCTCGTGGGCGATGCGGGTCACCGCCCTGCGGAGGTCGTCGCCGTCCATGACCTGGGCCCTGGCAACGAAAACGCCCCCGTGCGGGGGCGTCAGGATGCGCTCTCGTTCGGCCAAGCCGTTCTCCTGTCCGTCCAGGCCTCACAGGACCTGCTTCACGGTCAGAAATTGACGCTACCACGCGGGTAGGGCTTGACGTGGCGCTCTGGGTCGGCCACTCTCCGTGGCGGATGGCTCACGCGGACGATTTCCGAAATGACCCGCAGATGCCGCTCAAGTCCGTATCGGACCTGCCGTACGAATTCTTTAGAGAGAAAGTTGGAGGGGACATGAGGCGAGCGTCGCAACGGCGTGAGGATGGCTTCACGCTGGTCGAGATGATGGTCACGTTGATCGTCATCGCCGTGCTCGTCGCGATCGCGGTCCCGACCTTTCTCAAGGCGCGCGAGCGTTCCCAGGAGCGCGCCGCGCAGACGAGGACGCACACGGGGTTGAAGGCCACGAAGGCGTGGGCGGCCGACGGCAAGCCCGTGCCCGCCGTCGGGAACCTCATCGTGCAGCTCGAGACGATGGAGCCCTCGCTCGACTTCGAGGAGGATCCCGGCCCCGCCGCGAGGGTCAAGGGCAAGGTGTACGTGAAGGTCGACGGCAGCGTCGTCACCCTGGTGTCGAAGGCCCAGACCGGTCAGTGCTTCTGGACCATGGTCGAGAACGGCGCGACGAGCTTTGCCGAGACCTCCTGCGACGAGGGTGCGCCGGCCGCCGGCGACCCCGCCTGGGGCCCCCGCTGGTAGCGCTCTAAGCCCCCGATCCGACGATTCGTCGCTTTCGAGGCTGAGGGTTGCGGATTTCGCAACCCCCAGCCTCGAAACGCGTTGGCGCCGGCGTTGGTTGAGCGTTGAGTTAGCCCCGTTCAGGGAAATCGGCGGTTCTGCCGATAGCCACAGGGTGCCCCGCCGGGAGGAGGGATTCACCCTCCTCGAACTCATGGTCGTCGTCCTGGTCATCTCGATCATCCTGGCGATCGCGATCCCGACGTTCCTCGGCGCCCGGCGCGCGGCATGGGACCGAGCGGCACAGAGCAACGTGCGCAACGCCCACACGAACTTGATGACGTATTACGCCGACGGCCAGGTGTTCACCGAGGACACGACAGAGCTCACGAGCATCGACCCGTCCGTCGTCTACGAGACCGTGACCCCGGCCGCGCTCACGAGCGAGAA
This sequence comes from Acidimicrobiales bacterium, assembly GCA_036380695.1. GTDB lineage: Bacteria > Actinomycetota > Acidimicrobiia > Acidimicrobiales > CADCTF01 > DASVEG01. The sequence goes on from DASVEG010000230.1 coordinate 3,944, forward strand.
CGTGGTGTTCATCGAGGTGCGGACGACGTCCCGCCCCGACGACACGTTGTACGTCGCGGGCATGAGCGGGACCGGTGTCTGCTACTGGCTCCGCACCATCGGCGACGAGAACCACCCGCGATTCGCCTCGAACGACTGCCAGTCGGTCCCGGCCGACGCGGCGTTCCTGCCGACCTGGTGAGTCAGCCGCGAACCTCGTTGGCGATGGCGGCGAGGATGCCGTTGACGAACCGCCCCGACCCGTCGGTCGAGTAGCGGCTCGCGAGCTCGACGGCCTCGGCGAGAACGACGCCGGCTGGGACGTCCGGCTGCCCGACGAGCTCGTACGTCGCTAGCCGCAGGATGGCGCGGTCGAGCGTTGCCATCCGCTCCGGCGCCCAGTGTTCCGCCTTCGCGGCGATCAACGCGTCGAGCTCGTCGAGCCGCTCGTCGACGCCGGCCACGAGCTCCTTGGCGTAGGCGTCGGCCATCACCTGCTCGGCAAGGACGGCTGCGGGACGGCGGCTCGTCATCTCCGCCTCGTACAACAGCCCGAGGGCGCGCTCGCGAGCCTCGCGACGCGCGCCGGTCATCACACGCGGGTGATGTAGTCGCCCGTACGCGTGTCGACCTTGACCCGATCGCCCACGTTCACGAAGAGGGGGACCTGCAGGACCATGCCGGTCTCGAGCGTCGCTGGCTTCTTGGCGCCCGAGACGCGATCGCCCTGGACGCCGGGATCGGTTTCCGCGATCGTGAGCTCGACGGCGGCGGGAAGGTCGACGCCGAGGATCGATCCGGAGAACTGCTGCAGCACGGCGGAGTCGCCCTCCTTGAGGTACTTCACCGCGTCGCCGAGGTCGGCGGGGTCGACGTGGAGCTGGTCGTACGTCGTGTTGTCCATGAACACGTACTGCTCGCCGTCCCGGTAGAGGTACTGCATCTCCCGCTTGTCGACGATCGCCTGCTCGACGCGCTCGTCGGCGCGGAACGTCCGCTCGACGACCGCACCGGTGCGGACGTTCTTGAGCTTGGTGCGCACGAACGCGCCACCCTTGCCCGGCTTCACGTGCTGGAACTCGACGACGGAGAACAGGCCGTCCGGCAGCTGCAGCGTCATGCCGTTCTTGAGGTCGTTGGTGGTGATGGCCACTCGGGGAATCTCCGGCGCTCGATGGAGGGATGCCGCGGATCGTTCGACGTGTCGAGGATCGTCGCGAGCGGCCAGCGACAGTACCAGTGGGCGCAACGGGCCCGGGTCGGAACACTAGGTTGCCGCGGTGCTCGCCCTTCTGAGCGGTGGTGCCGCGCTCCTCGGGCTCCTGGTCGGGAGCTTCCTCAACGTGGTCATCCACCGGGTCCCTGCGAACGAGTCGATCGTCCACCCGAGGTCGAGGTGCCCCAAGTGCGGGACGCAGTTGAGCTCGCTCGACAACGTGCCGGTGCTCTCGTGGTTGATCCTGCGGGGCAAGTGCCGCACGTGCTCCGAGCCGATCTCCGCGCGCTACCCCCTCGTCGAACTGCTCACTGCGGTCCTCTTCGCCGCGACGGCGTTGCGCTTCGGGGCCGACGCCGCGCTGCCCGCGTTCCTCGTGCTGGTCGCGTCGCTCGTCGCGCTGTCGGCGATCGACCTCGACACGTTCACCCTGCCGAGGAAGATCATCTACGTCACCGCGGCGGCGGGCCTCGTCCTGCTCGGTATCGCGGCCGTCGTCGACGGCGACTTCCGGGGGATGGTCGAGGGCATCGCCGGCGGTGCGATCGCGTTCACGATCCTCCTCGTGATCCACGTCATCTCGCCTCGCGGCATGGGATTCGGCGACGTCCGCCTCGCAGGGCTGCTGGGCCTCTACCTGGGCTGGATCGAGCTGCCGCTGGTCGGCGTCGGGCTGTTCCTGTCCTTCCTCGTCGCGTCCGTCATCGGCATCGGGCTGATGCTGATCCGGGGGCGGGGCCGCAAGGAGCGCATCCCGTTCGGCCCGTTCCTCGCCGCGGGCGCGCTGCTCGCGATCTGGTTCGGGACACCGATCCTCGACGCCTACCTCGGGCGCTGAGGGGCGCGCGCGAGCAACCTCGCCACCGCGTCCATCGCCAGCTCGTAGCCGTCGCCGCCGAGCCCGGCGATGACCGCGTTGGCGACTGGCGCGACGACCGACGTGTGCCGCCACGCCTCGCGCGAGACAGGGTTGGAGAGGTGCAGCTCGACGACCACGCCGGGGTACGCGGCGAGGGCGTCGTGCAACGACCAGCCGTAGTGCGTGAGCGCGCCCGCGTTCACGACGATGGCCTCCGTCGTCGACCTCGCCTCGTGCACGGCCCGCACGAGGTCGGGTTCGGCCGCGCTCTGCAGGTGCTCGACGGCGAGACCGTGCCGCTCCCCCGCTGCCGTCGCCCGCGCGACGAGGTCGTCGAGCGTCTCGTGCCCGTAGATCTCGGGCTCGCGCTCTCCGAGCAGGTCGAGGTTCGGGCCGGAGAGCAGGAGGACGCGACGCGACGTGCTCATCGGGCGCGCACCTCCGCGAGCGTGGCTCGCACGTCGGCCGTGTCGACCACGACCGGTTCGACGCCGTCCGAGCCGTCGAGCACGAACGTCGTGCCACCGATGTTCTTCTTGTCCCTGGCCACCAGTGCCTCCAGCTCCTCGTCGTCGATGCCGTCGGGCAGGGCCACCGGCAGGTCGTAGGCGCCGACGACGTCGTAGTGCTCGCGCACGCGGTCGTCGCCTATGCGGCCGAGCCTTCGCGCCAGGTGGGCGGCGAAGACGAGACCGACGGCCACCGCCTCGCCGTGCCGCAGCTCGTAGCGCGTCGCGACTTCGAGGGCGTGGCCAAGGGTGTGGCCGTAGTTGAGGATGGCGCGGCGACCGCCCTCCCGTTCGTCGCTCGCGACGACCTCGGCCTTGATCGCGACGGCCCTCGCGATCTGCTCCTCGAGCGGCAGGCCGGTCAGGGGCTCCGCCGTGAGGAAGTGGTACTTCGCCAGCTCGCCGAGGCCGCTTCGCCGCTCGCCGGGCGGGAGCGTGCGCAACACGTCGGTGTCGCATACCACCCCGCTCGGCTGCCAGAAGGCGCCGACGAGGTTCTTCCCCTCTGGCAGGTTGACGCCCGTCTTCCCGCCGATGGCGGCGTCGACCTGCGCGAGCAGCGTGGTGGCGACGTGCACGACGGCCACCCCACGGTGATACACGGCCGCGGCGAAGCCGGCGACGTCGGTCACCATGCCCCCGCCGACCGCGACGACCACGTCGGCGCGCGTCAGGCCGAACCTCGCGAACGACCGGCACAGCTCTTCGACCGACGCCATCGTCTTGGCGCCCTCGCCGTCGCCGAGGTGGCACACCTCGTGCTCGATCGTCAGGCCAGGGTCGACGCCGATGCGGGGCTGGGTCACCACGACCGCGCGCTTCGCGGATGCCGGCAGCAGGTCGCCGAGGGCGGCGAGCGCGCCAGAGCCAACGACGACGTCGTACGAGCGGTCGCCGAGCTCGACCGGCACCCGCAGCAACCCGGTCACCGCCCGAGCTGCTTGCGGATCTCGGCGACCACTTCGCCTGGCGTGCGGGTGGCGACGTCGACGATCACGTCGGCGAGCCCCTCGTACAGCGGCTCGCGGTCGGGATAGAGGCGGGCGAGCGCGGCCGCGGGGTCGTCTCCGAGCAGCGGGCGGTGGTCGGCCCCGCCGATGCGCGCGGCCAGCGCGGCTAGGGGCGCCTTGAGCCACACGACGGTTCCCGACCGGCGCAACGTCTCGCGGTTGGCCGCGTCGAGCACCGCGCCGCCGGCCACGCCCACGACCGCGGGCTCGTCGCCCGCGACGGCGTGCTCGAGCACGGCCGTCTCCATTGCGCGGAATGCGGCCTCGCCGTCGGTCTCGAAGATCTCCCGCACGGTCCTGCCCGTGGTGGCCACGACTTCGCGGTCGCTGTCGACGTAGCGCCATCCGAGCTCGTCCGCGAGCAGCTGCCCCACCGTCGTCTTCCCCGCGCCCATCATGCCGACGAGGAAGATCCGGTCAGGAGAGCGAGCCGAGGAAGGCGTCACGGTTGCGGACGAACTCGTCGACGGAGTCGCCGCCGAACTTGCGAAGGGCTTCGCCCGCGAGCACGAGGGCGACCATGGTCTCGGCGACGACGCCCATGGCCGGCACCGCGGTGACGTCGGTGCGCTCCTTGAACGAGACGGCCTCTTCCTTGGTCTCGACGTCGACGGTCTTGAGGACGGGTCGGTTCAGCGTCGCCAGCGGCTTCATGTAGGCGCGGGCGACGAGCAGGCTCCCCGTCGAGATGCCGCCCTCGATCCCGCCCGCGAGGTCGGAGTCGCGGCGGTAGCTGCCGCGCTCCGCGTCCCACGAGATGGGGTCGTGGCCCTCGCTGCCGCGCCGGCCGGCCACGTCGAGCCCGTCGCCCAGCTCGACCGCTTTGACGGCCTGCACGCTCATCAGGGCCTGCGCGAGGAGGGCGTCGAGCTTGCGGTCCCAGTGCACGTGGCTGCCGAGGCCGACGGGGACGCCGGTGGCGAGCACTTCGGAGGCACCGCCGAGGCTGTCGCCTTCGTTTGCAGCTCGCTTGATCGCGTCGACCATGTCGACGGTCGCGTCGTCGTCGAAGCAGCGGACGGCGTTGGCGTCGACCACCTCGACGTCCTCCGGGCGCGGCCGGAGCCCGCGGCGCGCGCGGACGTCTCCGAGCTGCACCGTGTGGCTCACGAGCTGGACGCCGATCGTCGCCAGCAGCGCCTTCGCCACCGTCCCGGCCGCGACACGCGCCGCGGTCTCTCGCGCGCTCGCGCGTTCGAGCACCGACCGGGCGTCGCGGTGGCCGTACTTCTGCATGCCCGCGAGGTCGGCGTGACCCGGCCGGGGCTGCGTCAGGGGCGCCTTCGTCTCGCCGGGCGCGGGCGACATCTCCTCGTGCCACTTGTCCGACCGCACCCACTCGGTGTTGCCGATCTCGATGGCGACCGGTGAGCCGAGGGTGAGGCCGTGACGGACGCCGCCGAGCAAGGTGACCTCGTCCTGTTCGAAGCGCATGCGCGGGCCACGGCCGTAGCCGAGGCGCCTGCGGGCCAGCTCGCCCTGCACTTCCTCCACCGTCAGCGGCAGCCCAGCGGGAAGACCCTCGACGATGACGACGAGGGCCTTGCCGTGGCTTTCGCCCGCGGTCAGGAAGCGCAGCACCCCGCGATGCTACGTGATGTCGTTTTCGGCCCCGAAGCACACAGCTCGGGCCTGACGGCCCGAACGGCTCTGCGAGCCGCGGCGTGTTCGGGGCCGAATTTGTGCACCGATGCCACGGCATTTCATGGCAACGGTGCGCAAAAGCGATCAGGCGCCGCCGTACTCCAACCAGAGGACGGTGCGGACGATGTCGCCGAGGGCGACGTCGAGGTCGAGGTTGTACGTGATGCTGAGGCTGCCGGAGATCGACTGGCCGCTCGGACCCGCGGTGTCGTCGACCGGAGAGCCCGACGTGTCGCAGGCGTTCTCGGCGACGACGGCGCCCTCGATCGTGGTGTTGCCGGAGATCCCGATCTGCTCGTGCACGGCCATGATCCCGTTGAAGCGCTGCGACGGGTTGCCGGTGATCGTCAGGTCGCGGTGGACGACGAACAGCTCCCCCGCGATCCATGGCTTGAGGACGACACCGCCGGAGACGTCGAGGTCGCCGTACTGGCGAGTGCAGCTCGACGCAGACGGCGAAGGATCGCTCGCGACGAACAGCGTCATCTGCAGCGGGCTCCCGGCGGTCCCGCCGCTCGTCATCTTGACGTTGCCGTTGTAGACGAAGAACACACCGTCTGAGTCCACGTCGGAGTCGGGCGACCAAGTCTTCGTCCCGCCGTTGTACGACCAGTCGTCGAGCACGACGGCCGTGCCGTTGCACGGCTCCTCGTCCCACTGGTTCGGCCGTTTCACCGATCCGTCGGGGCACAGGTCGTACCAGTTCTCGTAGTACTCCGGCACCAGCCGCGGGTAGAGGTCGAGCGGGTCGACCTCGGGCACGTCCTGATTGGGATCGCCCTCCGTCGCGCTGACCGCGGGACCGCCGTGGTACTCGCCGCTGACCGACGCGGTGCCCTCGACGTCGACCGAGTTGCCGTCGACGTGCAGGTCACCGTTGGTGTGGATGTTCCCACCACTGCCGGAGATCGACGCGTTACCACCGAGGTGCAGCGTCGAGTTCGTGAGGATCGCGTTCGCCGGCCGGTAGGTCGACAGCAGGTACTCGGTCTTGATCAGGCGGCTCCGCTGCGCGTTCGCCTTGTTCGGCAGCCAGCTCATCGCGTACACGACGTTGCGGCCCGCGGGCTTGATCACGGCGAACTGGCCGTCGGGCGACGTTTGCGGCGTCTGCGACTCGAGCAGGTCCTTGACGTAGTCGCGCTCGGCCTTCGCACTGGCGAAGCTCGACGGCCACGCCGCGCCAGGCAGCGATGCCACCAACCCGGTCGGCGACTCGTAGTCGTCCTCCGGCTCGACGCGCGCCACGCGGGCGAGCGTCTGGTCGACGCCGTACTCCGCGGTGTGCAGGGCGCGTTCGTACGTAACGTGCTGGCTCGACGACCGCAGCGACCGCGTCGCGATCGACAGCGCGAGCGCGCTCATCGACACGACGATCGTCGTGATGATGAGCACGATGATCATGCTCACGCCGCGATCGTCCCTGGCCACGCGGCGAACGCCGGCTCCGTCCATGTCGCTCCTGTAGGTCATTCCTTGTTCCTGAGGCGGATCCGATAACCGGTCGTCCGCTCCTTGGCGAACTGGCCGGGGCGGGCGTCGTAGGTCATCTGCACCGTGACCACCTGCGCGTCGACGACGGCGGCGCCGGTAAGCGAAGGGGTCGTGCTGTTGCTGTAGGTGAACGCGATCTGGTCGACGAGCGTCGAGCCGACGCGCGTGCGGCCACCTGCGTCGTCGAGCCGTTCGATGACGTACTGGTCGTCGTCGAGGGCGAGGATCTTCCAGGTGACGGTCTCGCCGGCATCGCGCCGGTAGTTCGAGTCCGCGTCGATCCATGCCGACAACTCCGAGCCGGTGGCACCGTCGTCGATGCCGCGAGCAGCGCGGAGGTCGCGGCTAAGACGCTCGCCGATCGTGCGCACGTCGGAAAGGCCGGTGGCTTCGTCGTCGCTCTGCTCGACGAGGCGCAGGCCGGAGATGAGGCCGGCGATCGCGACCGCACCGACGATGCCCATCAGCATCGCGGCGATCACGAGCTCGACGGCGCCGATGCCCCGGTCGTCACTGGCGGCCCGCTTGCGGAGGTCGTCGACCCAGCGGCGCATCACGACGTCGTCGCCAGCGTGAAGGTGGCCTTGCAGCCAACGGCGTCGTACATGAGGTGCATCCCCGTGGCCGTCTGCGAGCTCACCACAACCTCCAGCCGGTCCGTGGGCAGAAACGTGAAGTTCAGGTTGAACTCGAGCAGCTCGTCGGTGTCGAGCCCACGGAACCCCGGGCTGTTCCATTTCGGCGCACCGCCGGGCCCGGATGCGGCCGGCTTGGTGTCCGTCGCAAGCTGCGTGCGGGTGCCGATCGAGTCCACCTTGTACACCACGGTCGACAGCTGGCTCTTCTTGTTCTTGTCGAAGTCGCCCACGGCCGCGCAAAGGAACAACTTCGCGGTCCCGTTGACCGTGACGGGCGTGACCGAGGGCGTCCTCACGTAGAACGTCGCGCTCTGCCCGGCGGTCACCGTCGTCGCCGTCGCCGACTGCTCGAGCCAGCGACCTGCCGAGGACGCATACAGCCCGGTGCCGTGGCCCGTGTCGTAGTTGTCGGTCTCCGACGTACGCGTCGGCGCGGTCAACGACGTGCCCATGACGCTGAATGCCGACGTGCTTCCGCTCCCAGGGCCCGCGCCGTCGCCGTTGTTGTGGAGGTAGTACACGATCTCCCCAGCACAGCCGCTCGTGCAGCCCGTGCCAGGGTCGGTGATCTGGACCGACTCCGTCTTCGTGGCCGCGGAGCTCGCGCCGCCCTCGGAGGTGGGCGTCGCCACGAGGTTGAAGGTGACCGTACCGGTGGTGCCGGGGTAGACGGTCGTGACGTAGCCGACGATCTTGAACGCTTCGTCCGTCTGGAGGTACCCGGTGTCGGGGATCGAGTCGCCGGTCGTGTCGGGCAGAGGCGTGTCGACCCCGGCGGTATAGGCACGGTTGCCGTCGACGTCCTCGTACCACACGAGCGTCCAACCGGCGGGCTTTGGTGTCGCGGTTTCGTCGTTGGCGATGTTCCACGCGTCTCGCGCGCCACGGTTCGTGAGCGTCAACCACAGGCTGAACGGGGAACCCGCTGGCACGGGGTCGGCCACATTGGCGCCGGCCAACGTGAAGTGCGGCAGCGGGAGGCCGCGGCGGTTGCGCGTGACGAGCGTCGACGTCTGCCGCTTGTGGGTGTGGTTCGAGCGCTGCCACGACACGCGGACGGTGAGCCGCTTGTAGTCGGCGCTGCCGATCTCGCTGTCGGTGGCCCTCGTCGCATACACGGCGACGCGGTAGGTGGTGCTGCCCTTCTTCACCGAGGTGATGTGCGGGTTGATGATGCCGGCGTTGGAGGTGACCACCAGCTCGCCCGCGCTGGCGCCCGTGGTCTCGTTGTCGGAGTCGAAGAAGTACTGCGTCGCCGAGGCCTTGCGGATCACGCCTGCGGTCACGTCGGTGTTGAGGTCGGTGGCCACCATTGCCAACGCCCCGTAGTCCTGACCTCGAAGGTTCTCCAACGTCTCGCTCGCGAGGTCCGCGGCACGCTGGTTCTGGCGGCTCACCAAGGTCGACGTGACCATGTTGACGAGCACTCCCCCAGCGGCAGCGAACACGACGGCGGCGATGGTGATCGCGACAACCGTCTCGAGAAGCGAGAAGCCGCCCTCGCCATGCCGCGCGGCGGGCGCCACGCGACGATTCGCCCACTTCATGACTCCCTTATCGGCACTCCCCGCAGGACGCTGAAGGCAACTGGGCCCGGATTACCTAGTCCGCGCCACTAGGTTCGCCCGTCGATGAACCCGAGCAGCGCCTTCCCCGGCGAACCTGGCGACCCTGGCGAGCCCGGCGACCTCGCAGACGCGCCCGCGGTACCCGACATTCCGGACACCGGCGACCGTTCGGACGTGCCGGAC
>DASVEG010000231.1:0-22358 GCA_036380695.1 Acidimicrobiales bacterium
CGTCGCCGAGGGCGTCGAGACGCAGGAGCAGGCCGACGCGCTCCGGCAGCTCGGCTGCGGGTTCGCCCAGGGCTACCACTTCGCCAAGCCCCAACCGCTCGCCGACGTGACGGCCTTCTTCACCGCCCGCGCGGACATGCCCGCGTCGTCGTCGGCCGCAGGCGCGTCGACCGCGGGCGCGTCGGCCGCAGGCGCGTCGGCCGCAGGCGCGTCGGCCGCAGGCGCCGGGCTGTAGCGGCGTCGGCCGCAGGCGCCGGGCTGTAGCGGCGTCGCTCGCGCCCGTCGGCGGTCGCCCGCCCCGCCGCGGTCGCGGCCGTCGGCCGCCGCCTAGACCTTCGCTTCGCGCAGCTCCCGTTTGAGGTCGTTGATCTCGTCGCGCAGCTTCGCCGCGTACTCGTACCGAAGGTCGGTCGCGGCTTCGTGCATCTCCTCTTCGAGCGTCCGGATGAGGCGACCCAGCTCGTCTTTCGGCAGGTTCGCGAAGTCGGAACGGTCGCGCTTGCGCGACCTCTTGTCGGACCCGGGGATGGGCGCACCGCCTCCACCGCGGCCCATCAGCACGAGGATGTCGGACACCGCCTTGCGGATGGTCTGCGGGTCGATGCCATGCTCCTCGTTGTACGCCTGCTGCACCTTCCGCCGACGCTGCGTCTCCGAGATCGCCCGCTTCATCGACTCGGTGACCGTGTCGGCGTACATGATCACCTGACCCTCGACGTTGCGGGCGGCGCGGCCCGTCGTCTGGATCAGCGACGTCTCCGAGCGGAGGAAACCCTCCTTGTCGGCGTCGAGGATCGCAACCAGCGACACCTCCGGCAGGTCGAGCCCCTCCCGCAGCAGGTTGATGCCCACCAGCACGTCGAACTCGCCCAGGCGCAGGTCGCGGAGGATCTCGATGCGCTCGATCGTGTCGATCTCGGAGTGGAGGTACCGCACCCTCACGCCCATCTCGAGCAGGTAGTCGGTGAGGTCTTCTGCCATCTTCTTCGTCAACGTCGTGACGAGCACCCGCTGGTCGTTCGCGACCCTCTTCGAGATCTCGTCCATGAGGTCGTCGATCTGGCCCTTCGTGGGCTTCACGACGACCTCGGGGTCGACCAGGCCGGTCGGGCGCACGATTTGCTCGACCACCTGCGCCGACTGCTGCAGCTCGTAGGCCGACGGCGTGGCCGACAGGAACACGCACTGGTTGATGCGCTCGTAGAACTCGTCGAACCGCAGCGGCCGGTTGTCGGCTGCGGACGGCAATCGGAACCCGTGATCGATGAGCGACTCCTTGCGTGAGCGGTCGCCTTCGTACTGCCCGTGGAGTTGCGGGACGGTGACGTGCGACTCGTCGACGACGAGCAGGTAATCCTTCGGGAAGAAGTCGATGAGGGTATGGGGCGGCTCGCCGGACTTTCGCCCGTCGATGGGCGCCGAGTAGTTCTCGATGCCGTTGCAGTAGCCGACCTCTTGGATCATCTCGAGGTCGTACTGCGTGCGCATGCGGAGGCGTTGCGCCTCGAGCAGCTTGCCGTGGGCCTCGAACCATGCGAGCCGCTCTTGCAGCTCGCGCTCGATGCGGCCGATCGCGTCCTTCAACCGCTCCTCGCCCGCGACGTAGTGGGTCGCCGGGAAGATGGTGATCTCCGAGAAGTCGCCGAGGTTCTCGCCCGTGAGCGTGTCGACCCTGCTGATGCGCTCGACCTCGTCGCCGAACATCTCGATGCGGTACGCGAACTCCTCGTAGGCGGGGTGGACCTCGATGGTGTCGCCGCGCACCCGGAACTTCGACCGGACGAGGTTCTGGTCGTTGCGCTCGTAGTTCATGTCGACCAGCTGGCGGAGCATCTTGCGCTGGTCGATGGTGTCGCCGACGCGGACGAACAGGATCTGCTTGGCGTATTCCTCCGGTGAGCCCAAGCCGTAGATGCACGAGACGGACGCGACGACGATCGTGTCGCGCCGATGGAGGAGGGCCGACGTGGCCGAGTGGCGGAGGCGGTCGATCTCGTCGTTGATCGACGAGTCTTTCTCGATGTAGGTGTCGCTCGACGGCAGGTACGCCTCGGGCTGGTAGTAGTCGTAGTAGGAGACGAAGTACTCCACGCGGTTCTTCGGGAAGAACTCGCGCATCTCGCTGGCGAGCTGGGCGGCGAGGGACTTGTTGGGGGCGATGATCAGCGTGGGGCGCTGGACCTTCTCGATGGTCCAGGCGATCGTGGCGCTCTTGCCCGACCCGGTGATGCCGAGGAGCGTCTGGAAGCGGTCGCCGCGCTCGATCCCGACGGCGAGCGCGTCGATGGCTTTCGGCTGGTCGCCGGCGGGGGCGAAGTCGGAAACCACCTCGAAGCGAGTCACGTCCGAAGTCTACGAGGGGGCTGTGACAACAATTCGGGGGGCGGGGCCGGTGGGCGCTTTCTCGCGCCACGCCCGCGCCCAGCGCGGACTTCTGCGAAAAAGCGGTGGGGACGCGGGCGGGCCGGCGCCCCTGCGGGGTGGCCGGGGCGACCTGCGCCGGCGCGACGTGGGGCGCTTTTGGTCAGTAAACGGCGTAGGAACGGTGTGAAGTGACCAGAAGCGATCTGCCACCGGGACCGATCAACGGCGCCCGGCCAAGAAGTGACCAGAAGCGCCCGACCGGCGACCGGCGACCGGCGGACCGACCGGCGACCGACCGACCGACCGACCGGCGACCGGCGTCCGGCGCCCGACCGGCGCCCCGACCGGCGACCGATCGACCGACCCCGGCCCACCGCGTCAACCGGCGGGCGGGGCGGCGGCGGAGCGCAGGCGTTCGATCCACGCCCAGCACCGGGTCATCTCCGCCTCCAGGGCCTCGGGGGGGCCGCTGTTGTCGACGACGAAGTCGGCCATGGCCAGCCGCTCGTCGCGCGACACCTGCGCGGCGACCCGGGCGCGGGCGTCCTCCTCGGTGAACCCGCGGTACGCGACCAGCCGCCGCACCGCCTCGTCGACGGGGCAGTCGACGACGATCACCCCCGCGACGCCGTACGCGTCCTTGCCCCGCTCGGCCAACAACGGGACGTCGAGCACGACCACCTCGTCGGAGCCGGCCAGCGCCGCGACCCGCTCGGCCATCACGGCGCCGACGTGGGGATACGTGAGGCGCCCCAGCTCGGCCCGCGCCTCGGCGTCGGCGAACACGAGAGCGGCGAGCGCGGGCCGGTCGAGCTCGCCGTCGGGCAACACCACGGACGGCCCGAACCGCTCGACGATGCCGTCGTAGGCGCGGCCGCCGTTCGCCTGCACCTCGCGGACGATCGCGTCGGCGTCGACGATCACCGCCCCCCGCCCGGCGAGCCACGCCGACACCGTCGACTTGCCCGACCCGATGCCGCCGGTGAGTCCCACCAGGAGCATGACCGCGGACCGTAGCATCGGCCCCATCTCCGCCGGCACGCTCTCCTCCCCTGCCCCACCGGCGCCAACGCCCGCGCCGCGCGCCGACCTCCTCGCGTCGTTCGGCCCCCTCGTCATCGTCATCCGCTGGGGCACGGTCGCCATCGGCGTGGCCCTCGCCGCGCTCGACAGCACCGAACCGAGACGGCTGCTCGCGGCAGGCGTGCCCCTCGTCGTCTACGCGGCGCTCCGGACCGTCCGCCCCCTCCGATACCTCACCCGCCGCATCGAGAGCCTCATCCACGTCCTCGTCGAGGTCGGCCTCAGCCTCGGCGTCGTCGTCTTCACCGGCTTCTGGGCGTCGCCCTACGTCTTCTCCCTCGTCACCGCGATCCTCGCCGCGGGCCTGGCACGCGGCTTCGGGTTCGCGCTGCGCACCGCCACCACCGCGGTCATCGCGGTGGCGATCCCGTATCACCTCGAGGACCCTGCGGCCCGCGTGCTCGACACGGTGCAGTGGGCGACCGAGCTCTTGCTCGTCGGGGTCGTCGCCGGGTACGCGCGCCGGCTCTTCGGCGAGGCGGAGGAGCAGACGCTGCTCGCGCGCCAGGCGAACGACCTGCTCGCGCAACTGCACGAGGTCGCGCAGACGTTGCCGACGTCGCTCGACCTCACCGAGACCGTGGCCGACGCGATCACCGACCTCCGCCGGCGGTTCCCCGTCGACGTCGTCGCCGTCCTCCTGCGGGACGACGCGGGCGCGCCCTGGAGCGTGGCCGCGGCCGAGGGCGTTCGCCTTGCTGCGGCCGTGGAGGACTCGCACCTCCCCGCGTCGGCGCGCACCGCGGCACGCGAACAACGAACGGTGCGCGCCGACGAGGGGCCGTTCCTCTCGGCTGGTGCGGTCGCGGGTGTGTACGTGCCGCTCGAGGCCAGGGCGCGACCGGTGGGCCTCCTCGCCATCGAGACCGTCGACGCCTCGCGGCTGACGGCACGCGAGGTCGCGGAGGCCGAGGCGGTCGCGCACCGCGCCGCGCTGGCGATCGACAACGCGCGCTGGTTCACGTTGCTCCGGCGCGTCGGTGCCGACGAGGAACGGACCCGCATCGCGCGCGACCTCCACGACCGCGTCGGCCAATCGCTCGCGTTCGTCGGGTTCGAGCTCGACCGCATCAGTCGCGCCGCGTCGGGCCAAGCGGTCGAGGACGACCTGCTGCGCTTGCGCGAGGACGTGCGCCAGGTCGTCGCCGACGTCCGCGACACGTTGTACGACCTCCGCACCGACGTCACCGAACGGCAGGGCCTCGCGGCGACCCTCGAAGGGTTCGTCGACCGGATCGCCGAGCGCTCTCGCATCGTCGTCGAGCTCGACTCGCAAGAGCTCGTCCGCCTGCCGATCCGCCAGGAGCGCGAGCTGTGGCGCATCGCGCAGGAGGCAATCACCAACGCCGTCCGGCACGCGCGCCCACACCGGGTCTCGATCCGTTGGCATTGCGACGGCAAGGGAGCGCTGCTGGAGGTGTCGGACGACGGCGCGGGCATGCCGCCGGACGAGGCCGTTCGCCCGGACGCCTACGGTGTGCGCGGGATGCGCGAACGAGCGGCGGCCATCGGTGCGCGCCTGACGATCACGCCGGTCGCGGAGGGCGGCACCCGCGTGCGCTGCGAGGTGCGGACGTGACGGGGCCGAGCGCGGTGCGGCTGCTCATCGTCGACGACCACACGATGGTCAGGCAGAGCATGCGCAGGGCGATGGAGACGGAAGGCTTCGAGATCGTCGCCGAAGCGGGCGACGGCGAAGAGGCCGTTCGCCTCGCGGGCGAGCACCGCCCCGACGTGGTGCTGATGGACGTGTCGATGCCCGTGCTCGACGGCGTGGAAGCGACGCGCCTGGTGCGCGAGCAGTCGCCCACCAGCCAGGTCGTGATGCTGACCATGCACGCCGACGCGGACGTCGTGCGGCGCGCGCTCCAAGCCGGCGCGGTGGGCTACCTCACCAAGGACTGCTCCATCGACGAGGTCGCCGCCGCGGTGCGGCTCGCGGCCGACGGCGAGGGCGCGGTCTCGCCCGCGCTCGCGGCCGCCATGCTGCGCGAGGGCGAGGCATTCGGCGCCGGGCCCGACCCGCTCCTCAGCGCGAGGGAGGCGGAGGTCCTGCAGCTCGTGGCCGAGGGCAAGTCGACGACCGAGGTGGCAGCGCTGCTGTTCATCAGCGTGAAGACCGTGAAGAACCACCTCTCCAACATCTACGAGAAGCTCGACGCGCGTGACCGCACCCAGGCGGTGCTCAAGGGCCTCCGCAGCGGGGTGATCCGTCTCGATTGACCGGTTCGCGTTGCGGGCAGGACCGTGGCCACGCACGCTGCGAGCAGGGCCGTTGACGGAATGGGTCGATCGCCCTATGGAACGCCTACCGAGATGCGCCGATACGTTTCGCAGCAAGACGTGGTGGTCTGCCAAAGGAGAGTCGCTGTGAGCCTGCTGTCGTACTTGGAGCTCGTCGTTGCTCCCTTCGTACGCTCGCGGTTGGGACGGGACGACCAGGGCGCGAGCCTCGTCGAGTACGCACTGCTCGTCGCGTTGATCGCCGTCGTCTGCATCCTCGCTGTCACGTTCCTCGGCCGCGAGGCATCGAACAAGCTCAGCAACGTCGGGTCGGCCATCCGCTGATGGACGATCAGGGCGCCTCGCTCGTCGAGTACGCGCTCCTGATCGCCTTGATCGCCCTCGTCGCGTTCGTGTCGATCCGGTTCTTCGGCGACTCGCGCGACAACAGCCTGTCGAGGAGCGGATCGGCGATCTTCAACGCCGTGTTCTTCCTCCTCCCGGCGGCGGCCGTCAGCTCCTGACGTAGACCACCCACTCGTCGTCGGCGAACACCCGCCGCCACGCCTCGTCATCGGCGAGGGTGGCGGCGAGTTCGCGTTCGCGGGGCCACAGCACCGCGTCGGCGCGGTACCGGTCGAGGATCTCCGCCGCGCCCGGGCGACCGTCGAACAACGCGAGGTAGTCGCGGATGACCTGGCGCGGATACATGTCGTAACGGTCGTCGACGAACACGCGTCGCGGCGCACCTTCGGCGAGCACGAGGTACCCGCCGCCGACGTCGGTCGACACCACGCGGCCCGAGTCCGGGAGCCGGCGCGCCGCGGCGACGGGGTACCCGTCGAGGTCGAACGGAGCGCTGGTCGCGGCGGCGAACAAGAACACGGCTGCGGCCAGCGCGATGACGCTCGCGAACGCGCCGTTGACCGCAGCCTCACGCGCGGGCGCGCGCTCCTCGACCCGTCCCCGCGGACGCAGGGCGCGCCCCAGCACCGGTGCGAGCACGACTGCCGCCGGTGCGAGGTTGCGCTGCGCGACGACGCCCATGCCGAGGAACACCACCGCGGGCGCGAGGTCGTGCAGCGGCGGGCGGCGCCAGACCAACACCGCGGCGACGCCGACGATGGCGACGAACGTGACGACGCCGAGCGGCCCGTCGAAGGTCGGGGGGCCCCACTCCACGACGCGCTCGAGGTTGCCCCGCCGTTGGAACAACGTGACCGGGAACGTCAGCAGGCGGATCCCCAGCGGGTTCGCCACCGCGACGGCGAGGCCGAACGCCCACCACGGCACGTACCTGCGCGCGTCACGTCGCCCGCACACCGCGACGAGCACGAGCCACGCGCCACCGAGCACGAACGACCCGTGGCTGTTGACCCAGACCCACACGATCGGCAGCAGCACCCACACCGGCCAGCGGCGCTCCACGGCGAGGACGAGGAGGGCGAAGCACGCGAGACCGATCGCGAGGGGCCGCGGCGACCACTGCGTCACGCCGACGCCGACGGCGAGCGATGCCGCGAGGCACGTGCGCCACGCCTGGCCGCCCGCTCGCGCCAGCGTGGCGATGCCCCACGCCAGACCCGCGTACAGCACGCCGTGGAGCACCACGACGGCCTCGTAGCCGGCCATGCGGTGCAGGACGCCGTACGCGGCGGACGCGAGCCAGCTCTGCACCACCCACGGCTCGCCGAAGGCGGTGAACGAGTACGGGTCGGACCGCGGGATCCCGTGGCCCGCGGCGATGCCGAGGCCGGTGCGCAGGTGCACGAACGTCGAGTTGTCGCCGATGGGCCGCAGGCCGAGGCGCAGACCGAGGAGCGCGACCGCGGCGACGAACAGCGTCTCCAGCGTCGGCGCGCGGGGCGCCCGCAGCGACGCCGCCACCCGTCTCAGAAACCGGAGCGCATGAAGTTCAGCGCGGCCGGCCCGAGGAGGACGACGAAGATCCCGGGGAACACGCAGAACACCATCGGGAAGAGCATCTTCACCGGCGCCTTCTGCGCCTCCTCCTGGGCGAGCTGGCGCCGCTTCACCCGCATCTCCTCCGACTGCTGGCGAAGGATGCGGCCGATCGACACGCCGAAGGTCTCCGCTTGGATCAACGCCAGCAGGAACGAGTGCAACTCGGGCACGTCGGTCCTCGCGTCCATGTTGCGGAGCGCGTCGACGCGGCCGGCGCCCGCGCGCAGCTCGCCGAGCATCCGCCCGAACTCGTCGCTCAACGCGCCAGGCACCGACGCAACGGTCCTCGCCAGCGCCTGATCGAACCCGAGCCCGGCTTCGACGGAGATGGTCAGCAGGTCGATGATGTCGGGCAGGCGGTTGCGCATCTCCTGGCGCCGCTCTTCGACCTGGCGGTTGAGGACCGCGTCGGGCCCGAGCACCAACGCGAGCGAGGCGAAGATCGCCATCATGAGCTTGTTGCGGGGCGGCCCTGGGGCGACGACGAGCACCGCGAACAGGATCGGCAGCACGGTCACCGACAGCACGCGAAGGAGCCGGAAGCGGTCGAGCTCGACGGCGCCGGTGCGCCCCGCGTAGACGAGCTTCTTCTTCACGCCGTCCATGTAGCCCGCTGGCATGAAGCCTCGCCCGGCCGCGACGAGCGAGCGACCGATGGGCTGGAGCACCCGTTGCACGAGCGGGACCTGCAGCTCGCGGGTTCGGACGTCGGCCTGCTCGTACTCGTCGAGCGCGCGGAGGCTGGCGCGCACGTTGCGACGCTCCTCCGTCTGCGTCAGGAGCGCGTACAAGCCCACCGCGATGGCACCGAACAGGCAGAGCACGCCGACGACGAGGAGCGTCATCGGACGACCACGCCGCACGCGGACGAGCGAGGGTCACACGTCAATCGTGATCACCTTCTTCATCCAGAGCAGGCCGACGCAGGTGAGCACGACCGACCCGAGGATCATCGCCTTCCCTATCGTGCTGGCGAACAGTGGCGCGAGGTACCCGGGGTTGAGGACGTAGAGCGCCGCGGCCACGACGAGCGGCAGGGCACCCACGATGATGGCGGACAGCCTGCCTTCGGCCGTCAACGCGCTCACCTCGCGGCGCAGCCGCTCGCGGGAGATCATCGTCTCGGCGACCGACGTCAGCAGCTCGGCCAGGTTGCCGCCGACCTCGCGCTGGATGCGGATCGCGATGACCACCCAGTCGAAGTCGCGGCTGTTCATGCGCTTGGCCGTGTCGTCCAGCGACACCTCGAGGTCGCGGCCCAGCCGGGTCTCGATGACCGCCCTCCGCAGCTCGCGACCCATCGGGTCCTCGATCTCGTCGGCGACCGCGGCGAACCCCTGGACGAGCGAGTAACCGGCGCGGAGCGAGCTGGAGAGAAGCTGCAGCGCGTCGGGGAGCTGGCGCGTGAACGCGCGGCGCCTCGCCTCCGCGAGCTGGTTCACGACCGCGATCGGCGCAAGGGCGACGAGCAGCAACACGGCGAGCGCGACGAGAGGGCCCGCGGCAGCCGCGGCCACCGCGCACACGGCGACGACGCCGACGGCGTAGAACGCGACGAACTCCTGCGCCTTGAGCTTCAGGTCGGCGGTCTCGAGCTTGCGGTCGAGCTGTTCGAGCAAGCCGCCGCCGCCCGTCAACCGCGCGGTCGCCTCGACCGCTCGCCGGACGGCCTCCGGCACGAGGTCGCGGTCGGCCGTCTCCGGCGCGGGCGCACCGCCCCTGGCGTACGCCTCGAGGATCTCCAGCGCGGGGCGCTCGCGACGAGCCGCGGACACGCCGACGGCGCCGAGCAGCGCAGCCGCGCCGCCCGCGAGCGCTGCGATCAGCGCGAGCCCCCTGGTGCCCTCGAGCGCGGACGGCGCCTTGCCCGCGCTCACGACGCGCGGTTGCGCGACGTCTCCAACGCCTACCGCGTTGACCGCGATCGACGCGCGTGCAATGGCTGCGCCGATCTTCACCGTGAGGTCGACGTTCGGCGTCTTCGCCGCGGACTGCCACGTGATCTCGTACTGGTTCTGCAGCACGCGCTGCACGCCGCTGTAGATCTCGCCGAGGCGCCGGGCGTCGGTCGTCTCCGCGAACTGCCCGCCGGTCGCCTCCGCGAGCCGCCGGAGGCCTTGCACGTCGGACTCGCCGCCACCGGTGAGCGCGATGGGGAACACGCCGGCGCCGACGCCGGTCGCGGCGCCGAGCGCGTGGTCGAACGTCGACTGCGACACCGTGTCGGCGCCGTCGGAGAGCACCACGAGGTACGGCAGCAGCTCCGACGTCTCGCCGAACAGCCCGGCTGCCACGCGCACGCCGTCCCACAGCGCCGTCTCGCCCGCGGGCTTCAAGCCGCCGATCACCCCGAGCAGCAACGCGCGGTCGTTGGTGAAGTTGACGGCGACGCGGGCCTCGTTGTCGAAGGCGACGATCGCGATCGAGTCGGTGGCGGGCGCGTTCTCGACGAACACGCGCGCGGCTTCCTTGGCCCGGTCGAGTTTGCCTGCCGTGGCCATCGACCCCGACGTGTCGATCACGAGGACGACGCCGATCGGCGTCTGCGACTCGACGAGGGGCACGACGTCGATGTCGTTCACGACGCGCTCGTTCTCGCGCACCGTGACGTCGCCGATGGCCGGGCGCTCGCCCGTGAACAGCGCGGTGACTCGAACGAGGGGGAACTCGCGCGTGTCGACCGAGCGGATCGACACGCGATCCGCAGCCGACGCGGGCGACGCGCCTACGGCCACGACCGCAACGACGATCGCGACAGCCGCCGCTATACGCCACGCGGTACCGATACTTTCGCCCGGACGCACACAGGTCGGGCCTGGCGGCCCGAGCGGCTCTGCGAGCCGCGGCGTGTTCCGGACGAAACAGGCTCGGAGGAGCGCCACCGCTCCTACCTCCCGACGACCTGCCGGGCGAACGCCTCGTCGTCGAACAGCGCGTCGTCGACGGTGATGCCGTGGTCGCGGAGCTTGTCGGCGAACGACGGGCGCGCGCCCGTCGCCTTGAGCCGGCCGCGGAACCGTCCTTCGTCGTCGACGCCCATGCCGAAGTCGAACAGGAACAGATCGCGCGTCACGATCGTGTCGCGCTCGATGCCCTCGACCTCGGTGACGTGGGTGACGCGGCGCGTGCCATCGCGGAGGCGCGAGAGGTGGACAACGAGGTCGAGCGCGGACGCGGCCTGCTCGCGGATCGCGCGCACCGGCAGGTCGAACCCCGACATCAACGTCATCGTCTCGATGCGCGACAGCACGTCACGGGGGCTGTTCGCGTGGATCGTCGTCAGCGAGCCGTCGTGGCCCGTGTTCATCGCCTGCAGCATGTCGAGCGCCTCACCGCCGCGGCACTCGCCAACGACGATGCGGTCGGGGCGCATGCGCAACGCGTTGCGCACCAGGTCGCGGATCGTGATCTCTCCCCTGCCCTCGATGTTCGGGGGACGGGCCTCGAGCGCGAGCACGTGGTCCTGCGCGAGCTGCAGCTCCTTCGCGTCCTCGACGGTGACGATGCGTTCTTCGCGAGGGATGAACGACGAGAGCACGTTGAGCGTCGTCGTCTTGCCGGTGCCGGTGCCGCCGCTGACGACCACGTTGAGCCGGCCGCGCACGCACCCGGACAGGAACTCCGCGAGCGTGTCGGTGAACGTGCCCTTCTCGACGAGGTCGCGCACGGTAAAGGGGTCGGCCGCGAACTTGCGGATGGTGAGGAACGGCCCGCCGATCGCGAGGGGGTGCACCACGGCGTTGACGCGCGAGCCGTCCGGGAGGCGGGCGTCGACCATCGGCGTGGCCTCGTCGATCCGGCGGCCGACCTGGCCGACGATCTTGTCGATGATGCGGCGCAGGTGACCCTCGTCGATGAACGTGGTGTCGGTCGTCTCGATGTGGCCCATGCGCTCGACGTACACGCGGTGCGGGCCGTTGACCATGACCTCGGTGACCGACGGGTCGTGCAGGTGCCGGTCGATGGGCCCGTACCCGAGGATGTCGTCGGACACGTCGCGCATGAGCACGACGCGGTCGGCCGACGAGATCGGCGCGGTCTCCCTGGCCAGCGCGGCCTGCAACTGCTCCTGCACCCGCGAGCGGAGGTCGTCCTCCGACAGTCGCTTGTCGTAGAGGACGGCGCCGAGCTCGTCGATCAGCTGGGCGTGGATCTTCTGGCGCAGCTCGTCGAGAACGGGGTTGCGGCCGCCGGCAGAACCTTGCGCCGCGTGGAGGCGCTCGAAGAGCGACACGACGTCACCGCCCGCCTTGGGCCTCGTCGGCGACGGCGAACAGGTCGGCCATCCGCTCGAGGTTGCGGGCGACGCCCGAGCGCGGCGAGTCGATGACGACGGGGACGCCCTTGTTGATCGACTGTGGCACGGCGATCTCGCTCGGCAGCAGGCAGTCGGCCTTCATCTGCAACGTGCGCTCCACGTCCGCGATGTCGAGCTTCACCTTCGAGTTGGCGCGGTTCAGCGTGAGCTTCACCTTCGACGCGGGGATGTGCAGCAGGCGCAGGGTCTGCAGGCCGATCTTCGTGTTCTTGATGTGGGGGATGTCCATCCCGGCCATGAGCACGATGTCGTCGGTGGCTTCGAGCAGCCCGAGCACGATGTCGTCGAAGCGCGCGGGCGTGTCGATGACGACGTACGAGCAGAACGAGGTCAGCACCTCGAGGATGCGCTGCATGTGGGCGAGGCTCACCGAGTCCGCGAACGCGGGCTCTATCGGCGCGGGGAGCACGAGCATCCCGCTCGGCTCGTGCTTGACGAGGAGGCTCCTGAGCAGCTGCTCGTCGAGCCGGTCGATCTGGTTGACCGCGTCGATGATCGTGTGCTGCGGGACGATGCCGAGCATCACCGCGACGTCGCCGAACTGCAGGTCGGCGTCGACCAGCGCGACGGGCTTCTCGTTGCGGCGCGACAGCACCGCGGCGAGGTTCGTCGCCACGAACGACTTGCCCGCGCCACCCTTCGTGGAGAACACGGTGATGGTGCGGCCACGGCCGAGCGACGACGCCGGTGCCACGGTCGTCAGCGCCGCAGGAGGCTGCGGTTGCGCACGGTCGCCCGCGCGCTTGACGGCCTCCAGGAGCTGGCCGGAGTCGGTGGACATCGGGACGACGTCGCTGATGCCGGCGCGGATCGCCTGCTGCAAGACCTCCGTCGACAGCTCGGGCACGACCATCACGGCGCTCACGTCCGGGCGCCCTCTGGTCATCCTCGCGACCTCGGACAGGCCGTCCTCGCCCGCGTAGGACGGGCCGAGCACCAGCACGATGGGGCCGCCTGGCGAGCGCTGCTCGAACGACGAGAGGTTCGCGAACGCGGCCGCCCTCGCCGCCTCACCCAGCTGCATGGCCAGCCGGGTACGCAGCTTGGGGTCGTCGTCGACGACGGCGACGGAGAAGGGGGCGTCGTGTAGGTCGACGGAGGAGAGCGTAGCCATGGCGCGTGTTCTCCCTACGGGACCCTGGACCCGGTGAAGAGGTTGCCGGCGTTCACGGGCGGGATCTCGACGGGGACGTTGTCCTGCGGCACGAGGGTGAGGTACACGCCGCCGCCCGACGTGCTGGCGTACACGATGCGCGACGCCGCCTCCGGCGGCACCGCGAAGGTGATCAAGCCGCTGCCGGGATTCGACACCTCGCCCGTCTCCCCGGGTTGCGGTGCAGCGGTCGTGCCGATCGCGATGATGTTGACGTTCTGGTACAGGATCCGGTGCGCGTCGCCGTCGGCGACGAGGATGTTCACCTTGTCGCCAGGCACCAGCAGGCCCGCGACGCCCCGCACCTGGTCGACGGAGATCGTGACCGCGACCTGCCCGGCGGGGATGCGCTGGCTGAACGTCACCTGCGCGGCTCGCGGCTCGACGAACTGGCCGTCGACGATCACCGTGTTGGGCGAGAGCGACGCGAGCGCGACCTTGCCCTTGATGGAATCGAGGCTGGTCAGCGCGGTCGCAGGGCGGAACTTCGCGGGGATCTTGCTGGCCTTGATCGCCACCGAGGCCGCGGCCTCACCCGGCGTTCCCTTCGGGATCTCCTGGGACGCGACGAACACCTCGACGAGCTGCGCATCGTCGAAGGCGCGTGACTCGATGCCGCGGACGTAGACGAACGTCGCGACCGCAGCAACAGCGGCGAGTACCACCGCCGCCGTCACCATGAGGCTTCGCCGAGAACCCAACCAGCCCTCCATGACACCGGCATGCCATAACCGGCTCCTCCAGACGGAGTAAGCATCGGCACCCGAATGGGTCGAGGCAAGCATCTCCGATGAGAAACCTTCAGCAATCGTACGAACGTGACGTAGCGCGACAATCGCCGGGCCGCTCAACCCGGCCGCTCCTAGGCCGATATCCCTACCGTGCGTAGCTCGCGCCTGCGGGGCGAGTCCGGCGCGTCGCTGGTCGAGTTCGCGCTCGTGCTGCCCGTGTTCTTCACGGTGATGCTCGGGATGTTCACCGGCGGCCTCGCCTACAACAGGAAGCTCTCGGTCACCCAGGCCACCCGCGAGGGGGCGCGCTACGGCGCGACGCTGCCGCTGACGGCGGAGCCCACGCTCGACGACTGGCTCCGGCGCGTCGCGAACGTCACCGTCTCGAGCAGCGAGAGCGAGTTGCGATCGGACCGGCCCGGCGTCGTCGTCTGCGTCTCGTACGTCGCGTCGTCCGGCGCGCCGCGCCGCTATCAGAAGGTGGGCACCGCGGAGGCGTGGTCGAACCAGACGTGTTTCGACGACGGTCGCACGGGCGAGACGCGCGTACAGCTCGTCGGACGCCGCACGTCGAAGCTCGAGGCACTGGTGTGGTCCGACGACCTCGTGCTGTCGTCGCAGGCGGTGTCCAGGTACGAGGCCGGCTAGTGGCGCCGCGGGCGGCTGGTCGGTGCAGGGGCGACGCCGGCGCCTACGTCGTCATCTACGCGCTGCTCGCCGTCGCCATGGCGACCATGACCGCGATCGTCCTCGACCTCGCCGCGCTCCGGCAGGGCCGGCGGGCCGATCGCGCCGCGGCCGATCTCGCCGCCACGGCGGGCGCCGGGGTGCTCGACGCGCTCGACCCTTCCACGTTCGCTCCCGCGTGCCAGGCGGCGTGGGACTACGTCGTGATCAACCGCGACGACGCCGACGGCCCGGTCTCCGCCCCGGACTGCACGACGACCTTCCCCGAATCCGCAGCCTGCGACCCTGCCGCTCCCGCCACCGTGAACGGGACGTACGGCCCCCTCCAGGTGTCGATCACCTACCCGATCCCGAACGGCCACGCGTTGATGGCGAGCGAGGTCGCGGGCGGCGACCAGGCCCAACCGGTGAGCGGGACGCACGACGGCACGCCGTGCCAGCGAGTCGGGGTGCGGATCGTGCGCGACCGCACCTTCCTGTTCGGCGCGGTCGCGGGGACGAACAGCGGGCGCACCGACGTGCACGCCGTCGCCCGCTCCGGCTTCAGCGCGCCGTCGGCGGTCGTGCCCGCCGTCGTGTCGCTGGAGCGGTTCGGTTGCGACGGCGTGAGCACCACCGCCGACGGCGGCACGCTCGCGGTCGCCGGCGGCGGTCAGCCAGGGCGCATCGCGGTCGACTCCGACGCGTCCGCCTGCGCGGGCTTCGCCATCCGCGCGCCGGCGCCGTCGTCGCTCAACGCGGGCGTCTCCGGCGTGATCGAGTCGTACGCGCTGTCGGGCTCGAACTTCGCCAGGGCATGGACGGGGTCGGTGGTGCCCGCGCCGTCGGCGGTCGTCCGCCGGCTGACGCAGGGCTTCCTCGACGTCAGGTACAACTGCGGCCCGCCGTGCGGCGAGGCGCAAGGCAAGCTCGACGCGCTCCGCGCCGCGCTCGGCACCGGTCCGGCTGCACCCGCGGGCATGCCCACATATGCAGGCGCGTGCATCGTCGCCCCTGGCGAGACGATCGTCGTCCCCGGCGACGTGTTCGTCGACTGCCCCGTGCTCCTCGTCGAGGGCAAGATCACGTTCCTCGGCGCGCGTACCGTCGTCGCGGGCGGCATCGACGTCGCCGCCAGCGGGTGCCTCGCGATCAACGACGGCTCCTGCGGGGCGGCCGGCATCCCGCCGCAGGACAGCGTGCTGTTCCTCCGCGCCGGCGGCATCACGAAGGCGGACAAGGGCGACGTCGTGCTCGACCGCGTGTTCGTCCACTCGGGCGCGCCGTTCACCATCCCGCGAGCCGACCCGTTCGGCGCGAGTCGGTTGCACTGGCGGGCGCCCATCGGCGGCGACTTCGAAGATCTGCTGGCGTGGACCGACGCGGCAGGCACCTACGCCGTGGGCGAGCAGCAGACGACGCTGATCGAGGGGACGATCGCCGCGCCCAACGCGACCGTGCTGCTGGAAGCGAAGTCGGGATCGGGCACCACCCAGCCGGTGCAGCTCGTGGCCAACCGCGTGCGGCTGCAGGGGACGGGCACGTTCACCCTGAACCCGACCGCGGGACGGGCCACCGGCAAGGTGGCCCGTCCTGTGAAACTGATTCGTTAGCTGGTCTGCTCCTCGTTCTGGGTGCAAAAACTCGCGCTATGCGGGCTTTGCATCAGAACCCCGACTGAACGGCGAGTTTCTGTGCAGGCGCGGATTGTGAATCAAATGTCGGGTCGATCCCTAGCTCGTGGAAGCTCTGGATCAGCACGCACAGGTTGTGGGCGACGAACTTCCCGAGGACTTCGTTCGTCTGAGCGGTGAGCGTCTTGCCGAGCAGCCCGTCCCCGAACTTCGCCTTCACCATCGAGAACACCGTCTCGACATTGCTGCGGCGGTGGTAGTGGGTCAGGAACTCGTCGCGCTGGTAGGCGTACAGGTGATACATGCGTGCCCACGCGGAGCCTTCGGGTGGCTCGACAGTGTTCGACTTGAAGGCGATGTACGGGGTCGCACCGTGCTTCTCGATGGCGTCCGCGTTCGCCCGTGAGAGGTAGCCCTTGTCGGCCGACACCTCGCGCACGTTGGGGAAGTTGCCCGCCGTGGTGGCGACCAGTTCCGGCAGGTGCGGTGCGTCGTTCGACGCCGACGGCGTGACGACCGCGGCGGTGACGATGTGCGTGCTCGTGCCGCACATGGCGTGGACCTTCCGCCACTCGCGTTCGCGGACCTCGCGGCCGTGCTTGGTGCTGAACCACGTCCTCATGTTCGACGTGCCGAACCCGGACGAGTCGATCGCGAACTGTGTCTCGACGGCGCGGAGCGGCAGGCTCGACAGTTCCAGCAGGTTCGTGAGAACCGCGGTCATGTCGTCCTCTCGCGTGTAGCGGAGCACGGAGTTGAACGACGGCGCGCGCTCGATGAGTCCCTTGTCCTCCGCGTCGCGCAGGTCGCTCGTGAACCGGCGAGCCGAGCAGCGCGCGTAGGTGCGATAGATCGCAGCGAACGTCATGTCCGACAGCGGGAGGCGCGGGCGACCCATGACGTGCGGCGGCGAGGGGACAAGACGGCACAGGTCCGCGAGCAGCTTCACGAACATGGCCTTCTCGTTCGTCTGCGCCGCGTTGTAGGCGGACCAGTTCTGCGAGTACGTGACCCGGACAAGCTCGGTGTAGGTCACCTTCGTTCTGCCCGACTCGCGCTGCACGGTGATCTCGACAGCCATGATGTGCTTACAGGCGAGCAGCCGTTCCTCGTGGTCCGGGCATGAGCACGTCCACGACCCGTCGCGGGTGACGAGCACGGTGTACGTACCGGTGCCTGTCTGCGACGGCACCCGCCACCGACCGTTGTTCGGCTCAAGCTTGGTGGTGGCTGCGATGTGGAAGGCCCGAGCCTGACGCTGATCCATCGACCGTCTCTCCTAGGTATGTCCCTAAGAGGAATATACGATGAGGGTGAGACAGTAACGGTCCCCTTTGCAGTCTCACCCCTCGGATACAGTGACAACGATGCCGAAGGTCCAGCTATCCGGCTACCGCTGCGAGCGGTGCGCGCACGAGTGGCTACCGCGTGACAAGACGCAAGACCCCAAGGTGTGCCCGAAGTGCAAAAGCCCCTATTGGGACACGCCACGCCGCTCCCCTCCTGCAAAGGGCCGCTGAACAGGAGGGATAGTGGTTTTCGTCCCTCACTTGAGGTACCGTAACCGATGTTCCGCCTGGTCAGGAGCGTGGTGCTCCCGCTGTCGGATCATGCACGTACCGTGAGAGGACAGTTGCCATGGCTTCGAACCGAACTCCTCGCCCCCAGCCTCCGGCGCGGGTGTACATCGAACCGTACGAAGTAGCCGTCCGCCTCGATCGTCTCGGGATGCCCGCCGACCTGCTCCACGAAGCGGGACGGCGCGGCCACGTCGACCGCAGGTTCGCATCACCGCTCGACTTTCCTGGGCGCGGCGAGTACGACGCTGCTTCGACCGGGCTTCGCACGATCTGCGAGGAAGGCGGCACGCTGACATCGGCGTGGCACCGCGCTACGTATCTCGGTATCCCGGTCGCGTTCAACCTTGACGAGACGGTCGCGATCGCCGTCACGAGCGGCGACGAGTTCACCGGGATCAACGGCGACCGCGACCCGCGGACGCGTCCGATCAAGGGGCCGAACGCCGCGGTCGCCGCGGCGCGCCAAGGCTTGCCGCTGTTGCGCGGATACGACGCTGACGGTGACGGTGACGATCGCGGTGTTGAACTCTGGTACGTGCTTACGTACGTGGATGCCGAGCGCGTCCGCATGGAGATTTCGCAGTCCGCGTTGGTCGAAGACGGTTACGTCACCGGATGGCACGAGCGCGTGATCCTCGCGGGTGTTGACCTCGACGGCGTTGGACTCCGCCCCACGCCTGTAGCGCCGACGCCGCCCTTGGAAATCAATCCCGTTCGCAAATCGGGGTAGCCATGGACGACCCGTTTGAACCGGAGCGCCTCACGCTGGCGCGGTACCGCCGCGGCATGACGATCACGAAGCTGGCGAAGGCTGTCTCACTCACGCCGCAGACGATCTCCGCCTACGAGAGCGGCAAGACCGAACCTGAATCGAAGGTCGTCGACCGTCTGAGCAACGCTCTTGACTTCCCGCGAGCCTTCTTCTACGCCGCGCTGGACGACCTCGTACCCCTCGACGCGGCGAGCTTCCGGTCGCTGTCACGAATGAGTGCGTCCAAGGCCAAGGCCGCTCTGGCGGGCGGAACGCTGTGCGTTGAGTTCAGCGCGTGGATCGAGGATCGTTTCGACCTTCCTAAGCCCGACATCTGCGACCTCGATCCCGGGATCATCCAACCGGAGGCCGCGGCGGTCTACGTCCGCACACAATGGGGCTTGGGCGACGCGCCGATCAGCAACGTCCTGCATCTACTTGAGGCACACGGCGTCCGCGTCTTCGCTCTCGCCGCCGAATACCGAGAGGTAGACGCGTTCTCGTTCTGGCGCGAAGACACGTGCACGCCCTTCATCGTCGTTGGCACGCACAAGACGCCTGAGCGGACCGTGTTCGACCTCGCGCACGAGCTAGGCCACTTGGTCATGCATCGGGATCACGGCGCGCCACGAGGCAGGGAGGAGGAAAGAGAGGCCGACGCGTTCGCATCGAGCTTCCTCATGCCCGCCGCCGACGTGAAGGCGGCCGCGCCCCGTTTCCCCAGCTTTCGCGACCTGGTCGCGGCCAAGGCTCGGTGGCGGGTGTCAGCAGCGGCGCTCAACTACCGACTTCACCAACTCGGCATCATCACCGACTGGCACTACCGCAGCCTGTGTATCGAGATCGCGAAGATCGGCCGCGACCGCGAACTCAACTCGATTCCGCGCGAGCAATCGCAGGTGTTGACGAAGGTGCTCGCCGCGATGCGCGCAGAAGGTGTCGGTCGCGCGGACATCGCGCGCGACCTCCGCCTGCCGGTTAGCGAAGTGGACTCGATGCTCTCTGGCCTCGTGGTCTCCGCTCTAACCGGCGGCGGCAACCGCGACGCCGCTGCGCCACGACCGAACCTTCGTGTCGTCTGATGTGAAGCGGCCCCCCACTGCCGATCGTGTCGAACCCGGCGAGGCCGTGGTTGTCCCGCTTACTAGCTTCCGTCCTGCCAAAAGTCGGGGAGCGGCGCCAGCGTCTTCCATGCGAGGGCGACGATGACCCCAAGTAGCAGCGCGACGACTACGAACCGGACGATCCCGTCGAGCACAAAGCACACCCAGGCGCGAAACCGGTGGTCCTCCGATGTCCCGGCCCTGTCGTGCAGATCGAGGAACGGCGAGAGCTTGAGGAGCCCCGCCAATGCGCGGGTAGCGCCAGAATCGGCCCCTGGCGGAAGGGCAGCCGTATCGTCGGCCGGGTAGCTCGCTGGCTCACCGGGATCGGGCTGCGGCTCAATCGGTTGGGACGTGTCACCGTCGGTGGGCACCTGGTGATCGGCCATCGCAGTCAGGCAAGGCGCAAGTTGCGTAGCCGAAGTTTCATCGCTTGCGTCGAGGTGCCGAAGCGACGCGCTAGCTCCTCCGGGCCGAAGCGGGGATGCCACCGCTGAACTAAGTGCGCGGGCATCAACAGCGCCGCCGCGAACTGGTTCGCGTAAATCTCCTCGGGGTCGCTGCCAAGCCCGGCGAGCACGTCGCGATGGTCAACGAATGTTCTGTAGCCAGCGCCGCTCGCCTCGCGTCTGAGGTAGTGGCCGACTTCATGCGCGCACGTGAATCGTCGGCGGTTCTCGTTGTCCCAGCTGTTCAGGCTGATCACCGCTACGCCGTCAGGTGGGATAACGATCTTGCCGGACTCGTCGGGCGGCAGCGGGACGACTTCGACCCGGATGCCGAGACCCAGCGCAATCCTCCTCGGGTTGACTGGAAGGGGGTAATCCTTGGCCGCTGTGTCCCACCAACTCTCCAAGAGCTTCCGTGCATCCCGCTCGGCTTGGCCGACAGTGGGCATAGGCTCAGTGTAGGTCGGGGCTTGACAGGCGTTAGTGCCACGCCTGTTCACCGCTCAACCGTCGTCGCTACCGTCGTCGCCAGTCTCAAGCACACCCCCCGGCCGCTGGTGTCGTCACCCTCAGGGTCGCATGAGGGTGTGACAGGACCTCCGGTGCCGCGTTTCGTTCGAACCCTCCGCGGCTCAGGTCGCTCGCGTCAGTCAGCCACGTACAGCGACCCGGCACCGTCGTCGCTCACCGTCAACGCCGCGATCGTGTCGCCTGCGTGATCCAGCCCGATCTCGGCGACTACCTCCTGAGCAAGCATCCACGCCCGGTCCCGCCCGAGAGCGTTCCGCACGACGACGCCGAACAACTCCTCGTCGTTGACGCTCACGTCGCCGATGACGACGCGCACGCGCCCCTCGCGGTCCATGACTTCAACGCGTCGTGCTCGCACGACCTCAGTAACCTCGTCCATGTCGGTCCCCTCCACGGGATCGTCCACGGGGGCGGGCTGTGCAACCAGCGCCGCCCCCACCCCGCGTCTCGGGGCTTGCGGCGACCGTGGCAGGCGGGTGCGACACGAACTCGCCGTCAGCAAGCGACTTTTGGTGCAGCCCGCGAGGGTTTTGGTGCAGGCGTCAGTTCAGGTGCAAAGCCCGCTATGCGCAAGTTTTTGCACCCAGAACGAGGGCGGGGCGGGTTACTCCGTGACGGGGTCGGCGTCGGCGGCCGGCGCCTCTGCTGACGCCTCGGGCCCGCCGGCACCGTTGGCGCCGTCGCCCGGAACAGCCTCGCCCTCGGGGACCTCGCCTGCGGTGTAGCCCTCGGCGAGGTCGGCCCATGCCGCCTGGCCCTCGGTCTCCGGCTCGAACGTCGAGTAGTCGATGTTGCCGACGTAGTTGCCGCTCTCGTCGAACGCGTGCTCACCGAAGTGCTCGCGGTACTCGGCCGCGACCTCGCCGCCCTCGGCGGCCTGCTTGATCGACAGGCTGATGCGGCGGCGCTGGAGGTCGAGGTCGATGATCTTGACCCACAGCTCCTCGCCCGGCGTGACGACCTGGTCGGGCGCCTCGACGTGGTGACCCGCCATCTCCGAGATGTGCACGAGACCCTCGATGCCGTCGCCGACCTGCACGAACGAACCGAAGGGCACGAGCTTCGTGACCCGGCCGTAGACGAGCTCGCCGACCCGGTGCGACGAGGCGAACTCGTTCCACGGATCCTGCTGGGTCGCCTTGAGCGACAGGGCGATCCGCTCACGGTCGAGGTCGACGTCGATGACCTTGACCTCGACCTCGTCGCCGACGGCGACGACCGAGCTCGGGTGGTCGACGTGCTTCCACGACAGCTCGGACACGTGGATCAGGCCGTCCATGCCGCCGATGTCGACGAACGCACCGAAGTTCACGATGCTGCTGACGACGCCGCGACGCACCTCGCCGACCTTGAGGTTCGCGAGGAACTCGTCGCGCTGCTCCTTCTGGGTCTCCTCGAGCCACGCACGCCGCGAGAGCACGACGTTGTTGCGGTTCTTGTCGAGCTCGATGATCTTCGCCTGCAGCACCCGCCCGACGTAGGGGGCGAGGTCGCGCACGCGGCGGAGCTCGACGAGGCTCGCCGGCAGGAAGCCGCGGAGCCCGATGTCGAGGATGAGGCCGCCCTTGACAACCTCGATGACCGGGCCCTCGACGACGCCCTCGTTCTCCTTGATCTTCTCGATCGTCCCCCAGGCGCGCTCGTACTGGGCACGCTTCTTGGAGAGGACGAGGCGGCCTTCCTTGTCCTCCTTGGTGAGCACGAGCGCTTCGATGTGATCGCCAAGGCTCACGACCTCGTGCGGATCGACGTCGTTGCGGATCGACAGCTCCCGGGCGGGGATGACGCCCTCGGACTTGTAGCCGAT
>DASVEG010000232.1:0-24374 GCA_036380695.1 Acidimicrobiales bacterium
CGCAGTCGTTCTTCCAGACGAAGCCGCAGGACCACGGCCTCGACCGCGCGCTCGACAACCGCCTCATCGAGCTCGCGCAGCCTGCGCTCGACAGCGGCGGCACCGAGCGCGTGAACCAGACGCTCGAGATCCGCAACGTGAACCGCACCGTCGGCACGATGCTCGGCTACGAGCTCACCAAGCGCTACCGCGGCGACGGGCTCCCGCCCGACTCGATCGTCTTCACGTTGCAGGGCTCCGCGGGGCAGTCGTTCGGCGCTTTCGTACCGAAGGGGATCACGCTGCGCCTCGAAGGCGACGCCAACGACTACCTCGGCAAGGGGCTGTCCGGCGGGCGGATCGTCGTCCGCCCACCGCGCACCGCGTCGGCCGATTTCGTCGCCGAGGACAACGTCGTCGCGGGCAACGTGATCCTGTACGGCGCGACTGCGGGCGAGGCGTTTATCCGCGGTCTGGTCGGCGAACGGTTCTGCGTCCGCAACTCGGGCGCCATCGCCGTCGTCGAGGGTGTCGGCGACCACGGCTGCGAGTACATGACCGGCGGCCGCGTCGTCGTCCTCGGCCCGACGGGGCGCAACTTCGGCGCGGGGATGTCTGGCGGCATCGCGTACGTGTACGACCCGGACGACGAGTTCCCCCAGCTCTACAACGGCGAGATGGTCGACCTCGACCCGCTCGACGAGGACGACCTCGACTTCCTGCGTTCGACGGTACGACGGCACGCGACGGAAACCGACAGCACGGTCGCCGCCCGCCTCCTCGCGCGATGGCACGAGGCGGTGCGCCACTTCGTGAAGGTGATGCCGAAGGACTACAAGCGGGTGCTCGAAGCGGCCCGCATCGCGGAGGAGAAGGGCTTGTCGGTCGACGAGGCGATCATGGCGGCGTCCCATGGGTGACGTCACCGGCTTCTTGAAGCACCAGCGCCAGACGCCGACGCGGCGACCGGTCCCAGTGCGCATCCACGACTGGCGCGAGGTGTACGAGCCGTTCCCCGAGGGCCACCTGCGCGCGCAGGCGAGCCGGTGCATGGACTGTGGCATCCCGTTCTGCAACAACGGCTGCCCGCTCGGCAATCTCATCCCCGACTGGAACGACCTGACGTTCCGCGGCCACTGGCAGGACGCGATCGAGCGGCTGCACGCGACCAACAACTTCCCCGAGTTCACGGGCCGGCTCTGCCCCGCACCGTGCGAGGCGGCGTGCGTGCTCGGCATCAACCAGGACCCGGTCACGATCAAGCAGGTCGAGGTCGAGATCATCGAGCGGGCGTGGTCGGAGGGGTGGGTCGCGCCCGTCGTGCCGGAGAAGAAGACCGGCAAGAAGGTCGCGGTCGTCGGCTCCGGGCCCGCCGGTCTGGCTGCCGCGCAGCAGCTGACGCGCGCCGGCCACGACGTCGTCGTGTTCGAACGCGCGGACCGCATCGGCGGGCTGCTCCGCTACGGCATCCCCGAGTTCAAGATGGAGAAGCGGTTCCTCGACCGGCGCATCCAGCAGATGACTGCCGAGGGCACCGAGTTCCGCACGAGCGCGAACGTCGGCGTCGACATTCCCGTCGCCGACATCGAAGCGGAGTTCGACGCCATCGTGCTCTCCGGCGGCGCGACGGCGTGGCGCGACCTACCGATCCCCGGCCGCGAGCTCGAAGGCGTGTACCAGGCGATGGAGTACCTGCCGCTCGCCAACCGCGTGCAGCAGGGCGACATCGACGCGTCGCCGATCGACGCCAACGGCAAGCGCGTCGTGATCATCGGCGGCGGCGACACCGGCGCCGACTGCCTCGGCACCGCCCACCGCCAAGGCGCGGCGTCGGTCCACCAGTTCGAGATCATGCCGAGGCCGCCGGACGAGCGCGCCGACGCGACGCCGTGGCCATTGTGGCCGCTGATGTTCCGGACGTCGTCCGCGCACGAAGAGGGCGGCGAGCGCGTGTTCTCCGTCAACACCGAGTGCTTCCTCGGCGACGAAGGGGGAAAGCTCCGCGGACTGCGCGCGCACGAGGTCGAGATGGTCGACGGCCGGTTCCAGAAGATCGACGGCACCGACTTCGAGCTCGAGTGCGAGCTGGTCTTCCTCGCCATGGGCTTTGTCGGCCCGCAGCGCGACGGCCTCCTGGCCGAGCTCGGCGTCGAGCTCACCGACCGCGGCAACGTCAAGCGCGGCCGCGACTGGGACACGACGAAGCCGAGCGTGTTCGTCTGCGGCGACATGGGCCGCGGACAGAGCCTCATCGTGTGGGCCATCGCCGAGGGCCGCTCGTGCGCGGCCAGCGTCGACCGTCACCTCATGGGCGCGACCGACCTGCCGGCGCCGCTCGTCCCCTGAGGATCGTTTTGTGCGCCGATGGCGTCATATACGACGCCATCGGTGCCACAAAAGCGTTCTAGAAGAGCGCGCAGTTGATGAGCGCCGAGCGCGCCTGGGCGGGCAGGTTGACGACCTGGCCGTTGCCCAGGACCACGGCGGCCCCGATCGAGCTTCGATACGTGGCGGCGGTCGCGGGCGGGCACGCGGTGAGCTTCTCGTGCAGGACGAGCCAGGTCTGGCCGGTGCCGACGCCCGACTTCTCGTCGACCATCACGTCGTAGGGAGTTCCGTTGCGGGTGAGCGTGCCGGTTGCCGTCGACGACGCGATCGTGGTGGTACACGACACGTACGTCGCCCAGTGGATCAGGTACGTGTTGGTGTTGCCGATCTCGCTCTTCCACGGCACCTGTGGGATCAGCGAGCAGCTGGCGGCGGACGCCGGCTGCGCGGGCAGGAGCACCGCGAGTGCGAGGACGGCCACTGCGAGAAGGGCTCGCGTCGTCGATTTCGTCATGGCGTCGTAGTTCTTGCATCGCCGCCCTCGCACCTGCTTGCTCGGCTTTGGCGTAGTCGTCGCGACGCGCTCCGTGAGAGTGACCGGACGAGGGATCGCGCCGTACGCTTGACCCAGCGCAGCGGAGTGGATCCTTGACAACCGACGACTCGAGGAGGCCGCCATGGCGAAGGCCATGCGTCTCCTGTTCCTCGTGGCCGTCGCCTTCGCCGCATGTCTCGCGGCGGCGACGCCGGCCACCGCCGCACCCAAGGAAGGGCGCGGCAACGGCGCCGATCATCTCGACGGCGACCACGGCCGTCACGGTGATCGTGGCGTACGGGCGCACGGAGACCCGCACGGAGCGGGTCGAGGCGAGGCGCCGCCCGCAGCCACCGAACCGCAACCCGACGCGACCGCGCCGGCACAACCGTCGCCGGAACCCGCGAGCGCGGCAACGGCAACGACGGCAACGACGGCAACCGCGAGCACCGTCGCCTCCGAGCCCGCATCCGGACCACGCGTGCAGGCCGCGAGCGATCACGACCGCCGCGAGGCGGCACAGGGAACGACCGGGACCACGGTCGTCGTCCCCGGGCCCAAGCCCGGTCAGTCGATCGTGCGGGGCGACGACGCCGAAGCCCTCGGGCCGGCGCAACACATCGAAGCCGCACCGGTGTCGCGTGCGGCATCGTCGGCGAGCGGGCCGAGCGTGCTCGGCGAGCAACACGTGCGTCCCCCGGAGCAGGCGTCCGCGGCGACGGGCGACCTCGCCAGGACGGGCTTGCCGTTCGCGGAGCCGGTCGGCCTCGCCGGTGGGCTCATCGCCATCGGCACCGCGTTGACGAGCGGGGCAAGCCGCAAGAGGAGCAGGAGGTCACGACGTGCCGGGCGACGGCAACCCCGTCGCCCGGCCCGCGTCGTGAGCAACGAGCTGCAGCGACCAGTCGTCGGTTGTCGGAACCGCCCATCCCCCAACGAGAATTTGGGCGCGTTTCGTGCCATATATGGCACCGAGCGCGCCCAAAACCGGTTGCCACGATGACGAGAAATGCGACTGAGCGGCGTTTGGTGCGGGTACACCCGAACGCATGGTCGGTCCTTTCCGGCGGCGGCAGTCGTTCGAGCTGGCTCCGCCGCTGCCGCCCGGCAGGGAACTCGACCTGCCTGGCCGGGGGACGACGTTCGTGCGCGACCTCGAAGGGCCGCCGGGCGCGCCCACGCTGTTGCTCCTCCACGGCCTGAGCGGGAGCGCCGACCTCAACTGGTTCCCCGCGTTCGACGTCCTCGCGCGGCAGTACCGCGTCGTCGCCGTCGACCATCGTGGCCACGGGCGGGGCATCCGCGGCGACCAGCCGTTCCGGCTCGAGGACTGCGCCGACGACGCGGCCGCCGTGCTCGACGCGCTCGGCATCGACGACCGCGTGATCGCCGTCGGTTACTCGATGGGCGGCCCTATCGCGCAGCTCCTTTGGCACCGCCATCGCGACCGCATCCAGGGGCTCGTCCTCGCGGCCACGAGCCGCAACTTCCGCGGCCACCCGCGCGACCGCTTCATGTTCGCCGCGGTTCCCGCCGCGTCGTTCGCGGCGCGACTCCCACCGCTCTCGCTGCTGCGCACCGCGTTCGACAACGCGATGCTCCCCCGCTTCGCGCCCGACTGGCTGGTCGAGTGGGCGCATCGCGAGCTGCGCCGGCACGATGCCGTCGCGCTGGCTCAAGCGACGCAGGCGCTGGGTCGCTACACGTCGCACGCGTGGATCCGCACCGTCGACGTGCCGACCGCGGTGATCATCTGCTCCGGCGACCAACTGGTGCCGCCGCGCCGCCAGGCGAAGCTCGCGCAGTCGATCGCAGGTGCGCGGTCGTACGTCGTCGACACTGACCACTTCGGAATCACCAAGGAACCCGAGGTCTTCGTGCCGGTGCTGGTCGACGCGTGCGTCGACGTCGGCATTCGGGCCGGCCTCCTCACGCCGCGCCGCGTCGCCGTCTAGCGACCCGCCCGCGTCCCGAGCTAACCGACCATCGAGGCGAGGTCGTCGCCCGCGCTGTCCGACCCCGACCCCGGACCGTGCACCGACTCGCGCAGTGGCACGTCGCGCATGAAGAGGCTCGCGACGAACGCCAGCGCGGCGAGCGGCACACCGCACCAGAACACGAGCTGGATCGAGTTGGCGAACGCTTCGATGACGAGGTCGCGCACTTCGACGGGTAGCGCCCGCACCGCGGCTGGCCCGCCCTTCAAGCTCTCGCCTTCGAACTCGACGCCCGCGGCACCGTCGGGCAGCAGCCGGCCGAGCTCGCGCGTGAGCCGGATGTTGAAGATCGCGCCGAACACAGCCGTGCCGAACGCACCGCCGACCGACCGGAAGAACGTCGTCGCCGACGTCGCGACGCCGAGCTGCGACCAGTCGACGTCGTTCTGCACCGCGATGATCAGCACCTGCATCACGAGCCCGAGACCGGCGCCGAGGACGACCATGTACAGGCCGGTCAGCACCTTGTTGGTGTCCTGGTCGAGCTGGGCGAAGAGGATGAACCCGACGACCATCAAGGCGGTGCCCGTCACCGGGAAGACCTTGTAGCGCCCCCATCGCGAGATGAGCCGGCCCGACACGATCGACGCCGTCATGAGCCCGGCCATCAGCGGCAGCATCAACAGACCGGCACGCGTCGGCTTCACGTTCCTCACGACTTGGAGGAACAGCGGCATGAACACCATCGCGCCGAACATGCCGAGGCCGACGAGGAAGCCGACGAGGCTCGCGACGGTGAACGTGCGGTTCGAGAACAACGACAGCGGCACCATCGGCTCGGTCACCCGCGCCTCTTGCAGGCAGAACAGCACCGTCAGCACGATGCCGCCCACGCCCAACCCGACGATCGTGGTCGACGTCCATGCGTATTCCGAGCCGCCCCACACGGTGACCAACAGCAGGCACGTGACCGCGGCGACGAGCAGGCCCGCGCCGAGGTAGTCGATGCGGTGCTCGACCCGTCGCTTGGGGAGCTTCAGCGCGACCGCAGTCACGAAGAGCGCGCCGATGCCGACCGGCACGTTGATCCAGAAGCACCACCGCCACGACAGCTGGTCGACGAAGAACCCGCCGAGCAGCGGGCCGACGACGCTCGACGCGGCCCACACCGCGCCGAGATAGCCGGTGTACTTCCCGCGCTCGCGTGCGGGGACGACGTCGCCGATGATCGCCATCGTCAGCGACATCAACCCGCCAGCCCCGATGCCCTGCACCGCCCGGAAGGCGATGAGCTGACCCATCGTCTGCGACATGCCGATGAGCACCGACCCGACGAGGAAGATCCCGATCGCGACCTGGAACAGCAGCTTCCGGCCGTAGAGGTCGCCGATCTTCCCGTACAGCGGCGTCGACACCGTCGACGTGAGCAGGTAGGCGGTGACGACCCACGAGAGGTGGTTCAGACCTCCCAGCTCGCCGACGATCGTCGGGAGCGCAGTCGACACGATCGTCTGGTCGAGCGCGGCGAGCAACATCCCCGCCATGAGCGCGCTGTAGACGACGAGGATCTGGCGGTGGGTCGGGTTCGGGGCGGCTGTGGTCGTCGCAGGCATGGGCCGTTTCCGGCGGGGACCGTACCCGCCGGGTGAGCACAACCATGAACGGGGCCGTTCGCTTCCCCATTGCGCGCGAGGGTCGGGTAGGAACGTGCGGTGGACCGGCTACGGGAGGCACTCGGTCGCAGTGCGGGGCGGACGTTCGCCGCCCTCCGCAACCGAAACTACCGCCTCTACTTCGTCGGCCAGATCATCTCGGTCAGCGGCACCTGGATGCAGGGTGTCGCCCAGGCGTGGCTGGTGCTGCGGCTCACCGACAGCGGCGTGGCGCTCGGGACGATGCTCGCCGCCCAGTTCCTGCCCGTCCTCCTGATCGGGCCAGCTGGCGGCTTGGTGGCGGATCGCGTCGACAAGCACCGGCTCCTCCTGGCCACCCAGACGGTGTCCGGCCTGCTCGCGCTCACGCTCGGCGTACTCACTGCGACCGGCGTCGTCGAGTTGTGGATGGTGTACGTGCTCGCCGCTGGCCTCGGTCTCGTGCACGCGATCGACAACCCGGCGCGCCAGACGTTCGTCCCAGAGATGGTCGGGCCCGAGCTCGTCACCAACGCGGTGTCGCTCAACAGCGTCGTGATGAATGCGTCGCGCGTCGTAGGCCCCGGCATCGCCGGCATCCTCATCGCGACCGTCGACATCGCGCCCTGCTTCTTCATCAACGCGGCGTCGTACCTGGCGGTGCTCGCCGCGCTCTTGCTCATGCGCCGCGCCGATCTGCAGCGGGCCGAGCTCGCGACCCGCAGCCCCGGGCAGCTCCGCGCCGGGTTTCGGTACGTGTGGTCGACGCCCGCGCTGCGCACGCCGCTGTTGATGATGGCGGCGGTCGGCACGCTGGCGTACGAGTTCCAGGTCACGTTGCCGTTGATGGCGCGCTTCGAGTTCGACGCGGGCGCGGGCGCGTTCGGCGCCATGAGCTCGCTCATGGGCGCGGGAGCCGTCGTCGGCGGACTCGTGTCCGCCTCCCGTGGCGGCCCGACGTCGAGGCGGCTCACCGGCTCCGCGGTTGCGTTCGGTCTGCTCATCCTGGTCGTCGCCGCGATGCCGACGCTCGCGCTCGAGCTGGTGGCGCTCCCGGTGATGGGCGCGGCGAGCATCACCTTCATCGCCATGGCGAACTCGACCCTGCAGTTGACCGCGGAGCCCGCCATGCGGGGCAGGGTCATGGCGTTGTACGCGGTCGCATTCCTCGGCAGCACGCCGGTGGGCGCGCCGATCGTCGGCGCGATCGGCGAGGCGTTCGGGCCCCGATCCGCGCTCGCGGTCGGCGGCGCGGCCACGGTGCTCGCCGGGCTGATCGGCGCGCGTTCGCTGGCCCGGCACGAGCGGGGGCCGGCGCCCGACGACGCGGCGCCCGCCGCGCCCGCCGGGGCCGGCGTCGACCTCGCCGCCGACCAGCCCGCCTGAGGCGTAGAAAAGGCGCATGACACGTGCGCTCGTCCTCGGCGGTGGGTTCGGCGGCCTCGCGGCCGCACACGAGCTGCGGCGATTGCTCGCCAGCGGCGACGAGGTGGTCCTCGTCGACGCGAGGGACGAGTTCTTCATGGGGTTCGCGAAGCTGTGGGATCTCGGCGGCATCCGTCCCCTCGCCGACGGCACCCGTCCGCTGGCCGCGCTCGACGGCCACGGCATCCGCTTCGTCAACGCGACGATCGACGCGATCGACCCGTCGGCGCGCCGCGTCGAGACGTCGGCCGGCCCGTTCGACGCGGACGCGATTGTCGTCGCCCTCGGCGCGGGCGCGGCGCCGGCGCACCTCGAGCTGATCGAAGGGGCGAGCGTCGACGGCATGCACCGCGCGTTCGACCTCTACGACGCGGCGAGCCTGCCCGGCATCCATGCCGCCCTCGACGAGATCGGATCGGGTCGGGTCGTCGTCGCCGTCCTCGGCATCCCGTTCAAGTGCCCGCCCGCGCCGTACGAAGCCGCGCTCCTCGTCGACGAGCGGTTGCGCGAGCGCGACGTGCGCGACGCGGTCGACATCGCGGTCGTGACCCCCGTACCCATCACGATCCCCGCGGTGGGGCCGGACGCGAGCCAGTACGTCGCGTCGTTTCTCGACGCTCGCGGCATCGACCTGCGCACGGCGACGACGGTCTCGGGCGTCGACGCCGCTCGCGGCGTGCTCGACCTCGGCGACGCTGGTGAGCTCGACTACCAGCTGCTCCTCGGTGTGCCCGCAAGCGCGCCGCCTCGGGTGATCGCGTCGAGCCCGCTCGGCGGTGAAGGCGGGTGGATCGCGGCGGACCCGGCGACGCTCGCGACCGGCTTCGAGCGCGTCTACGCCGTGGGCGACTGCACCCGCGTGCCGACGGCGGGCGGGCAGCTCCCGAAGGCGGGCGTGTTCGCGGCCGCGCAGGGAACGGTGGCGGCGCGCAACGCGGCGGCAGACCTCGGCGTCGCGAGCGACCGCGCCATCTTCGACGGGTACGGCTACTGCTTCATGGAGGTGCCGGGGCGGAAGGTCGCGACGGTCGAGGGGAATTTCTACGGGACGCCGAAGCCCGACGTGTCGCTGAGCGAGCCGGACGAAGCATCCTTCGCGCGCAAGCAGGCATTCGAGCAGGAACGCCTCGACGAGTGGCTCGGCGAGCCCTCGGCGCGGTCCTAGCGACGGCGCCGGCGCGTGGCCGTACGCTGCGCCCGTGAGCGTCCTCGAGATCACCGACACCGGCCGCGTCCGCACCATCCGCCTCAACCGGCCAGAGAAGAAGAACGCGCTCAGCAGCGAGCTGGCGTGGGGCGTCGTCACCGCGGTCGAGGAGGCGGCGAAGGACGACGACGTGTGGATCGTCGCCATCACCGGCACGGCCGACGCGTTCTGCAGCGGCCTCGACCTCGGCGGCAGCGAGGACGCCAACCCGCTCCCGCCGCAGACCGCGTTCCTCGACGACATCTCGTGGGTCGGGCGCTTCCCGCTCGTGCTTCGCAAGCTCTGCGACAAGCCCGTCGTCGGCGGCATCAACGGCGTCGCCGCTGGCGCAGGGCTGTCGCTCGCGATGGCGTGCGACATCCGGCTGATGGCGCGGGGGGCGCGACTGATCGCGGGATACCCGCGCATCGGAGCGTCGCCGGACGGCGGGCTCACGTGGACGCTGTCGCAGGCCGTCGGCTACGAGCAGGCGATGCGGTTCCTGCTCGAGAACCGCACCGTCGAGGCCGACGAGGCATTGCGGCTCGGCATGGTCGGCGAGGTCGTCGACGTCGATGGCGACGGCGCGTTCGCCCGCCGGCTCGCGGAGTACTGCGCGTTCCTCGCGGAGCGCTCGCCGATCACGGCGCGGTTGACCAAGCGGACCGTCGGCCGTGCGTCCACGGCCATCGACCTCGAAGCGCACGTTCGCTACGAGCTGCAGAGCATCATGCGGGCGTTCCAGAGCAACGACGCCCAGGAAGCGCGCAAGGCGTTCTTCGAGAAGCGCACCCCGGTCTTCGAAGGGCGCTGAGAACGTTTTCAGCAGAACTGCTCAAGTGATCGGGCAGCGCGCCGATCAATAAGGCAATCGAACGGAGCCTCACTCGCTTGTCCTGCCAGGCGCGAGTGGGGCTCGTTCGTTTCTCCGAGCGTGTTCGTCAGCTCCGCTGAGGGATCGACACGGTGCCCTGCGCAAGGGCCGCCAGCCGGCCGTCGTTGGTGACCTCGACCTGCACCACGGCGGTGCGCCTGCTCATGGCGACGATCGCCGCCTCCGCCCGCACCGCCCCGCCGCGGATCGCGGCGACGAGGTTCACCTTGAACTCGGTGGTCGCCGCCCACTGGCCGCGTTCGATGTGCGGGTACAGCACCGCGCCGAGCACATGGTCGACGAGGCCGGAGACGACGCCGCCGTGCAGCGTGCCGAACGGGTTCAGCAACTCGTCGCGCGCGTCGAGCTCGACCACCATCCGCGCCGGTGCGACCTCGATCGTGCGGATGCCGAGGTACGCGGGCAGACCGGTGAGCGTGTCGTCGCTGGCGCGCATCGCCTCGGCGACGCGCTCGTCGTAGCGCTCTGGTTCGATCGGCGCGGGCACGTCCACGTTCTAGGCGAAGCTGGCGGGGTGGAAGTCGAGGCCGTCGAGCTGCGTCGGGTGCGAGTGCCGCTCGTCGCGCCCTTCCGCACGTCGTTCGGCGTCGAGCGCGAGCGCGACGTCCTGCTGGTTCGCGTCCTCACCGCGGACGGCGAAGGATGGGGCGAGTGCGTCGCCATGTCCGAACCGGCGTACTCGGCCGAGTACGCCGAGGGCGCGCACCACGTCGTCCGCACGCACCTGCTCCCCCGCCTGCTGGCTTCGGCGAAGGACGTCGTGGCCGAGGACGTCGCCGCCATCCTCGGCGGCGTGAAGGGGCACCCGATGGCCAAGGCGGCGATAGAGACCGCTGTCCTGGACGCGCAGCTGCGAGCGAGCGGTACGCCCCTCGCCGCCTACCTCGGCGGCGTGCGCGACGCAGTGGACGCGGGCGTGAGCGTCGGCATCGCGTCGTCGGTCGACGAGCTGCTCGACGTCGTCGCCGGCTATCTCGACGACGGCTACCGCCGCGTGAAATTGAAGATCGAGCCGGGGTGGGACGTCGAACCGGTCCGAGCCACGCGCGAACGCTTCGGCGACGAGCTGCTGCTCCAGGTCGACGCCAATGGCGCGTACGGCGAGGCAGACATCCCCCACCTCGCTCGCCTCGAGCCGTTCGACCTGCTCCTGATCGAGCAGCCGTTCGCGGAGGACGACCTCACGGCGCACACGGCGCTTGCGGCCGCGCTCGTGACGCCGGTGTGTCTCGACGAGTCGATCGTGTCGGAAGCGAGCATGCGCGCCGCGATCGCGATGGCCGCGTGCGACGTCGTGAACATCAAAGCGGCGCGGGTCGGCGGGCACCTCGAAGCGCGGCGCATCCACGACCTCTGCGCGGCCCACCAGATCCCGGTCTGGTGCGGCGGGATGTTGGAAACCGGCATCGGGCGCGCCGCGAACGTCGCGCTCGCGACGCTGTCGAATTTCACGTTGCCGGGCGACCTGTCCGCGTCGGCTCGGTACTTCGAAGAAGACCTCACCGAGCCGTTCGTGCTCGACGACGGGCGCCTCCGCGTTCCCTCCGGCCCTGGGATCGGCGTGCAACCGATCCGCGACGTGCTCGACGCGGCGACGACCTCGCTGGAGACGTTCGCCCCGTGAGCTCGGCCGAGGATGCACGCGACCTGCCGGTGACGATCGACGACGTCGAGGCGGCGGCGAAGACGATCGCCGGCGCGGTCGTCCGCACGCCGTCGGCCTTGTCGGAGACGTTGTCGGACATCCTCGGTTGCACCGT
The DNA here is from genome assembly GCA_036380695.1 of Acidimicrobiales bacterium. GTDB lineage: Bacteria > Actinomycetota > Acidimicrobiia > Acidimicrobiales > CADCTF01 > DASVEG01. The sequence goes on from DASVEG010000232.1 coordinate 11,677, forward strand.
CGTCCTCAAGTTCGAAGGGTTCCAATTCACGGCCGCGTACAAGGAACGCGGCGCGCGCAACCGTCTCGCCGCGCTCGACGCGGGCGAGCGAGCGTGCGGCGTCGTCGCCGTGTCGGCCGGCAACCATGCGCAGGCGGTGGCACGCCACGCGCACCTGCTCGGCATCCCGGCCACGATCGTCATGCCCGTCACGACGCCGTTCGTGAAGGTGGCGCGGACCAGGCACCTCGGCGCCTCGGTCGAGCTGAACGGCGCGGACTTCGCCGGCGCCCTGGCACGCGGCCATGAGCTCGTGGCCGAGGGGCGCACGCTCGTGCACCCGTTCGACGACCCGCTCGTCGTCGCCGGCCAGGGAACCGTCGCGCTCGAGGTGTTCGAGGATCACGACGACCTCGACGCCATCGTCGTGCCCGTCGGGGGCGGCGGGCTCGTCTCCGGTGTCGCGGTGGTGGCGGCCGCAAAGGCCCCGCACGTCGAGGTCGTCGGCGTACAGGTGGAGACCTACCCGGGGATGGTCAACGCGCTCGGCGGGCTCGTCCCGCCGGCCGGGGGCACGACGATGGCCGAGGGCATCGCGGTGGCGACGCCTGGCGTCGTGACCGAACAGATCGTGCGCGCGTTGCGGCCGGAGCTGCTCGTCGTGCCGGAGACGGCGGTGGAGGACGCCGTCGCGCTCGTGCTCGAGATCGAGAAGGTCGTCGTCGAGGGGGCCGCGGCGGCAGCGATCGCCGCGCTGGCCGTGCACCGCGATCGTTTCGCGGGCCGCACCGTCGGTGTCGTGCTCACGGGAGCGAACATCGACCCGCGGTTGCTGGCGTCCGTCATCGAGCGCGGCCTCGTGCGCTCGGGGCGGCTGGCGCGGCTGCGCGTCGCGCTCGACGACCGGCCCGGCGCGCTCGGCGCGCTGCTCACCGTCGTCGGCGGCGCGGGAGCGAACCTGCTCGAGGTGCAGCACCAGCGGTTGTTCGCGGACATCCCGGCGCGTGCCGCCGACGTCGACCTCGTCGTCGAGTGCCTCGACGCCGCGCACCGCGACGCCATCGTCGCCGCCGTCGAGGCCGCCGGCTACCGCGCCCGCCTCCTGTCGATGGCGGACTAGTAGGGATCGGCGAAACAGGGCTCGCTCCGCGAAACGTGCGCGCCTGAGCCGCGGTACTCGCCGCTCCTGTCGCGTGGAATGGACCGGCGGCGCCTCCGCACGACGCCTTTCGAGCCTGAGGGTTGCGGTTTCCGCCACCCTCGGCCTCCAAAGCGTCCGTCCCGCGGGCTGGGCGAACCCCGCCGCGCGTTTCGCCGATCCCTCCTAGGACCCGCCGACGAGCGCTTCGGTCTCCAGGTCGATGGCGTGCATGCCGGCGCGATCGGCCATGGCGACGAACATGGCGTCGCCCCGGTCGGTCCTGACGACGAGCATCGACGCGATGATCGCCATCACCAGCCCCGCGAGCGTGTAACGCCGGTACCCGTCCCAGCAGGCGTCCCACGACAGGTCGACTCCCTGCCCGACGAGCTGCTCGCGGTAGCGCCGGACCAGGGTGGCCTCGTGCTCGCGGCGGTCGTCGGTGAGCAAGCTGCCTCCGAGGAAGTAGCTCACGTCGATGAGCGCGGGTCCGAGCGAGACGGTCTGCCAGTCGAGCACGCACACGCGGTCGCCGCCGAAGAGGAGGTTGTCGTTCCGGAAGTCGTTGTGCACGACGGTTCGAGGGCCGGGGTCGTACGCCGCCGCGGCCGCGACGACGTCGGGCACCCGACCGCAGAGGTCGACGACGCCGGGCGACAACCGGTCGCCGTAGCGATCGAGGAACCCGGGGAGCAGCGACTGCACGAACCCGACGAGCCCTTCCGACGCGGCGAGGCCGCCCCTGTCGAGCCACGAGAGCTTCGACAGTTCGGCATCGCCCCAACGGGCGCCGTGGAGCAGCGCGGCCTCGTCGAGTGCGAGCGCCGCTTCGTCGACCGAGCAACCGGCGACCTGATCGCCCGCCACCGCGGGGGCCATGTCGTCGAGCACCACCGCGTACGCACCCGTCGCGGGGTCGTGGCCCGCCCAGTGGCAGCGTGGCGCGTGCACCGGGAGGTCGGACGCGAGGTCGGTGTAGAAGCCGACCTCCACCTCGTACGTGCGCGTCGCCATGGCCGCGCCGCGACTCGTCTCCGACGCCGACGTCACCTTGGTCACGAGCGTGGCCGGGCCGGCGCCCGGCGGCTCCCACGTCAGCGCGACGCGGACGCTGTCCGCGATCTGCCCCGTGCCGACAGCCGCCATCTCGATCGCGACGACGCGGGCGTTCCTCGCGACGCCGCCGGCTAGGGCGGCGGTGAACCACTCCGGCGTGAGGTCACCCGCGCCGGTCGGGATCGGTACGGACATGGCGGGAGGATACGGCGCGCCCCGGTAGCGTCGTCCCGATGCGGCGGAAGCACCGAACGTCCCTGGCCCTCACGGTGGTCGCCGTCGGCGCGACGATCTCGGTCCTCGCCGGGCCGACCGCACCACCACCCGCGAGCGCGGCGAGCGCGGCCGTACGCGTCGACGCCTTCGGTCGTGCGCCGGCGTTCGGTGCGCCGCCGGCTGGCACCCGCGTCGCCGCGATCGCGCCGACACCCACCGGCAACGGCTACCTCGTCGCGTCGCGGGAAGGGCGCGTCTTCGCGTACGGCGACGCATCCCACCACGGGCCGCCGGAGGGCACGGGCCTCACGCTGAACGCGCCCATCGTCGCCATTGCGACCACGCCCACCGGCCGCGGGTACTGGCTCGCGGCCACCGACGGCGGCATCTTCACCTTCGGCGACGCGGGGTTCCACGGCTCGACCGGCTCGATGACCTTGAACGCGCCCATCGTCGCCATCGCCGCGACGCCGACGGGCGGCGGGTACTGGCTCACCGCCACCGACGGCGGGATCTTCACCTTCGGCGACGCCGCCTTCCACGGGTCGACCGGCTCGATGACCTTGAACGCGCCCATCGTCGGCATGGCCGCCACCCCGACCGGCCGCGGGTACTGGCTCACCGCCACCGACGGCGGGATCTTCACCTTCGGCGACGCCGCGTTCCACGGGTCGACCGGGTCCATGACGTTGAACGCACCCATCGTCGGCATGGCCACGACGCCAACGGGTCGCGGGTACTGGCTCACTGCGACGGACGGCGGGATCTTCACGTTCGGCGACGCCGCGTTCCACGGCTCGGCCGCGGGCGCGCTTGCGGACGGCACGAGCGCGGTGGGCTTGGCCGCTCGGCCGGCGGGCGACGGGTACTGGATCCTGTCCGGGCCTGGCGACATCCGCTTGCTGTTCGCGGGCGACGTCCACGGCGAGCGCCGCATCGCCGACCTGCTCGCGCGCGGCGACAACCCGTTGTCGGAGGTCGCACCGATGTTCCGCGCCGCGGACGCCGTGGCCGTCAACCTCGAGACCCCGGTCGGTGCGCCAGGCACGCCGCAGCAGAAGCAGTACGTCTTCCTCGCGCCGACGTCGTTGCTGGCCGCGCTGAAGTCGGCCGGTGTCGACGTGATCTCGCTCGCCAACAACCACGCGCTCGACCACGGGCCCGCCGCTTTGCTGCGCACGCGCCAGCACGCGCGCGACGCAGGCCTGCTCGCGGTCGGCGCGGGAGCGAACGCCGCCGAGGCCTACGCGCCCGCGTTCGTCGGCGTCGCCGGCCGGCGCATCGCGTACGTCGGCATCAGCCGCGTCGTGCCGCCAGGGTGGGCGGCGACGGCGAGCCGCCCAGGCGTGGCCAGCGCGTACGACGAGCGGGCGACGATGGCCGCCGTGCAGAACGCCGCGGCACGCGCGGACGCGGTCGTCGTCCTCGTGCACTGGGGGACAGAGCTGGCGCGCTGCGCCGACGGCGCGCAGGCCGGTCTTGCCCGGCGCCTGCAGGCGAACGGCGCGACGCTCGTCGTCGGCCACCACCCCCACGTCCTGCAGGGGTTCGAGCACGGTGGCGGGGTGGCCACGGCCTACAGCCTCGGCAACTTCGTCTGGTACCACTCCGACCCGCCGAGCGACCGCACCGCGGTGTTCGAAGCGGTGGTCGACGGCGACCGCGTTCGGTCCGCCCTCGTGCACCCGGCCACGGTCGGGAACGACGGCAGGCCCCGCGTGGTCGGCGCCGCGACGGCACCCCCGAGCGGCCCCTGCGCCTGACCGCACGAGGCCGGCGACAAACGCTTTTGTGCACAAACGGATCAGATGCGCTGGAGGCGGGAGCCCTCGGGTGTGTCGACGATGCGGAGGCCGCGGGCTGCGAGCTCGTCGCGGATGCGGTCGGCGGTGGCGAAGTCGCGGGCCTTGCGGGCGTCGTCGCGCTGGCGCAGAAGGCCGGCGGTCTCGGCGTCGTCCGCGGTCACCTCTTCCGGCGCGCCGGCGTCGTCGGCCAGCGACTCGAAACCGAGGCCGAGTGCGTCGTCGAAGTCGAGCAGGAGCGCCCACCGGTCGGCGCCCGTCAGCTCGGGCGCACGCATGACCTCGGCGACGACCGCGACGGCGCGCGGCGCGTTGACGTCGTCGGCGAGGGCCGACCAGAACCGCTCGCGCCACGGCTCGCAACGGGCAGCGTCGGGTGCGCTCGCGGCCCCGTCGCCGGCCGCCTCGCGCCGCGCGGCGACGGCGCGCTGCTGCAGCCGGGCCAGGCCGGTGGCCGCGGACTCGAGCAGCGACGTGTTGAAGTCTTGCTGGCTCCGGTAGTGCGCCTGCAGGAAGAACCAGCGGAACGCGAGGGGATCGAACCCCGCGGCAACGAGGTCGTCGAGCAGCACGGTCGTCCCGGCCGACTTCGACATCTTCGCCGCGTCCCGACCGTCGTCTCCCGCACCCATCTGCAAGAACTCGTGGTGCACCCAGATGCTCACCCACGGGTGCACGTCGAGCGCGGCCTCGCTCTGCGCAACCTCGTTGGTGTGGTGCACGGAGACGTGGTCGACGCCGCCGGTGTGAAGGTCGAACTGGCGACCGAGATACTCCGTCGCCATCGCCGAGCACTCGATGTGCCACCCGGGGAACCCGGTGCCCCAGGGCGACTCCCACTCCTGTTGCCGGCGGACGTCTGCGGGCGAGAACTTCCAGAGCGCGAAGTCGGCCGGGTTGCGCTTCTGGTCGACGTTCGCGACGCGGCCCGACGTGTCCTGCTCGTCGAGCTGCAGGTGGGCGAAGTCGGCGTACCGCGGCCACGCCGCGGTGTCGAAGTACACGCCGTCGTCGGTCGTGTACGTCAACCCCTTCGCTTCGATCGCCTCGACCATGGCGATCTGCTGGGCGATGTGATCGGTCGCCTTGCACAGCACGTTCGGCTCGAGGCACCCGAGCCGGGCGCGGTCGGTGCGCCACTGCTCGGTGTACTTGACCGCGATGTCCTCGGCTTTGCCGCCCGCGCGGGCCGCGGCCAACTCGAGCTTGTCCTCCCCGGCGTCGGCGTCGTCGGTCAGGTGGCCGACATCGGTGATGTTGACGACGTGAACGACCTCCAGCCCGCTGGCGGCGATCACCCGCCGCAGCAAGTCGGCGAAGAGCTGCGACCGCATGTTCCCGATGTGCTGCGGCGCGTAGACGGTGGGACCGCAGGTGTACATGCGCACCTGGCCAGGCACCAGCGGCTCGACGTCGCGGACGCTCCGGCTCGGAGTGTCGTAAACCCGCACCCGGAACGGCGAACGAGGCGGAAGGGTCGCGGTCACGGCCGGTCATCGTAGGGCGCGGCCCGTCGAGCCTCCGAGACGATATAGAGCGAGCCGGTGACGAGGACGGCGCCCTCACTGCCGGCCAGTGCGACGGCTCTGGCCACGGCGGCGTCGACGGGACCGACCGCGACGACCTCCGCACCGAGCGATCGCGCCGCGGCGGCGACGAGGTCGGCCGGCACGGCGCGGACGCTCTCGGGCGCGGTGGCCACGACCGCGCGTGCGCGCGCCGCGCCGAGCGCCCCCAACATCTCGGCCGGGTCGTGGGGCTCCAACATGCCGACGACAAGCACGACCGGCGCACCAGGAGCGATCTCGGACAGCGTCGCCGCCGCGGCGCGCGCCGCGCCGGCGTCGTGGGCGCCGTCGAGCACGACGAGCGGCGACGCGCGCACCACCTCGAACCGCCCGGCGTGCGTGGCGCGCCCGAACGCGCGTCGCACCTCCGTGTCGCCGATGGCGCGGCCGACGAATGCCTCCGCCGCCGCCAGCGCGACCGACGCGTTGTCTCCTTGGTGCGGTCCATGCAACGAGAGGCGAACCGCTTCGTAGGACGCGGCGGGAGTGACCAGATCGAGCAGCCGTCCCGCGCCGGGTGCGAGCTCGTTGCGCGGGCACGAGAACTCGCGGCCCCGCCGCCACGTCTGCGCCGGTCGTTCGCGCTCGAACACGGCAGCGAGCTGGTGGTCGGTCTCGCCCAGGACGAGCACCCGCGTCGTCCCCCGCTTCACCACGCCCGCCTTCTCGTAGGCGATGTCTGCGCGCGTAGGGCCGATCACTTCGGCGTGGTCGGTACCGACGTTGGTGACCGCGACCACGACCGCGTCGACGACGTTGGTCGCGTCGCGCCTCCCCCCGCGCAGGACCTCCACGACGGCGACGTCGACGGCGCGCTCGGCGAACCATGCGAAGGCCGCGGCCTGGAGCAGCTCGACGTACGTCGCTCCGGCACCGGTCGCGCGGTCGGCGCCGGCCACCTTTTCGACGACGCGCGCGAACCCGGCGTCGTCAACGGGGTCGAGGCCGACGGCCATGCGCTCGTTCGGGCGGCCGAGGTCGGGGCTGGTGCACGTACCGACGACCAACCCCTCTTCGGCGAGGAGGCCGGAGACGAGACGGGTCACGCTCCCCTTGCCGTTCGTGCCGGTGACGTGAATGGCCGGGTACGCCCGCTGCGGGTCGCCGAGGGCGGCGCACAACGCCCGCATGCGCGCCACCGCGCCGTCGCGGCGCTCACCCGCGCGAGCGCCGGGCGCGATCCGCGCGGCGAGGAACGCGCGCGCCTCGTCGTACGACCACGCCACCTCGCCGTTCTAGCGCCTCGCCTTCGTTCCGGAGGCAATACCTGACGCCTCGCGACACCTATTGCCTCCACAATGCAGGGCGTGGACGGTGGCAGCCGGCAGGACGAGGCGGAGCGGCGGCTCGAGCGCCGTCGCGCGTCGGTGCCCCCGCTGCGGTACCCGCCGGAGCTGCCGGTCACCGAACGCAGGGAGGAGCTGCTCGACACCATCCGCGCCAACCAGGTCGTGATCGTCGCGGGGGAAACGGGTTCGGGAAAGAGCACGCAGCTCCCGAAGCTGTGCCTGGAGGCGGGGCGCGGACTGCACGGCTTCATCGGGCACACCCAGCCCCGGCGCCTCGCGGCGCGCACGGTAGCCGAACGCATCGCCGAAGAGCTGGGCTCGGAGGTCGGGGGCGTGGTCGGTTACAAGGTCCGGTTCACCGACCGCGTGTCGAACGACTCGCTCGTCAAGGTGATGACCGACGGGATCCTCCTCGCCGAGATCCAGCGCGACCGCCTCCTGCGCGGCTACGACACGCTCATCGTCGACGAGGCTCACGAGCGGAGCCTGAACATCGACTTCATTCTCGGCTACCTCCGCGAGCTGCTCCCCCGCCGGCCCGACCTCAAGGTGATCGTCACCTCGGCGACGATCGACACGGAACGGTTCTCGCGTCACTTCGACGGCGCACCGATCGTCGAGGTGTCCGGCCGCACCTACCCCGTCGAGATGCGGTATCAGCCGGTCGTGGACGATCGCGAGGACGCCGACCGCGACCCGACGCAGGCGATGTGCGACGCGATCCGCGAGCTCACCCGCGAGGGGCCCGGTGACATCCTCGTGTTCCTCAGCGGCGAGCGCGAGATCCGTGACGCGGCGGACGCGGTGCGGGCTTCGTTCGCCGACCGCGACGAGATCGACATCCTGCCCCTCTACGCGCGGCTGTCGGCCGCCGAACAACACCGCGTCTTCCAACCACACCAGCGGCGGCGCGTCGTGCTCGCGACGAACGTTGCGGAGACGTCGCTGACAGTCCCCGGGATCCGCTACGTCGTCGACCCCGGCACCGCGCGCATCTCCCGGTACAACCGCAGGACCAAGGTGCAGCGCCTGCCTATCGAGGCCATCTCGCAGGCGTCCGCCAACCAGCGCGCCGGGCGATGCGGCCGCGTCGCCCCCGGCATCTGCATCCGCCTGTACGGCGAGGACGACTTCGCGGCGCGGCCCGAGTTCACCGAACCGGAGATCCTGCGGACGAACCTGGCGTCCGTCATCCTGCAGATGGCCGCCATCGGCCTGGGCGACATCGAGTCGTTCCCGTTCGTCGAGCCGCCCGACTCGCGAATGGTGAAGGACGGGATCGCGCTCCTCGAGGAGCTCGGCGCGCTGGACCCGTCGAAGAAGGACACGCCGAAGTGGCTGACGCCGCTCGGGCGCAAGCTGGCGCAACTGCCGCTCGACCCGCGCGTCGGCCGCATGGTGATCGAGGCCGCGAAACACGCCTGCGTACGCGAGGTCATGGTCATCGCCGCCGCGCTCTCGATCCAGGACCCGCGCGAGCGGCCGGTGGACGCGCAAGAGGCGGCGGCAGAGATGCACGCTCGGTTCGCGCACAAGGACTCCGACTTCCTCACGTACCTGGCCATGTGGGACTACCTACGCGAACGGCAGAAGGCGCTCTCGTCGAACCAGTTCCGCAAGCTCTGCCGCAACGAGTTCCTCAACTACCTGCGCGTCCGCGAGTGGCAGGACATCTACAGCCAACTGCGCCAGGTCGGCACGACGATCGGCATCCACGTCGACCGCACGCCCGGCGACGTCGACGCCATCCACATCTCCCTGCTCTCCGGCCTGCTGTCGCACATCGGCATGCGTAACGAGCGCGACGACGCGAAGCAGGAGTACCAGGGCGCGCGAAACGCGCGGTTCGCCATCACTCGGGGTTCGGCCCTCTACAAGAAGTCTCCACGGTGGGTCATGGCCGCTGAGCTCGTCGAGACGAATCGCCTGTGGGCCCGTGTCGTCTCGCGCATCCAACCGGAATGGGCCGAGCGCGTCGGCGCCCACCTGGTGAAGCGGACGTACGGCGAGCCGGAGTGGGACGCCCGCCGCGGGCAGGTCGTCGCGCACGAACGGGTCACGTTGTACGGCCTGCCCATCGTCGCCGCGCGCCGCGTCGACTACACGCGGGTCGACGCCGCAGTCGCTCGCGAGATGTTCATCCGGCACGCGCTCGTGGAGGGCGACTGGCAGACGCACCACGCCTTCGTCGCCGAGAACGAGGAGGTGATCGAGCAGGTGCGCGCGTTGGAAGACCGCGTCCGCAGGCGCGACATCCTCGTCGGCGACGACGCGCTGGCGGCATGGTTCGACGCGCGCGTGCCTGCCGACATCACGTCCGCGCGGCGCTTCGACCAGTGGTGGAAGACCGAGCGGCACCGCGAGCCGGATCTGCTCACGCTCACGCCCGAGGACGTGACCGACCCCGCGGCCGCAGGGTTCTCCGCGGCCGACTTCCCCGACGTGTGGCACCACGGGGAGCTGGCGCTCGAGGTCTCCTACGAGCTCGACCCGTCGTCGCCAACCGACGGCGTCACGGTGCACGTGCCGCTCGACGTGCTCAACCAGGTGACGCCCGCAGGGTTCGACTGGCAGGTGCCCGGCTTGCGCGAAGAGCTCGTCACCGCGCTGATCCGATCGCTGCCCAAGGCGTACCGCCGCAACTTCGTTCCCGCTCCCGACCACGCCCGCGCCTTCCTCGCCAGCGCGACGCCGGCCGACGGCCGGCTTCTCGACGTGCTCGCCGACCGTCTCGGTCGGATGACGGGTGACGCGATCCCGCCCGAGAGCTGGCAGCTCGACCGCGTGCCACCCCACCTACGAGCGACGTTCTCGATCACCGCGGAGGACGGCCGCGAGTTCGCCGTCGGGAAGGACCTCGACGCGCTGAAGCGCAAGCTGCAGCCGCGGGTCAGGGCCGCCATCGCCGACGCGGTTCCCGACATCGAGCGCACGGGCGCGACGGCATGGTCGTTCGGGACGATCCCCCGTGCCGTCGAGACGGTTCGCGGCGGGCGCGCCGTTCGCGGATACCCGGCTCTCGTCGACGAGGGCGCGACGGTCGGCGTTCGCGTGCTGCCGACCGCAGACGATCAGGAGCGCGCGATGTGGGCGGGCACGCGCCGGCTGCTGACGCTCACCATGCCTTCGCCCGTCAAGGCGGTGCAGTCGTCGTTGACGAACGAGGCGAAGCTCGCGCTTGCGTTCGCGCCGCACGCGTCGCCGGCCGAACTGTTCGACGACTGCGTGGCCGCCGCGATCGACCGCCTCATCGCCGACCACGGCGGCCCCGCGTGGGACGACGAAGCGTTCGCAAAGCTGCGCGACCACGTACGCGGCGACGTCGTCCCGGCGGCCGCGGAGATCGGCGCGATCGCGGGACGCATCCTGGTCGCGGTGAGGTCGGTGGAAACGCGGCTCGATCGGCTGACCGCGCCCGCGTTCGTCGCCGCGACGATGGACGTGCGCACCCAGTTGCCGCGGCTCGTTCCCCCCGGCTTCGCCACGCGGTTCGGCGCGCGCCGCCTGCCCGACGTGCTCCGCTATGTCGAGGCCATCGACCGGCGGCTCGACAAGCTGCCGCAGAACCCGGCGCGCGACACCGAACTGCTGCGCAAGGTGCAACGACTCGACGACGAGTACCGCTCGGTCGTCGCGGCATTGCCCCCCGAACGCCTCGGAGGCAGCGACGTCGACGGGCCGCGGTGGATGCTCGAAGAGCTGCGGGTGAGCTTCTTCGCGCAGACGCTCCGCACGGCGTATCCCGTGAGCGAAGAGCGGATCCGGCGCGCGCTCGCGAGCCTGGCCGGAGGGGGCTGACCCGCGGATCAGCGTGCGTGCGCGGTCGCGCTCGTACACTCCGCGCGTGCGCTGGCGTCCCCCCGTCGGCTTCCTGCTGATCGCCGCGGTGCTCGTCGCGGTGGGCACCGGCGCGACGCCGAGTCCGGCCGTCGCCCAGACGCAGCCACCACCGTCGCCACCGCCCACGCAGCCGGGGCAGCCCGGGCCGGGCCAGACCCTCCCCCCGCCGCAGCCGGGCGGTGGCACCCGCGACGACGCCACCGTGCGCATCGCGGCCATCGCGCTGGCACAGGAAGCGTCTGCCCTCGTCGCGCTGCGCGCGCTCACGCCCCCGGGGTCGGACCGGCTCGCGTCCGCGCTCGGCCCCGTCGGCATCGTCGGCCGCGTTACGGACCCGGCCGAGCTCACCCGGCTCCTGCACGAAGGCGACGAGGCCGGCGCCAACGCCCTCCGCCGGCTCGGCGGGGGGCTGTCGCGGGACGTGCAGACCACGTTGTCCTTGCTCTCCGCCGCCGATCGCGAAGCGGCGAGCGCGGGCCGTGCGGTGTCGCTCGACGCCGAGGAGTACCTCCGCGGCCTCGACCACCTGGCGCGCAACGCAGGCGCGCCTCCGGCTTCCGCGGTGCCCCCCGACCCCGCGGCGATCGCCGCCTACCTCGCCGGCCAGAGCTCGACGAGCGTGCCGCCCACCGGCGGCGGCGGCGACGGCGTCATCGAGCAGCGCGCCGACGAGGAAACCGACGGCGATGGGGATGGGGATGGAGACGGCGGGTCGTCCTCGCTCGTGCCGATCCTCGCCGCGGTCGTCGCCGTCCTCGGCGCAGGGGCGGCGTTCGCGTTCACCCGGAGGCGCGGACCCCTCGCCACACCGGCCGCGTCCCCCGCGACCGCGACCCGGCCGCTGTCGACGCAGCCGCCGCAGTCTGCGATGCAGGACCTGCTCGAGGTGAGCCGCCGCCTGACCTCGGCCGCGGCGACCGGCGACATCGACCGCGCGGTGCTGCGGGACGCGCTGGGGCTGGTGTGGGCGCAGGGCGCGGCGCTCGTCCGCCAGGCGGGCGACGTTCTGACCGTCAGCGCCGAGACCCAGCCCGACCTGCTGCGGACGGAGGGGCTGGACGCGGGCGCCATCCGGCGCGTCGCGGAGACGGGGCAACCGCTCGTGCAGATCAGCGCGACGGAACCGGCGGTGCGGAACCTGCCCGCCTCGCTCGCCGCGTTCCCGCTCGTCGGGGGCGGCCGCGTCGAGGCGGTGCTCGTGCTGCTTCGAAGCGAGTCGCAACCGTTCACCGCGAGCGAGCGCGACGTGTTGCAGGCGCTCGCCCCCGTCGCAGCCGCCGCGCTGCACAGCGCCCGCCAGACGCGATCCGCGATCGAGGAGAGCCTCGTCGACCCGCTCACCGGTGTCGGCAACCGCAGGCGCTTCGACGCGGAGCTCGCGACCGCGGTCGCCGAGCACGTGCCGGCCGCGCTGTTCATCTGCGACCTCGACCACTTCAAGTCGGTCAACGACCAGCACGGGCACCCCGCGGGCGACGCCTTGCTGAGGAGCGTCGCCGCCCTCGTGCGCGACACCGTCAGGCCGGGCGACAGCGTCTACCGCTTCGGCGGCGAGGAGTTCTGCTGCCTGCTGCGGGAGACGGCGCTCGACGCCGCGGTCGCGGTCGCCGAGCGGGTGCGGGCGGCCATCGCCGAGCGCGCCTTCGCCATCGGTAAGCCCGAACCGCTCCACGCGACCGCCTCGTTCGGCGTCTCCGTGTCGACCGACGGCGACGCGCCCGGCCTCCTCGCCCGCGCCGACGCCGCCCTCTACGAAGCCAAGGAAGGCGGCCGCAACCAGGTCCGCGCCGGCCGCTGACTCGTTTTG
>DASVEG010000233.1:0-4667 GCA_036380695.1 Acidimicrobiales bacterium
CGAGGTGATCTCCGTCGCGGCGGGGGCGGACCACACGCTCGCCCTCACCGAAAACGGCACCGTGTGGGCGTGGGGGCGCAACGACGACGGCCAGCTCGGGAACGGGTCGAGCGCGGACAGCCCGGTGCCCGTTCAGGTCAGCGGGCTCACGGATGTCGTCGCGATCTCGGCGGGTTCGTACCACTCGCTCGCGGTGAGGTCGAACGGCGAGCTCTACGCCTGGGGCCAGAACTCCGACGCGCAACTCGGGTTCGGGTACATCGACTACATCCCGCACGTCACGCCGGCGAGGGTGACGGGCATCCCCGCCGTCGCTTCGGTGGCGGGCGGCGGCATGCATTCGCTCGCCGTCACGACCGGCGGGCTCGCGTACGCGTGGGGCTACAACGACGTCGGCGCCATCGGCGTCGGCCACTACGGGTTCGTCGGCTCGCCCGCGCCCGTCGCCGGGCTGTCGGGCGTCTCGGCGGTCGCCGCTGGCTACTGGCACTCCATGGCCCTGAAGACCGACGGCACGGTGTGGACGTGGGGCTACAGCACACGCGGCCAACTCGGCAACGGGTGGTACGGCTCCAGCGCCTACACCGCATCGGCAATGCAGGTGTCCGGCATCAGCAACGCGAAGGTCATCGCCGCGCCCGGAGCCATGTCCGTCGCCGTGCGCGGCGACGGCGTGATCCAGACGTGGGGCGACAACGGCCTCGGCCAGCTCGCGCTCGGCAACACGGTTGACCGCACGTCGCCCGTCGGCGTGTCGGGCTTCAGCCAGAGCACGCCGGCGGCGCCGACCACCCTCGAGGCGGTTCCTGGCGAGAAGCTGGCGTTCCTCACGTGGAAGGCGCCCGCGTCGGTCGTCACCCAGTACGTGGTCACGCCGTACCGCAACGGCATCGCGCAGCCGACCGTCGGCACAAAGCTGCCGAAACTCGAGTTCCCCGTACCTGCCCTCGTCGACGGCGACACCTACCGCTTCGAGATCCAGGGCCAGAACTGCCTCGGCGACGGCGCGGTATCGGCGGCGTCGAACCGCATCGTCCCCCTCGACGTCGAGCTGGACGAGACCGGGTTCTCTATCGAAGGCTGGGACATCAACGACCGGCACTCGGCGCGGGTCAACGCGGGCAACGGCAACCTCAAGGTCACCGCCAACGACCTCCGCATCGAAGGCACGGGCTTCCCGCTCACGGTGTCGCGCTCCTACAACAGCCGCGCCGCGACGACGTCGGTGTTCGGGAAGAACTGGACGACGACGGTCGGGGCGGACGTGAAGCTCCAGATCCTCGCGACGGGCTCGGTCTTCTTCCACGGTCCCGGCGGCTCGAAGTTCGGGTTCCCGAAGGACGGCACGACGTTCACGTCCCCCGCGGGAGTCAACGCCACGCTCACGCAGAACACGACGACGGGCGTGTACACGCTGACCGCGCACGCGACCGCCGACAAGCTGACCTTCTCGAGCACCGGCGTGCTGACGGAGCGCGCCGACCGCAACGGCAACAAGCTGACGTACACCTACACGGCGGGGCGCCTCACAAAAGTGACGGACACCCAGAACCGTGACATCACCTTCCTCTACGACGCGAGCGGGCGGATCGAGCGCATCACCGACATCGCGCTCCGCACGTGGAGGTACGCCTACACGAACGGCAACCTCACCACGTACACCGATCCTCTCGGCGGCGTCACGACGTACACGTACAACGCGGCCGACAAGCTCACGAAGATCGAGACGCCAGGCGGCACGGGCGTGCGCCGCGTCGTCGAGTTCGCCTACGACGCGTCGTCGCGTATCTCGAAGCTGACGTACCCGCTTCAGGTTGCGACGCCGACGGCGTGCTCGTCGTGGACCACGAAGAGCGTGACGTGCTTCGCGTACGGCCCCACGGAGACCACCGTGACGGATGCGAACGGCAACCCGACCAAGTACGAGATCGACCCCGTGGGGAGGACCACGAAGGTCACCGACGCCCTCGGCAACACCACGTCGACGTCGTACACCTCGAACTCGAACGTGAAGCAGCGGTCGATCGGCGGCGCGGCCACCACCTTCGAGTACTCGGCGTTGAACGCGGCGACGGGGATGCAGCTCGACACCGGCGCGCGCTACGAGTACGTGTACGCGGACCCCGCGCACCCGCACCAACCGACGCGCATCACCGACCCGCAGGGCAACCAGTTCGACTTCGCGTACGACGTCCCAGGGAACCTCGACTCGATGACGAACGACTTGGCGGTCGACAACCAGGTCGACGTCACGCGCAACGCGAAGGGCCAGGTCACCGTGAGCAGCGACCCGCGCGACGAGGTGACCGGCTACCAGTACGACACGGCGGGCAACCTGAAGAAGATCACTCCCCCGGCTCCGCTCGGCTTCGTCACCCTCACCAACGACGCGTTGTCGCGCGTCAAGACGGTCAGGGACGGCAAGGGCCAGACCGAGACGTACACCTACGACGTGCTCGACCGGGTGACGAGGATCGACTACCAGGACGGGTCCTCGGTCGTCTACACATACGACGGAGACGGGAACATCGTGCAGACGACCGACGCGCTGGGCGTCGTGACCATGACCTACGACCAACGCAATAACCTGGTGTCGAGGACGACGGCCGACGGTACGACCGTCTCGTACACCTACGACGGCATGGGCAACCTCGCGTCGATCACCGACCCCGGCGGGACGGTGCGCTACTCCTACAACGCGGCGAACCTGCTCGCCGCCGTCGTCGAGCCGGACGACGACGCGATCGTCGTCTCGTACGACAAGGACTACAACCGGTCGGCCGTGCGCTATCCCAATGGCGCGAGCGTCTTCACGACCTACAACGACGCGAAACAGGTCACGAAGATCAACGCCCTGAACGCGAGCCAGCAGACGCTGATGAGCGTCGAGTACAGCTACGTCGACCCGGCGACGGGCGACGACACCGTCCTCCGCTACTCCGCGAAGGACAAGGACGGCAACGTCACTGCGTACAAGTACGACGCGCTCAACCGGCTGACGCGCGCGAAGACGACTTCGCCGGCGAACGCCGTGCTCGCGGACTACGTCTACGGCTACGACGGCGCGGGCAACCGCACGACCGAGTCGACCTTCGACGGGACCGTGACGAGGACGGGCACCAACACGTTCGACGCAGCCAACGAACAGCTCACGCGGGACAACGTCGTCACCATGACGTACGACGCGAACGGCAACCAGACCGGCTCGCTCCTCGGCACGGAGTACGTCTACAACGCGAAGGACCAGACGGTGTCGATGCGGGCCGCCGGACCGCCGGTCGAGATGCGGTATCACGGCCGAGGGCAGGCGGAGCGGGCGTCGCTCGGCCAGGCAGGATCGCCCGTGCTGGCGTTCACCAACACCATGATCGGCATCACCGCGGAGTCGGTCGGCGGCGCGGTCCGCCGAGGTTACGTCCGCGACGAGACGGGCGGCCTCCTCGCGCAGACGACGACGGCGGGCGCGAACTACGTCGTCACCGACGGCGTCGGCTCGGTGATCGGAATGCTCGGCGAGGACGGTTCGCTCGCTGGCACGCTGCAGTACGCCCCGTTCGGCGAGACGACGAAGACCACGGGCGTCGCCGCGTCGATGCCCTTCCGGTTCGCCGGCGGTTACCTCGACCCGACGGGCCTCTACAAGCTCGGCGAGCGGTACTACGACGCCGCGCTCGGGCGGTTCACCCAGCCCGACCCGGTCGAGAACGCCTTCGACCCGAAGCACTGGAACCGCTACAGCTACGCGGGCGGCGACCCGGTCAACTTCGCGGACCCGACCGGGCTGAGCCCGTGGAGCCGGGCGTGGGATGCGATCAAATGCGCGGGCAAGGTGGCCGTTGACATCGCGTGGATCATCCCGTCGCTCGGCAACGCCGTCGTCGACGTCGGCATCGGCATCGGCGGAGCAGGAGGCGCGCTCGTGCTCGCGAGCCGGCCGATGTTCGCGGGCGGGATGATGATGGCCGGCGCGAGCACGGCGGGCCTGGTGACGGGCTACGGGCTCATCGTGATCGGTACCGGTCTCGTCGCGTACGGGCTCTACCTCACCGCGAAGGAGGTCTGCTGATGGGGGCGGCGGCGGTGCAGCTCGCGGCCATGGAACCCAGCGGGTTGTCGACCGCGATCGCGGCACCGGCAGTGGCGGTCGCCTCTGCCGTCGTCGCGTTCGCGCTCTGGCAGGTGCTGGTGAGGGTCGAGGGTCGCGGTCGCGCCCGTCCGCCGCTCTTCTTCCTCGTGGCGGGGCCGGTCGCCATCCTCGCCGGCGCGTTCCTCGCGTTGATCGTCAGCTACACCATCGCGGGCTCGGGCTGGGCGTACGCGTTGAGCGCGGTGGTCATCGCCGGCACGGCTGCCGCCTGGTTCGGCACGGGCATGCAGTTCCGATCCCAACCGTTCGGCCCCGGTGCGTCGGGACGGCACGAAGAAGAAGGTGCAGGCGGATGACTACTCGCACGCGACGGCGTCGCATCCTGATCGCGGTTGTGCTCGGCGCGGCATCCCTGGTCGTGCCGATGACCGGCGCGACCCCGCCGGCTGCCGCCGCCGCGACGGTGGTGCAGGTCGA
This sequence comes from Acidimicrobiales bacterium, assembly GCA_036380695.1. Lineage (GTDB taxonomy): Bacteria > Actinomycetota > Acidimicrobiia > Acidimicrobiales > CADCTF01 > DASVEG01. The sequence continues at coordinate 4,565 of DASVEG010000233.1, forward strand.
TGGCGGCGACGGGTTCACGTTGCTGCTGAAGTCCGACGGCACCGTGTGGGCGTGGGGAGAGAACTACGCGGGCCAGCTCGGCAACGGCGGGACGCTCGACAGC
>DASVEG010000234.1:0-10502 GCA_036380695.1 Acidimicrobiales bacterium
ACGAGCTCGGCCGCGGCGTCGATCACGACGTCGAAGCCTTTTCTCGGCACGAGCCGGCTCATGCCGACGACGACCGGCGCGTCCTGGGGCAACCCGAACCGCGCTCGGGCCGCGTGCCGCTCGGTGGGGCTGAACGGGCGGAAACGGTCGGTGTCGACGCCGGGCGGCACGATCGTCGTCGGCGGCATGCCCGCCCCCGCGACCCGCTCCGCTTCTGCCGCGGCGTACGCACCTGCCGACACGACGTGGCAGGCACCGCGGACCGCCTTCGCCACCGCGAGGCTGGCGCCGGGGAGGCGCGCGGGAACGGTGACTTCGGCGCCGTGGAGCACGACCGCGTACGGCCGGCGCAACCGCGGACCGAGGAGGCCGAGGGGCGGCCACACGATGGGGTCGAGGAGGACGACCTTGGCGGCCACCTCGTCCGCGAGCGCGTCGATGCGGGCGACGAGGGCAGGCGACGGGACGAGCACGCGCTGGCCGACCCGCTCCACGCGGAAGGCCTGCTTCGCGTCGAAGGCGGCCGCGCCCGGGTACGCCGTCGTCAGCACCGTCGTCTCGTCGGGGGGCAGCCGGCGCCAGAGCTCCCACAGGTAGTTCTGGATACCGCCGACCTTGGGCGGGAAGTCGTTGGTGACGAGGAGGTGGGGCATCGCTCGGGCGGTCATCGTGTCCGAGAGGGCGGCAGGGCACAAAGCTCCGCAGCCACCTCGGACGAGCGGTCGGCCTCGACGGCCGTGAGCAGGTCGTGCCGCCCGAGCCTCGCCGCGGCCCACACCGCGTGGGCGCGTACGAGCGGGTCGTCGTGTGCGAGCGCGGCAGCGACGGCGGCGACGACACGCCCGTCCCTCGCGTCGCCCACGTTCCCGAGCGCGACGAGGGCGTTCCGCCTTAGGTAGCGCGCCTCGCGGCGAGGCACGTACCACCGGCCGAACGTCGCGAGCAGCTCGTCGTCGCCCATCGCGAGCATGGCGACGAGATCGACCCACGGTTGCGCGTCGGCCGAGGCCCTCGGCGGCGGCAGCTTGCGGTCGAGCATCCGGTTCGGGGGGCACACCTCCTGGCAGTCGTCGCAGCCGTAGATGCGCCCGCCGAGGGCTTCGCGGTACTCGCGCGGGAACGCGCCGGTCGCCTGGAGCAGCCACGCGAGGCACCGGCGCGCGTCGAGCACGCCAGGCGCGACGAGCGCACCCGTCGGGCACGACACGAGGCAGCGGTCGCACGCGCCGCAGCCTTCGCCGATGGGCTCGAGCGCGGTCGGCGGCAGCGGCGCGTCCGTGACGAGCGACCCGAGGACGAACCACGAGCCCGCGTTCGGGAGCAACAAGTTGGTGTTCTTGCCGTACCAGCCGATGCCGGCGCGGTGGGCAGCGGCGCGATCGACGAGCGCGTTGTCGTCGACGACGACCTTCGACCGCCAGCCATCCGCCGCGAGGCGCTCGCCGATCCTCGCCAGTGCATCGCGGAGGTGCGCGTAGTGGTCCTCCCACGAGTACCTCGCCACGCGAGCGGTCGGCGGTACGGGCTCGTTCGCAGCGGCGGGCGGTGGCTCGCGGCGGTACGAGCGCGCGGCGACGACGATCGCCTTCGCACCGTCGAGGCTGCGTTGGGGCTCGGTCGAGCGGGCGGGGTTGCGGTACGTGAACGCCATGCCGCCGTGCAGGCCCTGTGCCTTGCGCTGATCCAGCGTTCGCCTCGTGTCGGCGAACGGCTCCGCGGTCGTCACCCCGACGGCGTCGAGCCCGAGCTCCGCGCCGCGTGCAAGCACGTCGTCGCGGAGGTCGCGCATCGCGTCGTGGTCGTCGCCGGCCGCGGCCTCGACGGCACGTCCGGCGGTAGGGGCGGCGGGCACCGTCCCCAGTCTCACCGACTCACCGGCTGCGGCCGAACCTCCGGCGCTTCGGCTGGGCCGCGGGCTGCGCGGGCCGGAGCGGCCGCCGCCCGCCTGGCACGACGACGTCACCGTCGCGCGATGCAGCCTCGTCGGTGCGAGCCGCGGCGCGGGCGGCACCGCGGATCGTCACGACGCGGCCCTCGTCGCGCGGGACCACCACGTCGAAATCGGCGTCCGCATCGGGGTCGCGGCGGGCGACGTCGAGGGCCGTGCTCGCCGCGGGGCTCGCCGCGGAGCGCGAGACCAGCTCCGCGGCGGTCACGGGTTTCGCCCCCTCCGGCACCCTGGCCCGCGGCCGCTCCGGTGGTGTCGCCCGCTCCTCGGGAGTCGTCCGTTCTTCGGCGCTGCCGGTGACGCGCTCGGCCCGCGCCCGCCTGCGCTCTTCACGCCTGCGGCGCGCCTCGTCGGCGGCTTCGGTGGCCGACGGCAACGACACCGGCTCGCGCTCCTTCGTGCGCGGCGGCTCGGGGGGGGGGTGCGGTCTCGGCAGGCGCCGTCGATGGCCGCGTGGCGGCGGGCGGCGTGGGCGGAGGTGAAGCCGGGGGTGAAGGCGGCGCCGGCCGTGGCCTCGAGCCGGTGACGGGGCGGCCGCGGGTGCCGTTCGGCGCGGGACCGCCGTTCGTCGTCGCGGCCCGGACGAGCTCCATCCGCCGCTTCGCCAGCTCGTTGCGCGGGGGGACCGCCACCACCCGGGGCGTCATGACCCCGCGGTCCTGTGGCGTGAGGGGCGACGACGCTGCGGGGCGGGGTGGCTCGTCGCCGCGGCCGCCCGCTCGCGAGCCGCCGCGCTTCGTCGCTTTCCCTGCCTTGGTGGCCTTCGCCGTCTTCGTGGCGCGGGCCGACTTGGCGGCCTTTGCCGTACGCCCCGCGGTCTTCGACGCCTTCGACGCCTTCGATGTCTTGGACGCCTTCGACGCCGTCACGGGCCGGCCGGCGCGCTTCGTCGCCGCGCGGGCCCGCGAGCGGGGCGGCGCCTTCTTCGGTGCCGCGGCCGATCTCGACCGTGAGCGTTTCGATGCGGCCTTCCTGGCCGCGGCGCGCTTCGGCCGTGGCGCCGGCTCGTCGTCGGCTGCCACCGCTTCTCGCGCGTCACGTCGGGGCGTGCGGGTGTCGACCGGTGGCGCGAGTGACACGGGCCGCCTGCGACGGCCCGGCTCGACGTAAGCGAGGTCGGACGCCACCCGGTTGCGGGCCGCCAGCTCGCCGTCGTGGAAGTCGACCTCCCACTCGGCGCGCTGGCGCTTGCCGCGGGAGACGAACTCGAAGGTGATGCCCCACGTCGCCTCGGCCACGTGGAAGGCGCTCCAGCACGCGTCGAACTCGTCGTCCGTGAAGCGGATGCCGCGGTCGGCGAGGTTCCACCGCACCGACATGCCGAGGGTTTCGGCCGACGGGCCACGTCGTGGCTTGCCGTACACCAGCTCGCGTGCGCTGTCGACGACCCGCTCGCGCTCGGCGAGCACGGGAGGCGCGAACTTCTCCACCCATTCCTCGTCGGCGGCCGCGTCCTTCGCCACCTGGACGATCGTCCGGCCCGACCGGAGCCTGGCCTGGATCTCGCGGGGTGACAGGAGCGACGTGCGGCGCGTCGGCTCGCGCGGCGCCACCAGTTCCGCCGGGACCTCGAGCGCGCCGTCGTGCGACCCCTCCTGGTTGCGGCGACGCACGGCGTCGCCGATCACCTCGAGGAGGCGGTCGTCGAGCGGCACCAGGAAGCTGCCGGACTTCGCGCCCTTCCTGGTGCTCAGGATCAGATGGTCGAGATCTGTGGTGAAGCCGACGAGGTGGAGCTGTTGCACGCGGGCTCCCGGCCCAAGCCGACCCGCGGATCGGGCCGGACCACGCGGGACCGTACCACCGGCCATTTCCCCCCTCGGGGACCCTCCGCCTCCGTTCGTCACGCGCACCGCGACCCGCTTTTGGCCGGAAGATGGGGCTCCAGCCCACTTTGTGGCCAAAAGCAACTCCGGCCTCCGGACTCCGCCCCGACGTGGCCCGTGCCCGCAACGTGACGTCCTGCGATCCTCGACCGGCTGGGGCGCCAGCGCGCTCCGACACCGCCAGCCCGCTCAGCCCGCGGCAGGCTCCACCGCAGGCTCGTGGCGCAGCTCGGGGACGAGGCCGCTCCGGATGAGCATGCGCACGGCACGCTCCTCGGCCGCGTCGATGATCACCGCGTCGTCGGGCTCGCGGCTGCAGATGAACGTCACGATGCAGTCGCCGCAGGCGTCGGTGCCCTGCATCGAGCAGTCGTCGCAGCTGATCCGAAGCGGCTCCGGCATGTCGTCGTCTCCCCTGTTTCAGGCGGACCCTTGCGTGGGTCCACGAATCGCCTCCACCCGTGTGGAAGCTTGCCTGGGGGGTGAGACAAAAAATCGGGGAGCGACCGTAAGTCGCGACTCCCAGCCCCGTTCTCCTCGTGCATCTCAGGTTCTGCGGCGCGGGTTTCCTGCGCCGCGACAGTCCGGCCCCGCCCCCCGTTGACCCCCGGGGGGCGGGGCCGGCCGGTTTTGGGCGCTCAGGGGCGTTCGCGACGCAGCAGGCCGAACAGTTGGGCCTGGGTGAGCACGTTGGCGCCCCTGCTGGCGGCCTCCCGACGCACCCGCTGGTCGTCGCTCGCCACCAGCACCGGCCGGGACGACGGTGCCGCGTCGACGAGGTCGAGGATCACGTCGTCCGCCTCGCGCCCGGCCGGCGAGAACCGGAGTTGCACACCGCGCCGGATCGGCAGGCTCCCCGCCCTCCCTGCCGCCTCCGTGCCGTCGAACACCACGAGCGCCTCGACGCCCGTGCGGGCCGCGAGCTCGCCCAGCGCGTCGAGCATGCGCCTGCGCTGGTCAGCGATCGGCAGGTCGGGCCACGCCCGCAGCGACGCGTTGTACCCGTCGACGAGCAGCAAGGCCCGCGCCGCGCGCACGAGGTGCTCGGCGGCCTCGGGCGAGTCGTCGTACAACCCGCCAGGCAGCGCGACAGGCAGCCGGACACCGCCCTGCTCGCGCTCCACGCGGTCGGAGCGGGGCTTCGTCGGCGAACGCCCCGGCCCTGGCGCACCCGAACGGATGTCGACGTCGTCGCCGTCGCCCACGTCGACCGCGTCCACCGCGCCCATCAAGCCGGCCGCTCGCGCCAACGCGTCGGACAACGCGGAGGCCGCCGCGGTCGCGTCCGCGATGGCCGCGGCCACCGCCTCACGGGGCAACGCCGGCACGACGGGGCCCACGTCGTCGCGCAGCCGGTCGCGCTCGGCCGCCGCCTCGGCGGCGAGACGGTCGGCCCGGGCCACGCGCCGGTGGGCCGCGTCGCGCTCGAGCTCGAGGGCGCGAACCCGTTCGCGCAGCCCGTCCAGCTCGTCGTCGGCCGCAGCACGAGCTGCCCGTTCCGCGGCGGTGTCGGCCCTGGCCGAGGCGACCGCCGCGCGCGCACCGTCGAGCGCCTTCGACGTCTCGGCCAGCTCGCGCTCGACGCGCTCGAGGCGGCGGGCCGCCGTTCGTTCCGCCTGCGCGTCGCCCGCGGCGGCCCTCGAGGCCGACGCTTCCTCCGACATCGCGTCGAGCTCGTCGCGCCACCCGTCCGGCCGGGTGAGGAACAGCCATCCGGCCCGGCCGATGCGCTCCTCCGACGCAGCGTCGTCGGCCGCCACCCGCGCCCGCAACGAGCCGTCCTCGTCGAGCACGCGCGCGACCGTGGCGAGGGCTCGATCGGGGAGGCGCGCGAACTGCAGCAGTGGCACCAGCGGCCGTGGCGGATCGACGGTTAGCGCGGTCGACGACGACGACGACGACGGCGACGCCGCCGCCTTCACGACCCTCACCGCCAGCTCCAGCGCGGGCCGCAGCAACGGCAGCGATTCGGGCGTCAGTCCTCGCCTTCGTCGATCGCCTCGACCCCGGCGCCCGTGCCGCACCAGCGGCACGCGACCTCGTCGACGCGCTCGTCGAGCACCTCCTCGTCTTCGATGGAGAGGTCGCCCCCGAGCGTGAAGTGGTGGAAGGCGCGCGTCCGCCGCGACGTGGTGACGGTGAAGCGCGTGAGGTTGCCGCACGCGTTGCAGCGGTAGCGACGGGTCACGGGCGGTCGAGCATATCGAGCTACGGATTGCCGCTGTCCTAGGCTTCCCCAGCCCCCCGACCCGGAGGTCATCATCTCCTCCCGCGCGCGCAACCTGCTCGACCGCTCTCAGAACGCGAACCCGCTCCCGGAGGGGACCCTTGCGGTTGGCGCCGGACTCGTCGTCCTTGGCCTCACCGCGTACGTGTTCATCATCGTCTCCGGCCGCGCCCTCGGAGCCGACCGCTACGCCGATCTCGCCGTGCTCTGGACGCTCGTGTTCTTCGCCGCGCCGGGGTTCCTGTTCCCGCTCGAACAGGAGGTCAGCCGCGCCGTCTCGGCACGGCGGGCCATCGGCGTGGGCGGGGGGCCCGTCATCCGCCGCGCCGCCGCCCTCGGCGCCGCGCTGGCGCTCGCGCTCGCGCTCGTCGCCATCCTCCTCGCGGGACCGATCACGGAGCACCTCTTCGACGGCGAATCGCTCCTGCTCGTCGGCCTCGTGATCGCGTTGCCGACGTACGCCGCCGTGCACCTCACGCGCGGTGCGTTGTCGGGGACGGGGCGCTTCTCGTCGTACGGGTGGTTGCTGGCGGGCGAGGGCCTCATCCGCATCGCCGCCGTCGCGGTGCTCGCCATCGTCGGCGTCAAGGTCACCGGGGCGTACGGGTTGATGATCGGGCTCGCTCCGCTCGTCGCGCTGGCGCTCGTCGCGTTCCGCCAGCGCGGCGTGCTCGAGCCGGGGCCGGAGGCCAAGTGGTCTGAGCTTTCGGAGGCCCTCGGCTGGCTCCTGCTCGGCGCCGTGCTCGCGCAGGGGTTCGTGAACGCGAGCGTCCCCCTCGTCAAGATCCTCGCCGGCCCCGGCGAGGACGCCGTGGCCGGGCAGTTCCAGGCCGGCCTGATCATCGCCAGGGTCCCGCTCTTCCTGTTCCAAGCGGTGCAGGCGTCGCTGCTGCCGAAGCTCGCGGGGCTCGCGGCATCGGGGCGCTACATGGACTTCCGCACGGGGCTCCGAAGGCTGGTCGCGGTCGTCGTCGCCATCGGCGTCGCCGCGACGATCGGCGGGTTCGCGGTCGGGCCGATCGTGCTGCAGCTCTTCCTCGGGTCGGAGTACGACGAGTTAGGCAACGTCGACATCGGCTACCTCGCGCTCGCCAGCGCGGCGTTCATGCTGTCGATGGCGCTGTCGCAAGCCCTCATCGCCCTCCACGGGCACGCCAAGGTCGCACTCGGTTGGGCGATCGCGATCGTCGTGCTCGGGCTCGGCATCTGGCTGTCGTCCGACCAACTCCTGCTGCGCGTCGAGCTCGGCCTCGTCGGCGGCGCGCTGGTGAGCGTGGGCGCCATGTGGGTGTTGCTCGTCGCCCAGATGCGCCACGGCGTTCCCCCCACCGTCGAGCCCTTGGTGGAGGAGCTCGCGCCCGACCGCGAGATCATCGAGCCGTGACGTCTCGCGACGCGAGTCAGAAATTCGCCGGGATCTCGCCGGCCGTCCTCACCGACTTCTGACTCGCGTCACTAGGATCATCCGGCTGTGACGACACCCCGCCCGATCTCGAAGGTGTCCGTCGTGATCCCCGTCTACAACGAGGCGGCCACGTTGGCCGACATCGTGAAGGCCGTGGAGGACGCGGACTACCTCGGGCTCGACCACGAGATCGTCCTCGTCGACGACGGCAGCGTCGACGGCAGCCGCGACGTGCTCCAGGCGATGGCCGACCGCCACGAGGTCGTCCTCCAGCCCGAGAACCGCGGGAAGGGCGCAGCGCTGCGCACCGGCTTCGCACGCGCGACGGGCGACGTCGTGATCGTGCAGGACGCCGACCTCGAGTACGACCCCGGCGACTATCCCCGCCTGCTCGAACCCATCCTCGACGGCCACGCCGACGCGGTCTACGGCTCGAGGTTCATGGGCAGCGGCCCCCACCGCGTCGTGTACTTCTGGCACTACGTCGGCAACAAGATCCTCACGATGCTCTCGAACATGGTGACGAACCTCAACCTCACCGACATGGAGACCTGTTACAAGGTCTTCCGCCGCGAGGTGCTCGACGAGATCGACCTCGTGTCCGACCGCTTCGGCTTCGAGCCCGAGTTCACCGTCAAGCTCTCGCGCCTCGGGAGACCGGTCTACGAGGTCGGCATCTCGTACTACGGCCGCAGCTACGCCGAGGGCAAGAAGATCACGTGGCGGGATGGCGTCGACACGGTGTGGTGCCTCGTGCGCTTCGGCCTCCTCGAGCGCGGCACGCGCACGAGGGCTACCGCTCGTCGGTGACTTCGTAGACGATCGCGTCCGGGAACTCACGAGCTGGCACGAGCCCGTCGGTCGCGGCGATCCGCGCCAGCACTTCCGGCACCGGGCCGAACTCCGGGTAGCGCGCCAGGTCGGCCGGGAACACGAGCACGTACTTCACGTCCCAGCGGCGGAGCATCGCCATCGCCTTCGGGTCGGCGCCGAGGCCCTGGAGCACGTACGCGTCGAGCTCGTACTGCTTCGCGATCACCGGGCTCACCGCGCCGCCGACGCGGCGCTTCCAGTGCATCGTCGAGAACCACATCCGCCGTGCCTCGAGCGCCTGCGTGGTCGCCGACGCGAGGTTGGCGGAGATCGGGTACTCGAGGATGGGGAAGTCGCCTGGCTGCTCGGCGAGCCACGCGTACGACGGGTGCTCCTCGATGCGCGGCGACGGGAACACGTCGAACGGGAAGTGCGCCTGCTCGACGAACGCGACGGCGACGAGCACGAACGGGATCGCCCACCGCATCGCGAGATGCCTGCGTTCGAGCACGCGGCTCAACGCCGGCGCGGCCGCGGCCAGCAGGAGCAACGAGGCGAGCAGCAACCAGCGCGGTGGCACGCGTAGCGCCTTGTAACCGGGGACGACCGCGTACAACGCGTGGAACAACGGGTTGGCGAACAGCACGCGATCGCGCCAGATCACGTTCGGCCCCATCGCCGCGATCAATGCGAACGCGCCGGCGGCGACCGCGGGGACCGCGAGGCGCGCCCCGCCCTTCCAGCGTCGCCGCAGCACGAGCGCGGTGACGGCAAGCAACGCGAGCAACCCCCACGTGACGAGGTCGGGCGCGTGGTGCCCGCGGTAGGTATACGGCCGACCCACCGCGCTCGCGAGCTCTTGGGCCAGCTTGCCGGGGAACGGCCACGGGACCATTTCGCGCAGCGTCGACCCCACCTGCTCGTCGATGGCGCGCTCCACGCCCTCGGCCCGCTGGTAGCGCAGCGACGGAAGGTACAGCGGGAGCGCGACGACGACCGCGACCACCCACGCGATCCCGACCTTGATCATCGTGCGCAGCGGGATGCGGCGGATCGCCCACGCGCCGAGGCCGTAGACCGTGAACGACAGCGCGGTGAACAAGCCGAGGTACACGTTCGTCGCGAGCGTCCACCACGCGGCCACGCCGAGGCCGACGACGTCGAGCCAGGAGCGCCGCCGCCCGCGTGGCTCACCCTGCACCTCGGACACGACGCGTTCGAAGAGCAGGAACACGAACGGGATCGACCACGTCGCCAACGATTGGATGTGCGAGTACTCGACCACGCGCTCGTTCGTGCACAGCCAGACCGCGCCGGCGGCGATGGCGACCGGGAGGGCGACGCCGACCCGTCGCAGCCACAGGGAGGCGCCGTAGCCCGACACTGCAGTGAACGCGAGCAGCAGCACGTTGTACGTCTTGACGAGGCCGAGCAACGGCACCAGCGGCACGGCGAGCAGGTCGACCGCGAAGAGGTGGTCGCCCCACGCGAGAACGTTGGCGCGCGGGTGGTACATGTTGGCGTCGAAGAACGACAGGGGATCCCTCGGCAGGACGTGCGCGCCCCAGCCGATGATCCACTGGTTGAAGCCGCTGTCGATGATCGGCTGCTCGAGCTGCCCGTCGCCGAGGTGGCGGGGCAACGGCCACCACCACGCGCTCGCCAGCACGGCGAAGAACCCGACGACGAGCACCTCCCTGGCGATCGCCCGCCTTCGCCGCAGCCGCTCGTCGTCGACGGCGGAGTCCGTCACTCCCGGCCCGGCACCCCCGCCCCGGGCGCGCCGGGCGAGGATGGCCCTGCGGGCGCGAGCGGGCGCATCAACGCGATCTCCTCGGCCAGGCGGCGCGTGCGCTCCTCGAGCTTCGACACCTCGTAGGACAAGTGGGCGGCGACGCCCGCGAGGAACGCGGTCGACAGGGCAAAGATCATCGTCGGCCCGTAGGTGACGCCGAGCGCGACGGACAACCGGTCGACCAGGGGGCGGCCGAGGCTCATGGCGAGCAGCATCACGCCGACGGCGAGCCACAACAACGCGTACTTCTCCCGCAGGTGCCGCCGCCTGACGAGCTCGAGGATGAACGCGAGGGTGAGCGCCGCCACCACGAAGATGAACAGGTTCAGTCGCATCTGGCCTCCGGCATCGCTATGCGGGCAGTTGCTCACCCGCACCGGGGTGCGGTCGTCGGATCATGTGCACGAGCACGACGAGGAACAAGCGGACGAGGTGGTACAGGCTGCGGCTCGTCGACGTCGACGGGCGGCCGCCTTGCCGCTCTCTCA
>DASVEG010000235.1:0-7689 GCA_036380695.1 Acidimicrobiales bacterium
GCGATCGATCAACGCCTGCTCGTCGGCGAGCATGCGCGCCCGGTCGGGCGTCTCGCGGCCCCTCCGCCGTTCGCGCCAGTCCGCGGCCACCTGACCCGCGAACGCCACTCCTGCGCAGAAGTAACTCACCGCGGCCACGAAGAGGAACACCGCGCCGAAGTCGGGGTCGAATGCTTCCCATCCGATCGCGGAGAGCGCGACGACGAAGATGAAGGCCGTCACGACAGCCGAGAACGCGAGCGGCACCCACCACAGCCGGACGAGGCGTCGCGACTCGGTCACGTGCGTCACCGGCGTCGCCGGCGTTGCCGGGTTCGCGAGCGTGGGCGCGCGGCCGTCGTCGCCGCCGGTGAACAACCGCTGCAGCGGAGCCGGTTCGCAGGGCCGGCCATCGACGAGGGCGCGCGCGGCTTCGGTCACCGCGGCGGCGGCGTCGGCCGGGTCGCCGGCGATGACACCGGTGTCGAGCATGTCGTACCAGTCGTCGAGACCGGCCCACGCCGACAACTCCGCCGGGTAGCGGGCGTTGACGTACATGCGCCAGACGTCCTGAGCGAGCTGGCGGGGCGACCCGCCTTCGTCGAGGAAGCGCCGCGCCTTCTGACGGGCGCCGGCGACGATGGCGGAGGGCGACAGGCGCTCGTCGACGTGCATCCCGAGCTCTTTGAACACCTTCGGAGCCAGCTCGGTTGCCTCGGCGTCGGCATTGGCGTGGCCTGCACCGGCGAGGATGCGCAAGGTCGGCGAGTCGATGCCGGCGACGAGAGCGTCGACCGCGGCGTCGACAAGCGGCTGGCCCGGGCCACCAGCAGCCCACTCGATCGCCGCCGAGGCAAACGCGTCCGCTGGTTCGACCCCCACGACGTCCATGGTCGCGCTCCGGCATCGCGATGCCGCCAGAGAAAACCGTGGGGGCCGACCGGGTCAGGTGCGAAACGCGGCGCGGACCTTGGCGGCAGCGGCGGCGATGTACTCGGCGTCGAACCAGTCGACCTTGGGCCGCTGACCCCGCTCGACGTACCGCCGGTATTCGATGCCCATGAGGTACATCGGGCGGATGTACATGACCGCCTCGAGACGGTCGAGCTCCTCGCCGGTCACCTCCACGTGTCGCCGGTACGAGTCGACGCCGGCGTTGATCGAGTCGTCGTCGAGCCAGGTGCCCCACATCAAGAACGCGAAGTCGGCCAGGCGCGGTCCGCGCCCGGACGCCTTCCAGTTGATCGCCACGGGTCCCGTGTCGCCGACGACCGCGTGATCGGGCGCGTGGAGCATGTTGCCGTGGAGCAAGCCCTCGGGAAGCCCCTCGCCGGCGTCGGCCGTCCGCACGCGTTCCCGGATGTCGTCGAACTGCTCGCGGTCGTCCGCGCCGACCTTGGTGTCCACGGCGTCGAGGAACGACAACGCCGCCAGCAGGTCTTGCCGCGGGCTGCCCTCGCGGCTCGGGTCGTCGCCACTGGCCCCACCCGGACGGCTGACCGACTCGTCGAGCGGGAGGGCGTGGAGTCGCCCGAGCAGGTCGCCCATGATCCCGATCTTCTCGCTGCCCTCCGGGAGGGGCACGCTGTCGACGAACTCGGTGACGAGGACCGCGCGCCCATCGAAATCCGACACCGCGTCGTCGACGGCGAGGCGCTCGGCCGGATACCCCTGCCCCTCCAGGAACCGGAGGATCGCAGCGTCTCCTTCCGCACCGGCGCGCGGCCGAGCGGGCGGGAACGCCCGCGCGACCCACGGCCCGCCGTCGCGCCGGTCGATGCGGAACACGTTGTTGTTGTGCACGCTGAGCTGTGTGGCCGCCGCCGCGTCGATGCCGTAGCGATCGCGGAGATGTGCGAGCAGTCGGTCGGCAGCGGGCTCGTGATGCATCCGGGCATCGAGCCCCTCGAGATCCGTCAGCGCTTCGGTGTAGCGCTGCCCGGTTGCCTGGGCGTGGCGACGGACCACCTTCTTGAAACTGGCGTCCTTGGTCATGAGACAAGCCCTCCTCTTGCACCGTCGTCCCCCAGCGACACGGTGTTGGAAGGTGGCCTGTGACGTTCACGACCGAGAGGGCGAATCCCCTTCGCCGATGGAACCCCGGCTGGGGCGGAATGTTCCACAGCTCGGCGACCGGTCGCCGCCGTGCGACCACTCTTCCGGCCAGCCACGCGCGCGTCAAGCACCACCGACTTCCCCGAGCGCTTCGGCTGGCGGTCCGCGTACGGTCGACGAGGTGAAACCGCACGATCTCCACTCGCACATGGCCGAAGTCACCGCAGTGCTCGCGCATAGGTACGAGCGGATCCGGGCGCGGAGCGCGCAGGATCCCGGCACTGCCGGCGACTCGGGGGAGGAGGACTGGGCGGCCCTGCTGCGGGACTGGCTCCCTGCGTCGTACCACGTCGTCACGAAGGGCCGGCTGCTCGCCCACGACGGGTCGGCATCGGGCCAGGTCGACGTGCTCGTCCTACGGCCCTCGTATCCCCCCGCTCTTCGCGACACGAAGCACTACCTCTTGTCGGGGCTCGCGGCGGCGTTCGAATGCAAAGTGACCCTGCGAGCCGAACACCTACGGGGGGCGGCCGAACGGTGCAAGGACGTCAAGCGCCTCGCCGGCGCGCAGGAGACGGGATCTCCGTGGAAGGAACTCCGTGGCGAGCCGGTGTTCGGACTGCTCGCGCATTCGCACTCGTGGAAGGGCGCGGCGTCGTCACCGCAAGACAACGTGACCAACGGGCTCTTGCGCTGCCTCGAGGACGTCGTCGACCACCCGCGTGAGATGCTCGACCTCGTTTGTATTGCCGACCTCGCGACATGGCACAGCTCCGTCGTGACGGCGATGCCGAAAGCGCTCGGCGAGCAATGGACGGCCGTTCGGCAGGCGCACGGATATCCAGAGGAGGGCGGGATATCCGGGGTCGTGTTCGACCAGTCGCCCCACGGCGAGATCCTCGATTGGCTACCGGCGCCGGTCGCGGTTGTCCTCGTGACCCTGTACGAACGCCTGGCCCAGACCGATCCGAGCATGCGACCGATCGCGGACTACTTCCGGATGGCCTACCTGTACGGGTCGGGCGCTGCACGAGGCCGGGTCTGGCCGTTGACCGTCTTGTCCGAAGACGTACAGCGGCGACTCCGAGACGGCCCAATCAGCGAAGACGAGGCGGGCCAGTGGGGTGAGTGGCGCCAGATGTTCTTCTGAAGCCGTCGCCGCGCGCCGCGCGACGTCACCGCGCGAAATGTCGACACGCCCGCGTGTCTCCGACGTACTACCTGACAGCGTTCACGAGGAGCGCACGCAAGATCTCACGAACGGAGAAGGCGTTGGGGGTCAAGAGAACACTGCTGATGCTTGCGGTCATCGTCGGCGGGCTGGTTGGAATGGTGCCTGGCAATCCTGCGCAAGCAGACAGCGCATGGTGTTACGACGAGTGGCCGGCGACGGTCGAGCTGCTTCCGGGGGCCACGCCGGTCCCGCTTTGGCTGCGGGTGGAGTCCCGTATTCCTACCGACGGCACGCCGCACATCACCCTCTGCTACGGCACCGCACCACCAGGTAGCAGCAAGATCATCGGCGGCGGCGCGTCCGCCCAGGCCGCGCCGTTCACGAATGGCGTCGAGGTGTACCTGAACCACGAGACCGACACCAACGGGGCGATCGAGGCTCCGGCGAGCGTGTACACCGCACCGAGCTACACCGTGACTCAGAGCGGCCAGCGGGGTGGTTTCGAAGTCAGCGTGAGGATTCCCGTCGGCATTTGCCTCGAAGCGGTGTGCAACAGCCTGGGGCCGTTCGAGACCGGGGTCATCCTGGGAACCTTCACGATCTCGCCGACGGGTGCCCTCGACCTCGAGGCAAGCTGTCTCGCGAAGGTCGCGGGGAACGACGTCTTCTGCGTGGAGACGTTCGGCACTGGGCCGTACGCCACGAACATGCCGGGCTCCGGCAGCACGTGCGTGCTCGGCGTTGCGTGCGTTGGCTACCTCGCGACCACGAACGCCCACCTCGCGAACGTCTACGTCCACGGGATCGGCGTGATCCCCATCTACGGGCCCCTGGCGGCGTGCATCATCGGCTCGCCGACCTGCCCGTAACCCGTCGGGCTCGCTGCATCACGCGGTAGTCGCGGCCGGTCGCCGCACCCTGTCCGGGGGGTGCGGCGGCCGCTCACCGCGCCACTCCGAGGAGAACGGGCCGCGGTTCTCGAAGTTCCACCGGTGAAGCGCTTCTCTCGCCCGTTCGTCGCGGTCGCCGTCGCCGTCATGGCTCTGTCGGCTCACGCCGCCGCGGGGCATCCCGGCCTCGAAACCGACGTCCCGCTGCCCCCGCCGCCGGCCGGTACACCCACCACGCCGTACCCGACGGGCGATCCCGCCGTGGTCGGGCAATGGGACCGTCCGTTCCCGCTCCCGGTGCAGGCCGAGGCCGCGGCGGTGCTGCCCACCGGAAAGGTGCTGCTCTTCATCACGAACAGCTCCCCGTCGTTGTGGGATCCGGCCACCGGCGCCACGAAGACGGTGCCGCTGGACGACGAGCTGAGCATCAACTGCGCAGGCGTCGCCTTCCTGCCGGACGGCCGGCTGCTCGTCAACGGGGGCCACCAGGGGGACACGCCGTGGAAGGGCCACAGGGGGACGTTCGCCTTCGACCCATGGACCGAGACGTGGGCACGCCTCGCCGACATGCACGAGGGCCGCTACTACCCCGGCACGATCGCGCTCGCCGACGGCCGTGCGCTCACCGTCAACGGCAACGACGACCAGGGCGTCGACCCAGGAACGACCGAGATCTTCGACGGCGCATCGTGGGCCGCGCCGGTCGCCGCGCCGCCGATGGAGTTCTACCCGCGTATGCACGTGCTCCCGTCTGGCGACGTCGTTCGTGTCGGCCAGGACGCCGAGGCTGCGTTCTTCGACCCGGTCGCCGGTTCGTGGCGCGCCGGCCCGCGCTCGTCGAGCGGCATGCGGTGGGGCGGGATCAGCGTGATCCTCCCCGGGCTCGACCGCGTGCTCGTCGCAGGCGGCAGCAACTTCGGCCTGTCGTCGGAGGGCCACGGCCAGGTGCCCGCGCTGCGCGATGGGCCCGATCGCATCGCGGACAACGGCGTCGCTGCCGCCAGCGACGGACCGAACGGGGCGACGGCCGCGGCCGAGATCCTCGACCTCAGCGGCGGCCAAGCCGCCTACCGCTCGGCGGCGCCGATGCACCTGCCCCGGCGAGACTTCGCCGGCGTCGCGCTGGCCGACGGCGACGTGCTCGTCCTGGGCGGCGCGGCCGGTGTCGAGCCCGTCCCCGGGTGGGGCGACTACTCGTTCCACCCGGAGCTGTTCGACTCGGAGTCGGAGAGCTGGAAGCTGATGGCGCCCGCCGAGCGCACGCGCGGCTACCACTCCACCGGGCTGCTGCTCCCGGACGGCCGGGTGTTGTTCGCAGGTGGCGACTTCGAGCAGACCCGCGACACGACGGCGGCGCCGCTGACGAACACGGGCGAGATCTACAGCCCGCCATACCTGTTCCGAGGGCCGCGTCCGCTCATTGCGGCCGCGCCCCGCGCCGTCTCCTACGGCGAACGTTTCCTCGTCCGCTCGAGCGGAGCCCCGGTGCGCGGCGCCGCCCTCGTCCGGCTCGGCTCGGCGACCCACTCGCTCAACACCGACCAGCGCTGGGTCGGCCTCGACGCCCAGGTCGCGGGCGGTGCCGTGCACCTCCACGCGCCGGCGACAGGTGCGATCGCTCCCCCTGGCTACTACATGCTCTTCCTGCTCAGCGACGCAGGCGTGCCGTCGGTGTCGTCCATCGTGAAGGTCGGGTGACGCGGTCGCTCCCGTGAGCTCACGGCTCGAACGCATCGGCGGAACGTGCGCGTCTCAGCCGTGGTACTCGCGGCTCATGTCGCGCGGAGTCGGCTGTGCAGACGCCGTACGCGCCGGACCATCGGTCACGGGTGCGGACAGCTCGGTAACTGCAACAGGTTGTTGTCCCGGGAGCCGTCTGCGCTGGTCGTGATGAACCAGCGTTTCAGCGGGCGCCCGTCCAGGCGGTCGACGACGATCACCTTCGCCAAACTGCCGGTCGCGCCGACGGTGACGAACTCCTTGCGGCCGGCCCGTATCTCGGCAACGACCTCCGCGGCGGTCATGCGCCACGCCACGCCGTTTCGGACACCGCCGACCGCATGCACGTGCCACGGCCGGCCGTAGCGGACGCCCTTCTCCGTGCAGGTGATCGTCCAGCGCTGGGGCGGTGGTT
This sequence comes from Acidimicrobiales bacterium, assembly GCA_036380695.1. Taxonomy (GTDB): domain Bacteria; phylum Actinomycetota; class Acidimicrobiia; order Acidimicrobiales; family CADCTF01; genus DASVEG01. Next base: position 6,233 of record DASVEG010000235.1, read on the forward strand.
TCGGCGCGGCCGGACGCACGCCGATCACCTCCGGTTCGCGCGGCCAGACGAAGACGCCTCCGGACTTGTGCTGCCGGAAGTAGTGGAGCCACTTCTCGCCCCGCTGCCATGCGAACACGCGGATCGCCTCGTACCGACGATCTTGGAAGGCCGACACCTCGTCGTAACGCTCTGTGCCGATGTTCGGAGCGCGGTTCCAGCCGCGCGGCGGGTTGTTGTCGCGCCAGAAGTGGAGGATGCCACCGTCCTCGCTCGGCACGAACGCCTCGTAGTTCCCGTGCCGTCCCGGGCTGCCCCAGCCACCGCTCTCGTATCCGCGATTGCTCTGGATCAGGCACGGCCGTCCCGAAGCGCCGGTACCGATCCGGTCGGAGCCGTACCACCGGCGTTGCGGTGTCGTCACTCCGAGATGAACGTGCTGGATGTACTCGAGCGCACCGTCCGAACGTGTCGCGATGAGCGCCTGAGCCCCTTCGGCCATGTCCCACTCCGGGTAGCGCCCACCAACGGTCCCGAACACCCAACCCAATCCGACGTACCGGTTCGTGATCGGCGCGCCGCCCGTGCCGAATTCGGTGTCCTGCGGACCCAGTTGCAGCATGGACGAGCCGTTGTCCCACGTGATGTCGGAACGGTCGCGGTCGTGCATCCGGAGGCCCGAGTCGTGCTTGGCTCCGAACCCGTAGAGATGCTCCTTCTCCTCGGTCAATTCGAGCTCGCCTAACCAATCCTCCTCGTACGACCATCGACGCCTGCCGAACGCGAGGGCGACGTACCCATCCGAGCCGGGCACCCGTTCGTGGAACTGCCACGTGAAGGGATCGTCGTTGTCCCGGTACCACTGCACGAGGTGCGTCGACCCGCCGTCGCGCACGAGCGCAAGCAACTCGAAGTTGCCATGGTCGTTGTCGAACGTCCGCCAATTGCTCTCGAAGACCGCGACGCTGATCGCCGTCCCGCTGCCGAACAGCGCGGGCCCGTGCCATCGACCACGGCCGTCGTACCACCAGTGGGCGAAACCGCCGTCCCGCCACGGGATGAACACCTCGTAATTGCCGAGGTCGTAGTCGTCGCCGCCGAAGCTCGACTGGAACGCGAACCCCGACGCGAACCCGATCTGACCCAATCTGCACCCCCGCTTCCGCCGGGGCGACTGTACCGATCTGCCCGCCGCGAGGCTCCCCGAGCGGCCGCGGTGACGATGCCCGCGTCGGTGACCCGTGCCACGTGACGCGACATCCGCCCGTCCGCGGTCGCCATACGCTGGGCCGATGGGCGTGACCCGGCTCGGCAGGGGGCGGCCGGTCACGGTGTTCGCGCCGGGTCATGGGCGCGCGGTCGAGGTGACGCAGCACTGGGTCGGCAGGCTGGGTGTCAAAGGCACGCGCCTCTTCTTCGAGTACGAACGTTCCGGTCACGTCGAGTCGACCAACGGCATACGCCGGCAGGCCGACCGT
>DASVEG010000236.1:0-14283 GCA_036380695.1 Acidimicrobiales bacterium
CACTCCGCGTTGTCGACGAACGTCGCGCCGGGCACGTACCGCTCGAGCTGGGCGCGGAGGCCGGCCAGGTTCGTCGCCAGCTCGTCCGACGAGAGCAGCTTGCGCTCTTCGCTCTTGCCGCCCGGGTCGCCGATGACGCCGGTCGCGCCGCCCGCGAGGGCGATCACGTCGTGCCCCGCGTCTTGCAGCCTGCGCAGGTTGCAGAGCTGGAGCAGGTTCCCGATGTGCAGGCTGTCGGCGGTCGGGTCGAAGCCGATGTACGCGACGAGGCCGCCCTTGTCGAGCAGGGCCGGCAGCTCGGGGGCGGTGAAGTCGTGCACCAGCCCGCGCCATGTGAGCTCGTCGAACAACGCCATCGTCAGAGCGTGACACGCGAGGCCGTACCATCCGAAACGAGATGTCTGTCGCTGCCGCGGACGCCGTCGTCGAGAACCGGTTCCGGCCCGCGCACCCGATCGACCTGCGCCGCACCTTCGCCTTCGCCCTCCGCTACCCGACCGGGATGCTGCGACCCGACGGCGTGTGGCGCGCCACGCGGACGCCCGACGGCCCGGCGACGCTCCGCCTCCGTTCGCACGCGGGCGAGGTGACGGCGACGGGCTGGGGCCCCGGCGCGGCGTGGGCCGTCGAACGTGCGCCGGTCATGGTGGGCGCCGGCGACGACCCCGGGTCGTTCGTCGCCGCCCACCGCCACCCCGTCGTCGACGACCTCCACCGCCACGCGCCGGGGCTGCGTGTCCCCCGCACCGAGGCCGTCTTCGAGACCCTCGTCCACGTCGTCCTCGAACAGAAGGTGCAGAGCCGCCAGGCGAGGAGGGCGTACCGCGCCATCGTCCAGCGCCACGGCGAGCCGGCGCCCGGACCCGCGGCACACGCGCTCGGTCTCCGGCTGCTGCCGCATCCCGACGCGCTCGCCCGCATCCCCGCGTACGTCTTCCACCGCTACAACGTGGAGCGCAAGCGGGCGGTCACGTTGGTGACCGCCGCGCGGTACGCCGAGCGGCTCGACGAGTGCGCGGGGCTCCCCCTGCGCGATGCGTACGAACGCCTGCGCACGCTGCCCGGCATCGGCGCGTGGTCGGCGGCGGAGGTCGCGGTCGTCGCGCTCGGCGACCACGACGCGGTGAGCGTGGGCGACTACCACCTGCCCAACACGATCTGCTGGGCCCTCGCCGGCGAGGCTCGCGGCGACGACCGCAGGATGCTCGAGTTGCTCGAGCCGTGGCGCGGTCAGCGGGCGCGCGTCGTCCGCCTCGTCGAGTCGGCCGGCATCACGGCCCCTAAGTACGGGCCGCGCCTCTCGCTGCACGACATCCGCGCCATCTGACCTTCGTGCGTCCGACCCCACGCCTGCTTTTGTGCAGAAACTGGTCTGTCAGACCAGTTTCTGCACAAAAGCGGTCCGGCGCCGGTCAGGTCACGTCGCCGGGGTATGCAGCACGCAGAACGGCAGCGGTAGCCGGCGGGCTCGTGGGTCCACACCGCGCCAGTGTGGTCACTCGCCGGGGCCGGGCGCGAGCTTGCGGTCGTGGCGGGCGGCGTCGGCGATCTCGGCGTCGAGGGGCCACGGGTTCGGGAGGCACCCGTCGAGCTCGGTCGACTGCTGGTTCATGATCGGCGCGGGCGCTCCGGGCGACGGGCACTGCGGCCGGGGATGGCGCATGCCGAGCAGGTGGCCGACCTCGTGGTTCACGAGCATCTGGCGATAGGTGGCGATGTCGCCCGTCCACTTCGACGTCGCGAGCCGCCATCGGTTCGCGTTCAGGGCGACCACCGGTCCGTTCTGGCACGAGTACTCGCCGTAGGTGTCGTACGGCAGGCACAGCCGATCGACCTCGTCGCCCTCCGCGAGCACGAGCAGGTAGGGCGCGTCGCGCGAGTCGTCCCGGACGAACGCAAAGCCCGCGCGCTGCCAGCCCCGCGGGTCGGTGAGGGTCGCCGCGACGACGCGCTCGAAGTCGGCGGTCGCCGCGTCGGTCGTGCGCCGCTCGACGCGGTAGCGGATCTCGACGGCAGCGTCGCCCGGGGTCGTCGTCGTGGTGGTGGACGCGCCGGCGGTCGTCGCGGTGGTCGACGCGCCCGCAGTCGTCGTCGGGATCTGACGCACCGACGCGGGGGGCGGGCCGTCCCGCGCCGGGTCGCCGCTCGCGCATCCGGCGAGCAGCACGACCGTGACCGTCAAGGCCGTCCAGCGCGGCACGGCAGAATCCTCCCCCGATGATCGACGACCTCCGCGCCGCCGTCGCGGCCCGCGCCGCCTCGCCGGTCGACGACCGCGAGCGCGCGTCGGTCACCACGATCTTGCGCGCCCTCGACACCCTGCCGTCGCCGTTCGACGAGCACGCGGACGCCACCCACGTCACCGGGTCGGCGATCGTCGTCGGCGCCCGCGGGACCGTCCTCCACCTCCACAAACGGATGGGCCTGTGGCTGCAGCCGGGCGGCCACATCGACGAGGGGGAGACCCCGTGGGACGCTGCGCTCCGCGAGGCGCGAGAGGAGACGGGCCTCGACGTGTGCCACCCCGCCGGAGGGCCACGGCTCGTGCACGTCGATGCCCACCCCGGTCCTCGCGGCCACACCCACCTCGACCTGCGGTATCTCCTCGACGCGGTCGACGCAGACCCGTCCCCTGGCGCGGGCGAGAGCCCCGACGTTCGCTGGTTCGCGTGGGACGACGCGATCGCGGTCGCCGACGACGGGCTGCGCGGCGCCCTGCTTGCGCTGCGCCCTACAAGGGGGGCGTGAGGACCAGCGCGCCCGTGACGAGGAACCGCCTGGCACCCGTTGGGGGGAACCCCGGATGGGCGGACGGCCGCCGACCACAGATGCTGACGGCATGCACCGCAACCGCCTTTCCCCCATCGACGCCGCCCTCGGCGTTTCCCTGGTCGGTGCGGGGTCGCTGACCGTCAAGCAGATGGTCGGCACCTCCAGGGTCAACGCCGACCCGTTCGACTCGTCGATGTTCTGGTGGGCGTGGTTGCTGTATCCGGCGCTTGTCGGCGCGGCGACCTGGGCGCGCCCCGCAGGTCACCGGCCCCTGTTGTGGACCGCGGCCGTCGTCGCTCCGTTCGCGACATACGTCGCGTTCGCCGGAACCGCGGGGCACGACCCTGACGAGGGCGCGTCGCTGTGGCTGGTCGGCGAGATCTTCATCGCGATGCAGGCGGTCTTCACGCTCTTCGTCGCCATGCTGGTCCACGCGAGCAAGCGCCCACGAGCTACCCCGTGCCGTTGAAGACGACGCGGTCCGGAGCCGTGTCCGACGCTCTGCGCTCGCTGCGCCCTACAACGGGGGCGTGAGGATGAGCGCGCCCGTGACCAGGAACTGCCGCGCACCGGTCGTGCAGCTCTCGCCTGCGAGCGCGTCCGGGACGGCGTTGACCACACCGAAGGCGCCGGCGGACACCTGCGGGCTGTAGATCACCAGCAGCGACGCCGCGCTGATCCACCTGGCACTGTGCCCGGACGCGTTGATCGCGCCCTCGGAATGGCCGCAGTAGTTGCCGATGACCGGCAAGCCGAACGGGGTCGGGTCGACGTGCACGAGGCCGCGGTCGAACGCACCGTTCACGTTGTTGCCATGGGCGCCCGGGTCGAGCAGGCAACCTCCGATCGCGAGCGTGAAGTTCGCAGACGCCCCGGCGGGAACCGTGGGGCCGAACAGGTAGTAGTAGACCGGCGCGCCGGTCACCGCCGTGCCCTGGCCGACGCACACGTCGGCTGCGAAGGCCGACGCCGGAGCGGCGGTGAACGGCAGGAGCGCAGCAGCGAGAACGCTCACGAGCGCTACGCCAAGACGTCTCTTCATCACGCGGGTCCTTTCTCCCGGAGCGTGCGTTCGGCACCCTCCAACCCGCTCTACGGCCGGCCGGGCCTGCCGTGTCACAACCCGCCGCGATTTCTGGGCGAGCCGGACGTGCAGGAAGCCCGCGCACTGCGACCTACGCGAGCGGGGTCACTTAGATTCACCCCATGCACCCGGGAGCCCACGCCGAAGCACACCCCGACAAGCCCGCGTACGTCATGGGCGGGTCGGGCGAGACCGTGACCTACAAGCAGCTCGACGACCGGTCGAACCAGCTCGCGCAGCTCCTCTTCGACCGCGGGCTGCGCCCCGGCGACGGCGTCGCGATCTGCATGGAGAACAACGCCAGGTACCTCGAGGCGACGTGGGCCGCGCAGCGGTCGGGGCTCTACTACACGTGCATCAGCTCGCGGCTCACGCGCGAGGAAGCCGAGTACATCGTCAACGACTGCGGGGCCAAGGCGTATATCACCTCCGACGAGAAGCGAGAGCTCGCCGAGCAGTTGCGCGACGCGATGCCGAACGTCCACACGCGGCTCATGGCGTACGGCACGCTCGACGGCTACGAGTCGTACGAGGACACCGTCGGCGGCTACCCGGCCGAGCCCATCGCCGAACAGCTCGAAGGCACCGACATGTTGTATTCGTCGGGCACGACCGGGCGGCCCAAGGGTGTGCGCCCGCCGCTCCTGGGCACGCCGTTCGGGACGCCGACGCCGGTGATGGCGCTCGGCCAGATCCTCTACGGCTTCACCGAGGACGCGGTGTACCTATCGCCCGCGCCGATGTACCACGCCGCTCCGTTGCGGTTCACGATGGCCCAACAGCGCATCGGGTCGGCGAGCGTGATCATGGAGCACTTCGACCCCATCGAGTACCTCCGCCTCATCGAGAAGCATCGGGTGACCCACACCCAGGTGGTGCCGACGATGTTCGTCCGCCTGCTGAAGCTGCCCGAGGCCGACCGCAAGGGGTTCGACGTATCGAGCCTGCGCACCGTGATCCACGCCGCGGCACCGTGCCCGATCCCGGTGAAGGAGCAGATGATCGAGTGGTGGGGGCCGGTGATCCACGAGTACTACGCGGGCACCGAAGGCAACGGCTTCGTGGCATGCAACTCCGAGGAGTGGATGGCGCACAAGGGCACCGTCGGCAAGCCCCTCGTCGGCGTGCTCCACATCTGCGACGACGAGGGCAAGGAGCTGCCGCACTACGAGTCCGGCACGATCTACTTCGAAGGCGGGGCCACGTTCGAGTACCACAACGACCCTGAGAAGACGAAGGGGTCGCGCCACCCCGATCATCCCGACTGGTCGACGCTCGGCGACATCGGCTACGTCGACGACGACGGCTTCCTGTTCCTGACCGACCGCAAGGCGAACATGATCATCTCGGGCGGCGTGAACATCTATCCGCAGGAGGCCGAGAACCTGCTCGTCACCCATCCGAAGGTCGCCGACGTCGCCGTCTTCGGCGTGCCGAACGAGGACTTCGGCGAGGAGGTCAAAGCGGTCGTGCAGCCCGTCGACATGGCGACCGCCGGCCCCGAGCTCGAACGCGAGCTCATCGCGTTCTGCAAGGAGCACCTCGCGTCGTTCAAGTGCCCCCGCTCGATCGACTTCGAGGCCGAGCTGCCGCGGCACCCGACCGGCAAGCTCTACAAGCGCCTCCTCAAGGACCGCTATTGGGAAGGCCACGAGACCCGCATCGCCTGACGTCAGCTCGTTCCGGAGGCAATAGCGGCGGTACAACCGCCCCTATTGCCTCCGGAACGCGGTTCTCGACGGTGACGGACTAGGCCGAACGAGCCATGGCAAAACCGTCAGGTCGAGGCATCCAGCGCCACCGTCGGTGAACCGAGACACGGGTAGTCCCAATGCTTCAGGAGGCTTCCCCGTGAGGATTCGCACGTTGTTCGCTCTCGCCGCCACCGGCGCACTCGCCTTGGCAGCCACCGCGGTCGCCCCGGCCAGCGCGGCGTGCGACCCCACCACGCAAGGTCCGTGCACCGCAGCCACGACCGTCGAGATCACGTTGAGCGGCGGCACATTCTCCATCGCCACCGACGCCCCGACCGCCACCGGCGCCGGCTCGGTGGCCCCCGGCTCGATCATCGCCGTCGACATGCCGACGACCACCGTCACCGACAACCGCGGCAGCCTGCTCGGGTGGAACGTCACCGCCGACCTCACCACGGCGCCGACGCACGTCGCCGGCGAGACGACCTACACGATCCCCGGCGCGGCGATGACGTGGGTCACCGGTACCGTCGCGACGACGAGCGGCGCGCTCGCGGGCGTCTCCGCCGGTCTCGGCGGCAGCCTCGCCGCACCCGTCCCGGTCGCGGTGTCGGTGCTCGGCTTCGGCGGCGGCACGTACACCTACACGCCGTCGGTCTCCGTCGTCGTCCCACCGAACCTCGTCGCCGGTACCTACACCGGCACCGTCACCCAGTCGCTCGCCTGACCCGTCAGAATCGGTCGGTGCTCCGCCGGCTGTCCGTCGTCGCTGTCGCCCTCGCCCTGGTGGGGGCGACAGCCGCGTCTGCGCAGGGATCGGCGCAGGAATCGGCGCAGGGCACGGGGCTCGGCATCCGCCTGCTGGAGGCGCCTGCGGCGAAGGCGGACGACCCGAGGGCTCGCAGCTACATCGTCGACCATGTCACGCCCGGTCAGTCGATCAGCCGGAAGATCGAGGTGTCGAACGACACCGGGCGCACGGGTCGGGTCTCGCTCTACGCCGGCCCGGCCACGGTCGACGACGGCTCGTTCACCTACGGAGAGCCGGGCAGCACGAGCGACCTGACGACGTGGGTCTCGGTCGTCCCGACCGCGCTCGACCTGGCCGACGGCGCCGCTGGCACCGCCAACGTGACGATCGACGTTCCTGCCAGCGCTCGACCCGGCGAACGGTACGGCGTCGTCTGGGCGGAGATCCCCGGCATCGCTCCGCCAGGCGGCGGGGTCACGCTCAACAGCCGCGTCGGCATCCGCATCTACCTGTCGGTCGGCCAGGGCGCGGAGCCGGAGACCGACTTCGAGCTCACGAGCTTCCGCCCGGTCCGCGCCGGAGACGGTTCGCCCGCCATCGAGATCGACGTGTGCAACCGGGGCGGTCGTGCCGTCGACCTCACGGGCAGCGTGCGCTTCTACGAAGGCCCTGGCGGCACGTCCGCGGGGCCGTTCGCCACGCCCACCACCACAACGCTCGCTCCGGGCGCTTGCGGGGTGGTCGTGGTGCCCCTCGACCCCGAGCTCCCCCTGGGGCCGTGGCGCGCCAGCGCGACCCTGCGGTCCGGCCTCCGCGAAGAGACGGCGCAGGCGACGATCACGCTGCCCCCGGAAGACCAACGGGTCGGGCGCACGGTCCCCGCCGAGCGCGTCACCGACTCCGTCGGAGGGCGCCTCGCCATCCTGCTCGCGCTCGCCCTCCTCCTCGTCGTGCTCCTCCTCGCCTACCTCGCGTGGCGCCGGGCCAACGCACGCAAGAAGGCCGCCGAGAGCGCGACCGCGACCGCCGCATGAGCGACGGATGACCGCACCTTCGGTCGCGCTGGTGCTCGGCGCGGGAGGGCTGACGGGCGGCGCCTTCCACGCCGGTGTGCTGGCCGCGCTGCAGGAGGGGTTGGGGTGGGACTCGCGGCGAGCCGCGGTCGTCGTCGGCACGTCGGCAGGGTCGATGACCGGCGCCGCGTTGCGCGCCGGGCTCGCGCCCGTCGACCTCTTCGCACGCGCGGTCGACGCACCGCTCACGCCCGCGGGTGCGCGGCTCGTGCGTTCGATGCCGGCTGCACCGACGCAGTTCCCCCTCCGGCGCGACGCGCGGAAGGCCGCGTCGAGGCGGCCGGCCGCGGCCGCGTCGATCGGCCGCATGGCGATGTCGCGCGCGTCGCTCGGCGCGTTCGCCGCAGCGCTCCTCCCCCGCGGTGAGATCGCGATCGCGGAGCTGGCCGCGGCGTTCGACCCGCTGTTCCGCGACGCGTGGCCAGCGGATGCGTTGTGGGTGTGCGCGGTGCGCTTGTTTGACGGCCGCCGCGTCGTGTTCGGCCGCGACGCCACCGGCGTGCCCGTGGCCCGCGCGGTGGCCGCGTCGTGCGCCATCCCCGGGTACTTCGCTCCGGTCGACATCGACGGCGTCGACCACGTCGACGGCGGCGTCCACTCGCCGACCAACCTCGACCTGGTCGCGGGGCGCGGGCACGACGTCGTGGTCGTGAGCTCGCCGATGTCGATCGCGGGCCGGGCGCTGCGGCTCGCCGCGGACGCGCCGGTGCGCCGCGCGTGCCGCGCGTTCCTCGACCGCGAAGCCATCGCCGTCCGCCGCAGGGGCACGCCCGTGGTCGCCTTCCAACCGACGGTCGACGACGTCGCCGTCATGGGTGTCAACGCGATGGACGCCGAGCGCCGCTCGCGGGTGGCCCGCCAGGCACGCGAGTCGACCCTGCGGCGGCTCGACCTTCCGGACACCCGCCAGCGACTCGAGGCCCTCGTCAGTTCAAGCGCGCCCTGAGCTGCTTCGCCTTCGCGGTGAGCGCAGTCGCCTTGGCCTCGTCCGCCTCCGGCGCGAGCTCCTCGAGCAGGTCGGCGGCCTTGTCGAACCGACCCAGCGCGGCGAGTACGCCGGCCCGCTCCGCCCGCTCCTCGATCGTCATGCCCGGCAACATGCCGCGCAGCCGCAGCACCCACTCGAGCGACACGCTGTCGCGCTTCGCGAGGTGGATCTGGCGGAGGTTGGCGAGCATCCGGCTGAGGATGTCGAACGGGCGCGCGGGGTCGAGCACCGCGGGGCCGAACGGGATCGCACCGGCGTGGATCTCGTCGAACCGCTTCTCGCACTCGGCGAGGGTGAGGACCCGCCCGCCCTCGAACGCGTCGACGAAGGAGTCGCCGTACCGGACGAGGAAGTGGCCGGGTATGCCGATCGGTACGAAGGTCACGCCGAGCCGGCGACCGACCTCCACGACGACGAGCGACAGGGTGATCGGAATCCCGCGGCGGCGGTCGATCACCTGGTCGAGGTAGGAATTGCGCGGGTCGTAGTACGTCTCGGTGTCGCCGCCGAAGCCCTCGACGCGGAAGAGGCGATCGAGGACGGCGGCGACCGTGGGCTCCTCGGTGGCCGCGGCGATGGCGTCGAGGTGGCCGAGGTACGCGCCGACGTCGAGGTCGGGTTGCGCGTGCGCGGCGATGACGAGGGCAGCCTCGTCGAGGCGATGCGCCAACTCGGCCTCCCCGCCCCGCACGAGCTCCCCGAAGCGGGCGGTCGGGTCCACGCCGCGTAGGTTACGGCCCACCGTGGTCGCCCTCGCCCCGTTCGTCACCCGCTATGCCACCAACGGGATGGTGTGCAGCGTCGACCACCTCGCGTCGTGCGCCGGCGTCGCCACGATGCGGGCGGGCGGTTCGGCCGCCGACGCGGCGATCGCCGCCAGCGCGGTGCTCGCCGTCACCACGCAGCACATGTGCGGCATGGGCGGCGACCTGTTCGCGCTCGTGCACACGGGCGGCCGCGACGAGCCGGCGGTGCTCAACTCGTCGGGACGGGCGGGGTCTGGTGCCGACCCGCAGCGCTTGCGCGACGAGGGTCACCGGGAGATCCCTCGCACCGGTGACGTCGCCGCGGTTCCCGTGCCCGGTTGTGTCGACGGATGGCTCGCGCTGCACGAGCGGTTCGGCCGCCTCCCGCTCGCCGACGTGCTCGAACCCGCGCGCGCGTACGCCGCAGACGGGTTCGCGGTGTCGCCCACCCTCGCGATCTCGGCCCGTCGCCTGTTCGAGCTCGGCATCGCCGGTGCCGACGACTACACGGGCGGGCGCTCGGCGCTGCGGCCGGGCGACGTCGTCCGCCGGCCAGGGGTCGCGCGTGCGCTCGAAGCGGTCGCCAGGGACGGGCGCCGGGGGTTCTACGAGGGCGAGTTCGGCGAAGGGCTCCTCGCTGTCGGCGGCGGGGAGTACGCGGAGGACGACCTGCGGGCGCCGCTCGCCGACTGGGTCCAAGGGCTCGCGATCGACGTGTGGGACCGGCGGGTGTGGACGATCCCGCCGAACTCCCAGGGCTACCTCACGCTGGCGAGCGCGTGGATCGCCTCGCAGCTCGACCTCCCCACGTCGCCCGACGACCCGGTGTGGGCACACCTGCTCGTCGAGGCGTCGAGGCAGGCGGCGTTCGACCGGCCCGACGTCCTCCACGAACACGCGGACGGCGCCCCGCTGATCGGCGCCGAGCGGTTGGCGCCAAGGGCCGCGGCGATTTCGCGGGACGGCGCGGCCCGCGAGCTGGCCGGAACCTTCGGCGAGGGCGGCACGATCTACCTCTGCGCCGCCGACCGGCGCGACGGGATGGCGGTGTCGCTCATCCAGTCGAACTACCAGGGCTTCGGGTCGCTCCTCGTCGTGCCCGGCGTGCGGATCTTCCTGCAGAACCGCGGCGCCGGGTTCTCGCTGCAGCCCGGCCATCCTGCCGAGTACGGGCCGGGGCGGCGGCCGCCGCACACGCTGTCGCCGGCGATGGTGACGATGCCGGACGGGTCGTTCGACTGCGTGCTCGGCACGATGGGCGGCGACAGCCAGCCGCAGGTGTTGCTGCAGCTGCTGGCGCGGCGCTACGGCCCCGGCGGCTCGTCGGTCGGCGACGCGGGCCGGTGGGGTCCTGGCGTGGGCGACGCCATCGCCGCGCCCCGGTTCGTGCTGGCGGGCGCGTCGCCCGGGCTGGGGGTGTGGGACGACGGCGGCCGCGTGACCGTCGCCGTCGACGCGCACGCCCCCGACGCGTGGTTCGAAGGGTTGGCCGCTCGCGGTCACGAGGTCGTGCGGCTGCGCCCATGGTCGGCCGACGCCGGGCACGCCCACCTCATCGCACGGTCTCCCGACGGCTCGACGCTCGCCGGAGCGGACGATCCGCGCTCCCTCGGCGGCGCTACCGCCGGCTGGTAAGGCGCCGCGCCTCCCGCTCGCCGCCGCCCGCCGCGCCAACGCCGCTCGCTTTTGGCCACGAACCGACGCAGTGTGTCGGTTCGTGACCGGAAGCGAGCCGCGGGCCGGGGGTTCGCGGTGAACGACCTCGACGTGCCGGCGGCCGAACTGCCCATGGCGCTCGCTCGCCTCCACTGGGCGATCGAGCCCGGTGCGCCGGTCGACCTCCGCGTGCAGGGATGGGCGGAGGACGCCCTGCGCGACGTCGTGACCGGCGCTGGGTTCGACGTGGACGCCGTCGACGTCGATGGGGGCGTCGCGCGCGTTCGAGCTACGCGAGCGTTGTCGCTGCCGGACACCGTCGACGAAGGGATGCGACTGCTGGTGTGCGGGCTGAACCCGTCGGTCTACGCGGCCGAGCGGGGCGTCGGGTTCGCACGCCCGAGCAACCGGTTCTGGCGCGCCGCGACCGAGGCCGGCCTCGTGTCGCGGGAGCGCGACACCGAACACGCGCTGCTCGTCGACCGCGTCGGCATGACCGACCTCTGCAAGCGGGCGACCGCCGCGTCCGCAGAGCTGACGACCGGCGAGTACCGCGCCGGCGCGGCGAGGGTCGAGCGCCTCGTCGAGTGGCTGCGCCCACGAGCAGTGGTCTTCGTCGGGCTAGAGGGATGGCGCGCGGCGATCGACAAGCAGGCCATGCCCGGCGTGCAGCCGCGGACCTTCGGAGGGCGGCCGGCGTACGTGATGCCGTCGACCAGTGGCCTCAACGCGCACTCGCGGCTGGAGCACCTCGTCGACCACCTGAACGCCGCGGCGCGCGTCGCCGACACCGCGCCTGAGTAGCGTCGCCGCGCATGCTCCTCCGCGTCTTCACCGAGCCGCAGCAAGGCGCCTCGTACGACCAATTGCTCGCGGTCGCGCAGGCCTCAGAGGCCGCAGGGTTCGACGCCTTCTTCCGGTCGGACCACTACCACCACATGGGTCAGGGCGACGGGCTGCCGGGGCCAACGGACGCTTGGACGACGCTGGCTGGCATCGCACGCGAGACGTCGACGATCCGGCTCGGCACGCTGGTGAGCTCGGCGACGTTCCGCTGGCCGGGCATCCTCGCGATCCAGGTGGCCCAGGTCGACGCCATGAGCCGCGGCAGGGTCGAGCTCGGCTTGGGCGCCGGCTGGTTCGGCCAGGAGCACGCCGCGTACGCGATCCCGTTCCCCGAGTCGTTGCCTGAGCGGTTCGACCGCCTGGAGGAACAGCTCGCGATCGTGCGGGGGCTGTGGACCCAGCCCGCCGGCGAGCGGTTCTCGTACGACGGCCGTCACTACTCCGTGACCGACTCGCCCGCGCTGCCCAAACCCGTGCAGCATCCGCACCCGCCGATCATCGTCGGGGGCGGCGGCCCGAAGCGCACGCCCCAGCTCGCGGCGCGCTACGCCAACGAGTTCAACGCACCGCCGTTCCCGCACACCGCCGACATCGCGAAGCAACTGTTCGAACGCGTCGACGCGGCGTGCGAAGCCGAAGGGCGCGATCCTGCGACGTTGCGCAAGAGCGCGGCGATGGTCGCGTGCGTCGGCGCGGACGAGCCGGAGCTGCGGCGCCGAGCCAGCGCCATCGGCAGGCCCCTCGAGCAGCTACGCGCCAGCGCGGCCGCCGGGACGCCCCAAGAAGTCGTCGACGGGCTCGCCGCGTACGCGGAAGCCGGTGCCGCGGCCGTGTACCTGCAGGTGTTCGACCTCGACGACCTCGACCACCTGCGCCTGATCGCGGCCGAGGTCCTCCCCCACCTCCGCTGACCTCTGCGCTGGCGCGGTCCGCTACTTGCGGAAGGTCACCTGGAAGTCGATCGCCGAGTCGGACGTCGGCGCGAGCGCGAAGCCGTTGCGGGCGTTGCGCTGCTCCGGCGAGAACGAGCTCATGTCGAAGACCCACGTGCCGTCCGGCTCACGAAGCCCCGTCACGCATCCCGTCTCCGCGAAGTTGATCTCGCCGATGGCCTTGCCTTCGCCGTCGGTCCAGTTCTCGGTGGTGACGGGGCAGACGCGCACCGCCGCCACGCCCGTCCCGACAGGCGCCCGCGTGCCCGTGGCGTCCTCGACGATGCGCAGCACGTCGGCCTCGCCTGCGAGGCGGACGTAGCTGATCTTGTCGTCGCGGCCGACGCGCCGGCCGACCGGCAGGGTGCCAGCCGGAACGCCCGTCGCCTGCGCGGGCAACCCCGGCGTCGCGGTCGCCCACGCGCTGCCGATGATGGCGAGCGTCGACGGCGTCGACTCGTCACCCGGGTCTTCGAACCCGATCTCGCTCTCGGGCGTCGGCTCGAAGGCGGTGTCCGGCGCGACCGAGTCCTCGTTGCCCGTGAAGGTGGTCGACGGATCGACGGTGTCGAACGACCCGACGCCCGAGCCAGAGCCGAACGACCCGACGCCGGTGTCGAACCCGGGGAGCGGCCCCGACGCGACGTCCGGCGCAGGCGCGATCGTCGTGGTCGGCGCCGTCGCACCACCGCCCGCGGGGCGGAATGGGGTGAACTGCGCGGGGGCCGCCTGCTCTGGCCCGACCCGCTTGTAGCGCGGTCCCGGGCTGAGCGCTACGACGAGGAGCACGACGAGGACGGTGACGCCAACGGGCACGTAACGGCCGAGCGCGCGGAACACATCGCCGAACGTGACGTCTGCGAGTCGATCCATGTCGCGTTCATTCTGCACATCTGACTTGGCCGCGAACCAGTCGGCTACGTAGTGTCACCCTCCGACTTGACCCGTCGGTCAGGGTCGGGCGCTTGCGAGGCGCGTCGCACCAGGGGGGTCGTGTGGCAGTAGCAGTGGCCGGGATGTTCGACCAGGCGGTCGAGAACCGACACGTCCGTCGCGTCGCCGGTGCCGCTGCCGCAGCGCTCGTGTACTGGGCCGTCCTTCGCCGCATCTTCAACCCGCCGGCCGGCGTGCTGCTGCAGGGCATCGTCGTCGGCGGTCTCACCGCCCTGATCGCGTTCGGGTTGGCTCTCGTGTACCGGGCGAACCGCATCATCAACTTCGCCCAAGGCGACCTCGGCGGCGTGCCCGCGTCGCTCGGCGTGCTCCCCATGCTGTCGACGACGAGCCTGCCGTACCTCGTCGCGTTTCCCCTGACCATCGTCAGCGCGGTGGTACTCGGGGCGTTCGTGGAGTTCGTCTTCATCCGCCGCTTCTTCAAGGCGCCGCGGCTGATTCTCACCGTCGTGACGATCGGCGTCTCGCAGATCCTCGCGGTGTTCCCCGTCGCGATGCCGCGCTGGTTCGGGCTGCAGACGTCCCAGAACCGGTACCCGTCCCCCATCGACCTGTCGTTCGACGTCGGCGGCCGCACGTTCGGCGGCAACGAGGTCATCGCCCTCGTCGTCGTGCCCATCGTGATCGGCGCCCTCGCCGCCTTCTTCCGCTTCACGAACATCGGCATCGCGGTGCGGGCCAGCGCCGAGAGCGCGGACCGGGCGAGCCTGCTCGGCATCCCGGTCCGGCGGGTGCAGACGGTCGTGTGGATGGTGGCTGCGGGCCTGGCGTTCGTCGCCGTGTTCCT